>NZ_JBHYPE010000035.1:0-79591 GCF_042746015.1 Streptomyces sp. NPDC058773
GGGGTTGGTTTTTCGGGTGGGGGGGTTGTTGTCGGGGTGGGGGGGGGGGGGGGCGTCCGGGGGGGGGGCCCGGCCGGCCGCCGGCCCCCACCGCAGGTCAGTTGGTGCCGATCTTGGCGAGCAGGTCGACGATCCGGGCCTGTACCTCGGCGCTGGTGGAGCGCTCCGCCAGGAAGAGCACCGTCTCGCCGGCCGCCAGCCGGGGCAGCTGCGCCGGGTCCATGTCGGCGGAGGTGTAGATGACCAGCGGGGTGTGGTCGAGCAGCCCGTTGGCGCGCAGCCAGTCGATGATGCCGGCCCGGCGGCGCCGCACCTGCATCAGGTCCATCACGACCAGATTCGGCCGCATCTGCGTGGCGAGAGTGACCGCGTCGGCGTCCGCGGCGGCTCGTCCGACCTGCATCCCGCGCCGCTCCAGCGACATGGTCAGGGCGCCCGCGATGTCGTCGTTCTGCTCGATCAGCAGCACCCGCGGCGGGTGCTGCTCGCTGTCCCGGGGCGCCAGCGCCTTGAGCAGTACGGCCGGGTCGGCCCCGTATGCGGCCTCCCGGGTGGCCTGCCCCAGACCGGCCGTCACCAGCACCGGGACCTCGGCCGCGCCCGCGGCCTGACGCAGCGACTGGAGCGCGGTACGGGTGATCGGCCCGGTCAGCGGGTCGACGAAGAGCGCCGCCGGGTACGCGGCGATCTGGGCGTCCACCTCCTCACGGGAGTTGACGATCACCGGGCGGTAGCCACGGTCGCTCAGCGCCTGCTGGGTGGCGACGTCCGGCGCCGGCCAGACCAGCAGCCGGCGCGGATTGTCCAGCGGCTCCGGCGGCAACTCGTCGTCCATCGGCATCGGCTGACGGTCCATCACCTCTATGGCGCCGTTCGGGCCGTCCAGCGGCTCGGGGCCCTCGCTGCCCTCGTCGGGCGCGGAGATCGCAAAGGCCCGGCCCTCACCGGCATCCATCAGATGCGGCTGTGGCTGCGGCTGCGGTTGTGACTGGGACGGCTGCTGCTGCGGCCCGCCGGCCTGCGGCGGCGCCCCGGCCGGCCCGTCGGCCGTCGTACGCCGGTCCTCCTGCGGGGGCGCGGCGAGCTTACGGCGACGGCCCGAACCGGCGGAGGTGCCGCCGGGAGGGGTGCTGCCGGGCGGCAGCGGCGGACGCTGCTGATCGGCGATCTGCTGGGCGAACGGCACCCCCTGCCCGAGCGTCCGCACACTGAACGCCCGCCCCTGGGAGTGCCCCGCGGCATACCCGTCGTCCTCGGCGGCCGGCGGCAACGGCTGCCGGTGCGCCGCGGCGGACGGGCCCGCGGCCTCTTCGGCGGGGCTGGGACGGCCGCGCCGACGGCCGGTGGGCGCCGGGGGGTTCTGCGGGTTCTGGGGGGGCTGGGAGTCCTGAGGCGCGGTGGGGGCGGGGGGCTGCTGGGGTGCGTCGGGCGTCTGGGGCGTGCCCGCCTCCGGCGCGGGGGCGATCCCGGGCGCCGTGCCGCCGGTCGTGCCGCCGGCGTCGGCCGCCTCGGTGGGCTGCGCCACCAGCCCCTCCGGACCCGCGACAAAGGTGCCGGACGACTCGGCGTCGGCCATCGCGGCCGCCGCGCGCTCCTCGGCCGCGGCCCGTCTGGCCCGCCGTCTGCCGCTCGGCTCGCCGTCCCAACCCTCTTGCGACGCACCGGAGTTGGCGGCCGCTTCGAGCTGGTGGCCGGGCTGGGTGCCGGGCGTTGAGGCGTCCGGGCCGACGGGCATCGACGCGTTCTGTCCGCCGGGCATGGAGGCGTCCGGGCCGACGGGCATCGACGCGTTCTGACCGCCGGGCATGGAGGCGTCCGGCCCACCGGCCATCGCGGCCTCCGGACCACCGGCCACCGGCCTGCGCGCCCGGCGACGGCCCGTACCGCCGCCCTCCTGCGTCCCCGCGCCCGTCCCCGGGCCCGGCGCCGGAGCGGCCTGCCCCGGCCGCGGACCGGCCGACTGCGCGGGCACCTGGCCCTCGGCGGGTGCGGGCAGCGCCGGAACCGACGGCTCCGGGGCCCGGTCCGCCGCGGCGGGCGGCAGCGCGAAGGCGGTACGGCCGGCCGGCTGCTGCGGCCCGGAGGCCGCCGCCCGCTCGCCCGCCGCGGTCCGCTCCGGTGCCTCGGCCAGCGCCCGGCGCGCCCGCCGGCCGCCACCCGGCTGGACGGGGCCGAGCCCCTGCGGACCCGGCGCCGGAGCGGCCTGCCCCGGAACGTGCGGACGGCCCGGTGCCGGAGTCTGCTCCGGCGCCGGGCTCTGGCCTGGAATCTGCGGGTTCGGCGGCACGGGCGCCGGACCGTTGGGCGGTGTCGCGGGCCCCTGCGGACCGGCCGCCGGTCCGCGGCCCGGCGGCCCCGCCGCGGTGTTCTGCTGCTGTGCGGGAGCCCCGCCCGGCCCGGCGGGAAGCGCGGGCAGTCCGCCGCCCTCCGTCGCACCCTGCCGGGCCCGGCGCCGTCCCGTAGGAGGCACCGCCTCGGCGCCCGCCATACCGGGCGGCAGCCCCCGGCCGTCCGTGGCCGGACCGCCCTGCGTCGCGCCACCTTGCGGTGCGGGCGCCCCCGGGCCGCCGTCCACCACTCCCGGGGCCGCCGCACCCTGCGTACCGTCGCCACCGGCGCCGTGCGGCACACCGGCCCCTCCGGTACCGCCCGGAAGCGCGATCGGCTCCGCACCCGCGGGCCGACCCCGCCGACGCCCGGTCGGCTGCGCCCCGCCGGCCTGTTCCGGCACCGCCGCGCCGGCCCCGGCACCGCCGCCCCCGAGCGGTTCACCGGAGCCGCCGGTCCCGCCCGGACCGCCGTCACCGCCGGAGGGGCCCTCGCCGCCTTCGTGTCCCTCGTCGTCCGGCCCCTGGCCGCCGCTGCCCGGGGCCGCCGCGTCGCCCTGCGTGCCGCGCGCCCGCGCCGCCGGCATCGGCATCACGGTCGTCTCGTTGCCGGTCGGCCCGTCCGCCGCCCCCGACGTGGCGCCGTCCGACGTCGCACCGTCCGGAGGCGTGCCGTCCGCGGCCATCGGCAGCTCCAGCACATACGCGCTGCCGCCCGCACCGGGCCCGCCGCCGGGCGCCCCCGGCACCTCGTGCGTCTGCATCAGCCCGCCGTGCCGCCGCACGATGCCGCGGACGATCGGCTCGTGCACCGGGTCGCCGCCCCCGAACGGGCCGCGCACCTCGATCCGTACGGCGTCCCCGCGCTGGGCCGCCGCCACCACGATCGTCGAATCACCGGGGACCGCCCCGGCACGCCCGCCCGCCGCGGCCTCACCGGCCGGCATCCGGCCCGTCGAGTCCACCCCGGCGACATCCGCGATCAGATGCGACAGCGCCTGCGCGATCCGCTCCGCGTCGACCGTCGCCTCTATCGGCGGCGCATGCACCGCGAACTGCGCCCGGCCCGGCCCGATCAGCTCGATCGCGCCCTCCACACCGGCCGCGACCACACCGTCCAGCGAAACCTTCGTGCGGTTCAGCTTCTCCTTGCCGGAGTCCAGCCGCTGATAGCTCAGGACGTTGTCCACCAGCGTCGTCATCCGGGCGTGGCCGGCCGCGAGGTGGTGCAGGATCTGGTTCGCCTCGGGCCAGAGCTGGCCCGCCGGGTCGGAGGCGAGCGTGCCCAGCTCGCCCTTCAGCTCCTCCAGCGGCCCGCGCAGCGCCTGTTCGAGCACCGCCAGCAGCTGGGTGTGCCGGGCCGCCAGCGCGTCGAAGGGCCGGCGGTCGGTGAAGGTCATCACCGCGCCGACGAGCTGATCGCCGTCCCGCACCGGCGCCGTCGTCAGATCGACGGACACCGAGCGCCCGTCCTTCGCCCACAGCGCCTGCCCGCGAACCCGGTGCTTGCGTCCCGACTTGAGCGTGTCGGCCAGCGGGGTGTCCTCCCACGGCAGCGCCGAGCCGTCCGCCCGCGAGTGGTGGATCAGCGGATGCAGCTCCTTGCCGCCCAGCTCGCTGGCCCGGTAGCCGAGGATCTGCGCCGCGGACGGATTGACGAGCACGACCTTGCCGTCGGCATCGACCCCGACCACACCCTCGGCCGCGGCCCGAAGGATCATCTCGGTCTGCCGCTGCTGACGGGCCAGCTCGGTCTCGGTGTCCAGCGTCCCGGTCAGATCCCGCACGACGAGCATCAGCAGCTCATTGCCCGTATAGCCATTGCGGTGATCGGCGTACGCGGCCTCGAAGGCCGACTCGTACGGGGTCCGCCCGTCCTCCAGATTGGCGCTGGTCACCTCGACCAGCAGCTCCGTCCCGTCCGTCCGCCGCGCGACCATCCGCGTCGGCTTCGTCCGGGTACGTTCCTCCTCCTCGTCCCGGCGCCGCATGGACCCCGGGATGCGCTTGGAGTCGAAGGACGGCAGCAGATCGAGCAGCCCGCGCCCCACCAGGGCCGTGCCCGGCGCCTCGAAGGTCTCCAGCGCGATGGTGTTGGCGTTGACGACGGTGCCGTTGCAGTTGACGAGCAACAGCGCGTCGGGGAGGGCGTCGAGTATGGCTGCGAGGCGAGCAGCGCCTCGGGATGGCCTGCTGCTCACGACGACGCTTCCTCCCTGTTACCGCACCTTGCCGGTCCACCGTGGCGGACCACTGGGAGGGAGTCTACGGGCACTTGCCGGGGTCGCGGAGGCGGATGACGAGGAGGTAATGCCACGGCCGTGTGCGACTCGCCGCACGCCCGACATCTGCCCCATCGTCCTGACCTGGCGCGCTACTACGGCACGAACCGGGTCATGAACCGGTCGACGGGAGCAGGGGTTCGAAGCTGTGCCAGCGGCTGATCTCACACCCATTGGTGCGCCGGAAATCCGCGTTGACGGGACGTCCCGCCCAGGTCCCGGTGATATGCGCGGTGGCCGGCCCGCCGTAAATCATCGTGCAGTTCGCCCCCTGCGGCACCGGAGCGAACGGGTCCCGTCCCCACCGCGTCATCCCGTCCAGCTTCTCGCAGGCCTTCCTGGCATGCGGATGGTTGCCCCGCGCCGGGTGGCAGTACAGCTCAAAGGTCCCGTCCCGCCCCGCCGAACCGGTACCGCGCACGGTAACGGTGAGGTGATCGACGACGCCGGGATACGGGACGCCGACGCCCCCGGCATCCGCGGGGCGGCGCCCGGCGGGGTCGAGCAGCGGGCTGCCCGGGGTGGGTCCGGCGGGTACGAGGAGAGGGTTGTCCAGGGTGCGGCCGGCGGACGGGCCGACCTGGCCGGGCCGGGCGGCTGAGGCGTGACCAGGCCTGGCGCCTGCGGCGTGGTGGCGGGCCGCTCCGGACCGGCCGTCCGGGAGGGGCTGGGCGTCCGCGCGGGGCTGGGCGTCCGGGGTGTGGTGGCCGGCGCCGATGACGCCGTCCCCGGACCGGACGTGCGGCAGCGGGATCGGGGCGGCCGACACGACGGGCGCCGCCAGGACCAGCACCGCGGCGGCCGAGGCGACGGACACGGCGGCGGAACCGGCAGCGGCGGCGGAGAGACGGGGCACGCCCGCGGTGGCGGTGGAGAGACGGGCCACCGCAGTGGCGGCGGCGGTGGCGGCCGCGGTGAAGAGGGACGACGTCCGGCGGTACGGCATCACAGGCTCCAGAGGCGAGTGCGGGGCGGTACGCGGTACGTACACGCCGGGGGCGCACGACAACGCAATGCCGTCGCGGCCCCGACACCTCTAACGCGCCTCCGCCCCCGACGTTGCGCTGCAAAAACGTCTTTGCCGGGTGGCCCACGCGCCTAGTACCGTAGGGGGCGATTGGTGACAGCCCTTGGAGCTGTGCCATTATCTGGACACGCCACAGCGTGCATGCGCGCGTGGGGTGTGTGGAGGCGTCGCCTAGTCCGGTCTATGGCGCCGCACTGCTAATGCGGTTTGGGGCTTACCCCCCATCGAGGGTTCAAATCCCTCCGCCTCCGCTCCTCTTGATTCAGGCCCGGTCCTCCCAGACCGGGCCTGAACGCTTTCCGGGACCTTTCGCCCCTCGTCGGCCCCTTTCCCCTCTCCGGCGCCCAGCCACCCCGACCCGGCTCGGCCTTCCGGCCCGCGCTCACCCCTCGGATGGACGGCGCCCTTGTGGCGGTCCGGGCGAGCCCCGGACGACCTGGAGCCCCGGTCCCCCACCCCACAGATCCAAAAGTGGCCCCCGTCACATCACCCGCCGAACTCAACACCCGGCACCGATGACGACACCCACCCCACGAAATCCCGCGAGCCCGTCGCCGCCGCTCACTCACCCGCCACGAAGGCCGGTCTCCCGTCCCCCGCCGAAGAGCACTGCATCCGCCCGAACTTCGACCGAACCATCAAGTGCTCCCCGTGGCCCCGGTAGCCCCTCATCCCCCATCGAAACGGCGTTTCCGCAGGTCAGGGCCCTTAAGGACAATGGATTTCGCCTCACGCCGCAGGTCATGTAATGTTGTTCCCGCAACGCCGACCGGCAAGAAAAACCGCCGGAAAGCCAAGCGCTCGTAGCTTAACGGATAGAGCATCTGACTACGGATCAGAAGGTTGCAGGTTCGAATCCTGCCGAGCGCACAGCAGGTCAAAGCCCCCGCCGGGTAATCCGGACGGGGGCTTTGTCGTGCCGGACGACAGTGAAATGGAGCAACCGGGTCAGCCGGTGCCGCCCATTGCCGCGGAGAGCTTGTCCAAGGCCGGGCGCACCTCGCCCTCGCTCGCCTCGGCGTGGAACTCCATCGTTGTCGCGATCTGTGAGTGGCGCAGGATGCGCTGAGCCGCCTTGGGGTGGAGGCCGAGGGCGACCAGGAGCGAGCTGCAGGTGTGCCTGCCCGCACTGCACGGCGGTGTCAGACCATCAGCGCGGCGGCTTGCTGACGTGCCTGGCGCAGCCAGGATGCGCGCAATTCGTCGGCGGAGTCGGTGACCGTACGGAAGACGATTCGGCGGACGTCGGCGACACCTACGTACGGCAGGACGCATGCCGCCCAGATCTTTTGCAACGGGTCGCCGAACTCGCTCTCTTCGCGGTCGGCAGGGGTGTCGGAGGTGTTCAGAACGAGCGCCCGGCCGGCCTTCAGCAGCCCTGCGGGCTCCCCGTCCGCGGTGCCCAGCTTGTACGCGACACCGGGCGCGAGCACACGCTGCACCCAGCCCGTGAGGACGGCGGGCGGCATGCCCCACCAGTTCGGATGGATCAGCACCATGGCATCAAGGGTTGCCACCTCCGACCGGTGCAGCTCCACCTGCATGTCACGGGCGGGAGTGGCCGACTGGACCGTCTCCGTCTCGCCGGCGGTCAGCGCCGGGGCGAATCCCTCGGCGTAGAGGTCGTGCGTGAGTACCTGACACCCCTGGTCGCGCAGTTCTTCCACGACCGCGGTGAACAGCGCGTGGTTGAAGCTGCCCGGACACGGGTGTGCGAGGTAGACCCCGATGCGCATGGTGCCTCCTTGATCGATGGCTGGTCCTCCCCGACTATGCCCTGCTCGGTACTGCAGTTGCTCCGTGAGTGACCAGGTGGCCCGGGGCCGGCGCACTCCTCCTCCGTGGCTGACTTGGCAACGCAAGTGCTTCCCGTGGCCTCCGCTCTTGCGGGAGTTGCGCTGACCCTCGCGGGCAACATATGCGCAGCGTCGTCGGCCTGGTCAAGTCGCTGGGGGCAAGTCGCGCCGAGTAGCCGCCTCCATCGGAGTCCGCCGGATTCTCCCGGGGCCCCGCATACCCGTTTCACGCTGCGGCTTCCTGGCGGGCTTCGTGGGTCCGGGCGGTGGCCAGGGCCGCCGCCCGCCGCACCGAATCGGCGGAGGCGGCCAGCAGCGGTAGCCGGACGGCCGGGCTGGGGATGCGGCCCTGGGCGTGGAGTACGGCCTTGATCACGGTGGGGTTCGGTTCGGCGAAGAGGGCGGCGGAGAGGCGGGCCAGCCCGGCTCCGAGTCTGCGGGCCGGGCCGGCTTCGTCGTGCTGCCAGAGGGAGATCAGCTCGGCGTAGTCGGCGGTGCGGACGTTGGCCGATGCCAGGATGCCGCCGTGGGCGCCCGCTGCGAGCAGGGGGGAGATGACGGCGTCGTCGCCGCCGAGCACCGCGAAGCCCGGCCTCGGTGAGCCGAGCAGTTCCATTGCGGCTGCGTCGATCGCGCCGGTCGCGTACTTGACCCCGATGATCTCCGGCAGGTGCCCGAGGGCGTCCAGCGTGCTGGTGCTGAGGGTCTGGCCGGTGCGGTACGGGATGTCGTAGACGACCAGTGGCAGGCCGCCGTGCTCGGCGAGTGCCGTGAAGTGCGCCAGTGTCCCCGCCTCACCGGGCCGGGTGTAGGGCGGCGCGGGGACCAGCGCCGCGGTGACGTCACCGGCTTGTGCGAGCTCCCGCAGCGAGGTGATGGCGGCGGCGGTGTCGTTGGTGCCGACGCCGACGATCAGTGGCGCTCCGTGTGCCCGGCAGGCGGCCGCGCAGATGCGGACCACGGCCCGCTTCTCCTCGGCGGTCAGCACGGCCGCCTCCGCGGTGGTGCCGAGGGCGACGAGTCCGCGAGCGCCGCCGGCCGACAGCGCCTCGTCGGCGAGGTGGGCGAGGGCGTCCGGGGCGAGGCGCAGGTCGTCGGTGAACGGGGTCACCAAGGGGACGAACAGGCCGGTGAGGATCGCATCGGGCTTCATGCTCCCAGCCTGACCCACACGGACCCAGTAGATCCATTTCGCATTCCTACGCTGATACGTAAGCTCACCTTATGCTCGATGTCCGACGTCTCCACCTGCTGCGCGAACTGGACCGGCGCGGCACCATCGCGGCCGTGGCCGAGGCGCTGACCTTCACCGCCTCGGCCGTCTCCCAGCAGCTGGGCGTGCTGGAGCGCGAGGCGGGGGTGCCCCTGCTGGAACGCAGCGGCCGACGGGTGGTGCTCACGCCCGCGGGCCGCACGCTGGTCACCCACGCCGACGCCGTCCTCGAACGCCTCGAACTGGCGGTCTCGGAGCTGGCCGGGGCGCGCGAGGGCATCGGGGGGCCGCTGCGGATCGGGACGTTCCCCTCCGGCGGCCCCGCGATCGTGCCCGCCACGCTGGCCGAGCTGGCCCGGCGGCATCCCGCGCTGGAGCCGATGGTGCAGGAGATCGACTCGGCGCGGGTCTCCGACGGCCTGCGCGCCGGCGAACTCGATGTGGCCCTCGTGCACGACTACGACTTCGTGCCCGCGTCACCGGACACCACGGTCGACCAGGTGCCCCTGCTGGACGAGCCGGTGTACCTGGCCACGGGCGGCGCCGGGGACAGCGCTCCCGCCACCGGTTCTGCCACCGGTCCCGCCGCCCGCGGTGACTCGCTGGCGGAGCTGCTCGGACCGTGGGCCACATCCCCGTGGATCACCGCCCGGGACGGCACGACCGGTCATGCGATGGCCGTCCGCGCCTGTCAGGCGGCCGGTTTCCAGCCGCGCATCCGCCATCGGGTCAACGACTTCCGTACGGTCCTGGCGCTGGCCGCCATCGGCCAAGGTGCCGGATTCGTACCGGAGATGGCCACCGTGCAGGCTCCTGAGGGCGTGGTCCTGACGCGGCTGCCCCTCTTCCGCCGCTCGAAGGTCGCCTTCCGTACGGGCGGCGGCACGCATCCGGCGATCGCCGCGTTCGTGGCGGCGGCGCGAACGGCGGTGGGTACTGGCGGTGCCGGCCAGGGCGAGTCCCACGGGGCGTTGCTCGGCCGGCCTCGGGAAAACCCCGTGGGGCGTGGTGGGCCGCTTCTATGATGTCGGCCGGGAGCGGCGGTGACGGAAGGGGCCGGGACGGGTGGAGGTCAGGCTGTCGTTCGGGGACGGTGCGGCGGATGCCGAGGGGGACGGGGGCGCCGGGGAGGCGGTCTCGCTGTACCGGTGGCTGGCGGCCGAGCCCGAATTGCGTGGGCAGGCGCGGGTGTCCCTGGAGGCGGAGCGGCCGGAGGCGGGGCACATGGGCGGGGCGCTGGACCTCGTCAACGTCGTACTCAGCAACGGCATCGCGCTGGGCAGTCTGATCACCGCGGTGGCCACCTGGCGGGGTTCGCGGCCGCGGCCGCCGCAGATCCGGCTGGAGCGGGACGGTGTGGTGGTGACCGTTCAGGACGGCTCACCCGAGGCGGTTGAGCGGATTCTGCGGGTCTGGAACGAGGGCGGTGCGCCCGCTCCGGCACCGGCGGACGCAGACAGCGAGTAGCCGTGGCCGTCTTGTCGGACCCGGCCCGTTCGGAGGCCGTATTGGTGGGCATCCATGACTACGCCCACCTGGAGAAACTGCCCGCGGTCGCCCGGAACCTGGAGGGGCTGCGGGACGCGCTGACCGACCCCGCGGTGTGGGGGCTGCCCGACGAGGCGTGCACGGTGCTCTCCCAACCGCTCGGTATCGGCCAGGTGTTGGACACGGTGCGGGAGCGCGCCCGTAAGGCCGAGGACACGCTGCTCATCTACTACGCCGGGCACGGTCTCACCGACCCGCACACCGATGAGCTCTACCTCGCCCTGCCCGACTCGGACCGGGAACGCGAGTACACCTCGCTGCGGTACGAGTGGCTGCGCCGGGCGGTGCTGGATCCGCAGGCCGGTGCGCAGCGGACCGTGGTGATCCTCGACTGCTGTTACAGCGGACGGGCCCTGCTGGGGCGGATGAGTGCCAGTGCGCACATCGCGGACCAGGCCGTGGTCGAGGGGACCTGCCTGCTGACGGCCTCCGCCGAGACCCGGCCCGCGCTGTCGCCGCCCGGGGAGACCTACACGGCGTTCACCGGTGAGCTGATCAGGACGCTGACGGAGGGCATTCCGGACCGGCCCGATCCGCTCGACATGGACACCCTCTACCGGCATCTGCGCGGGCGGCTGGCGAGCCGGTCCCGGCCGGTGCCGCAGCAGCGCAACCGGAATACGGGTGGCCGGATCGCGATCGCCCGCAACCGCGCCGTATCGGACGGGACCGCGCCGCGCTCCGAGCCCGACCCCGAACGTCTCGCCTCCCGGCAGAGCGAGGCCGAGCAGCGGCTGGCCGAAATGGAGCGGCGCGCCGAGCAGTTGCGCCTGGAGACCGAGGCGCTGCGGCAGGAGGCGGAGCGCCGCGCGCTGGAGACGGTGGAGACCGCGCAGCGGCTGGCGAACGCCCTGGCCGCCGCCCCTGACCGGAATGTCCAGCCGTTCTGGTTCGCCGTGCCCGTAACCCGGCCGCTCATGGGACAGGACGGCTCCCTGGAGCCGGCGGGGGAATTGGTGCCCGGGATCTGGTACCTCGCCGTCGAGCAGCGGGGGAAGGCCCTCGTCGTGCAGACCGCGGACGCTTCCCGGGGGCTGCTGCTCGACGCGGACGGAATCGAGCGCGGGTATTACGTGGACGTGGGGGTGGCCCGGAGTCCGGGCTTCGAACCGTTCTGGTTCGCCGTCCCGGTGGCCCGCGAGGTGCAGAGCGAGGACGGCTCCCCGGGCCCGGTGGGGGAAGTGGTGCCGGGCATCTGGCACCTCGCCGTCGGGCAGAGCGACGGGGCCCTCATCGTGCAGACCGAGGACGGCCGCCGGGGACTCCTGCACGACACGGACGGAATCCAGCACGGCGGCAGCGACGTGGCGGAGGCGCACGCCCGGGAGGTCCTGAGCAAGGCCAAACGCCTCGCCGCGGCCGTGGCGGCCGGCCCGGATCCCGGTTTCTCGCCGTTCTGGTTCGCCGTCCCGGTGGCCCGCGAGATCCTGAGCCAGGACGGCTCCCTGGAGCCGCTGGCGGAACTGGCGCCGGGGATCTGGTACCTCGCCGTCGAGCAGCGCGGCACGGCGCTCCTCGCGCAGTGTTCGGACGGCCGGCGGGGGTTGCTGCTGGACACCGAAGGGATTCAGCGGGGGTGAGGGCGTCGGCGGCGTCCGGGGAGGGCGGGGGCGTCCTGGGGCCGGCCGGTGTGGCGTCGGGCGGTGGTTGAGCAGGTGCGGGATGGCGTTCGGGGAAACGATTAGGCATTGGCCGGGGAGTCGCGTAGTGTTCATTTCACCGACGCGGGGTGGAGCAGCTCGGTAGCTCGCTGGGCTCATAACCCAGAGGTCGCAGGTTCAAATCCTGTCCCCGCTACTGATGCCGCAGGCCCGGTGGATTCGCTTCCACCGGGCCTGCGGCTTTTTGTGTGTGCGCGGACCGTTCCTCCGTGGGGTGCGAGCGGCCTATCCCTGTACCGGGGGCGGTGGGGCCGTGTAGTGGACGGCCGGACCCGTGCGGGGCGGGGGCAGGTGGGCCAGGTCGGGGTGGAGGAGGAGTTCGTCGTCGTAGTCGCTGCTGTTCTGGCGGCGGAACGGGAGCGGCTCCGTGGTGGGGAGGGTGCGCAGGCGCTCGCGCAGACGGGTGGCGGCGGTGGCGTACGCGGTGGGGGTGGTGCGGTCCGCGCCGGGGATCAGCAGGGGCGGGACGACGGCGATCCCGGTGTACCAGAGGGTGCCGTGCTGGAGGGGGAAGAGGAGGTCGTTGAGGTCTCCGTTGACGCCGCGCGGGCCGAGGGTGGCGGCGCGGGCACCCGCGGTGGTGATGACCATGGCGCGTTTGCCGGCGAGCTTTCCGTCCCCGTAGCGCTGGGGGCGGCCGGTGGCGGGATCGGTGATGCCGAAGGCGAAGCCCTTGACGAAGACGCGGTCGAACCAGCCCTTGAGGAGGGCCGGCATTCCGTACCACCAGAGGGGGAACTGGACGATCAAGGTGTCGGCCCAGTCGAGCTTCTGCTGTTCGGCGCGGATGTCGGGGGCCAAGTCGCCGCCCGCATAGGCGCGTTCGGAGGCCTCGCCAACCCTGAGGCGGTCGGCCGGGTCGTGGCCGTAGTCGGCGGCGTCGACCACCGGGTTCCACTTCATGGCGTACAGGTCGGAGACGCGGTGTCGGTGTCCCTGGGCGTCGAGCGCGCGGAGGCCCTCGTCCTTGAGGGCGCCGCTCAGGGAGCGCTGGTCGGGGTGGGCGAACAGCCAGAGGACCTTCATGGCCTCCACTCTGCGCGGGGGCGGGGCGGCGGGACGAGTGGCCCGATGGTCATAGTGTGCAAGGATCGGGCCATGGGTGTTGTGGAGAGTGGCGGCGGTAGTGGTGGCACTGGGGACAGCGGGGGCAGGGGTGGGGACGGGCGGGTGCGGGCCGTCCCGGGGAGCGGGCGGCGGCACCGGGTGGCGGTGCTGGTGCGGGACGGGATGCTGCCGATCGAGGTGGGCATCGTGCACCGGATCTTCGGGGAGGCCCGGTCGGCGGCCGGGGAGCCGCTCTACGAGCTGGTGACCTGCGCGCCGGCGCCCGGTGAGGTGCGTACGGACACGGACTTCACGGTGAATGTCGCGCACGGTCCGGAGGCGCTGGCGGCGGCCGACACCGTGGTCGTACCGGCGTCCGGGACGGACTACGGCCGGACGGCGGAGCGGAGCGCCGGGCGGCTGGCTCCGGCGATGGCGGAGGCGCTGGGCCGAATCCGGCCCGGGACCCGGATCGCGTCGATCTGCACCGGGGCGTTCGTGCTGGCCGCGGCCGGGCTGCTGGACGGGCGGCGGGCGACCACGCACTGGCGGTCGGTGGAGGACTTCCGCCAGTTGTTCCCGGCGGTCGAGCTGGACGCGGATGTGCTGTACACGGACGAGGGCGATGTGCTGACGGCGGCCGGGGTCGCCTCCGGGATCGACCTGTGCCTGCACATGGTCCGGTGCGACCACGGGGCGGCGGTGGCCAACGATGTGGCGCGGCGGACGGTCGTGCCGCCACACCGGGAGGGCGGGCAGGCGCAGTACATCCGGCGGCCGATGCCGGAGCCGCAGATCTCGTCCACCGGGGTGGCGCGGGCCTGGGCGCTGGAGCACCTGGACCGGCCGCTGAGCCTGCGGGAGCTGGCGGCGCGGGAGTCGATGAGCGTACGGACCTTCACCCGGCGGTTCCGGGAGGAGGCCGGTGTCTCGCCGCTCCAGTGGCTGACACAGCAACGCATCGAGCGGGCCCGGCAGTTGCTGGAGGAGACGGACCTGACGGTGGACCGGATCGCGGCGGAGGCGGGCTTCGGGACAGCGGCCTCGCTGCGGCAGCATCTGCAGTCGGCGTTGGGGGTGTCCCCGCGGGCGTATCGGAGCACGTTTCGGGGGCCGGGAAGTGGGAGCCGGGATGGGGACGGGAGTGGGGACGGGGGTGGGCGCGGGTTGGTGGCTTGAGGTGGGGGGTGCTTCTTTGCGGGTGGCCGTTGTGGGGCCGGTGTGGGAGGGGTTTGTGGTCCTTCGGGGGCGGTGATCCCGGGGTCCGGTGGCCGGGGCGCTGAGGTGGCGGGGCGTCGGGGGTGGGCGCAGGTTCGGGTGTGGTGCGGGGCGGTGGCGTTGTCAGTGGGTGGTCGTACGCTGGCGGTGTGTGGCGATGTACGGGACCGCGCTGGTCGGGCGGTGGGCCGGGGCCGGAGCCGGAGGGGCGGTTCGGGCAGCGGCTCGGCTGGTACTGCGCCGAGCGGGGCGAGGAGCGGGTGAGCCCGCTCCCCGCGGGCAAACGTCTGGCCTTCGCCGCGCGGGGCGAACGGCTCTGCCTGGGGGTGCGGCGGGCCGGCCGCTGGATCGTGTGCCCTTACGGGACGGTGCTCGACGGGGCGAGTGCCAAGGACCAGTGCGGGCGGTGTGCCCAGTTGGACCGGTCGCGTTCGGTGGCGGCGGACACCATGGCCGACGATCCGCGTCCGTACGCCGTCTATCTCGCGTACTTCGGCCCCGGTCTGCTCAAGGTGGGGATCACGGCCGCCGAGCGCGGTCCGGCCCGGCTGGTGGAGCAGGGGGCGGTGGCGTACGCCTGGCTGGGGCGGGGGCCCTTGATGGCGGCGCGGCGGGCGGAGGCGCTGTTGGGGAGCGCGCTGGCGGTGCCCGACCGGTTCGCGAAGGCGGCCAAGCGGGCGGCGCGCGGGGCGCTGCCGCCGTTCCCGGACCGGGCCGCGGAGCTGGCCCAACTACACGGTGCGGCCAGGGGGCTGGCGGGCTGGCCGGAGACGCTGGAGCCGGTGGAGTTCGCCTGCGCCGACCATACGGAGCTGTTCGGGCTCGACCGGATTCCGGCTGAGGTGGCGGAGCTGGGCGGGATGACGCCCGGGGCGGAGATCGTGGGAGAGGTGCTGACCGGGGTGGGGGCGGATGTGTATCTGCGGTTGGTGGGGGCTGAGGCCGGGGATGTGGTTGCGGTGATGGATGCGCGGCTGTTGTCGGGGTGGGTGCTGGGGGCCGCTTCGGGGCGGGTGACGACGGTGCCGGTGCGGGCCGCGGCGCACGGGGTGCGAGAACGGGGGCGGGAGGGGACCGCAGGCCAGGAAGGATTGTTCTGAGGGGGTGGGGGCGTTGAGATGCTGGGGCAGGTAGTTGCTGCAGGCAGGTAGAGGGTGAGGGATGGGTTCCGGGGGCCGGTGGCTCGGGGTGCGGGATGGGGCCGGGGACCGGGTGGTGGAGGCAGGCCGTGCGGGCCGGGCGTCCTCGTCGGGGCCGTGGGCGAGTCGTAGCGGGCGAGAGGTGAGGAGGGGCCCGGGGTGCCTGATGGTGATGAGCGGGTTGGCGCGTTCTGGCGGGAGCTGGGGCTGCCGGGGCTGATCGATGTCCATACGCACTTCATGCCCGAGCGGGTGATGGCGAAGGTCTGGGCGTACTTCGACGCGGCCGGGCCGCTGGTGGGCCGGGAGTGGCCGATCGCGTACCGGTTCGTGGAGGAGGAGCGGCTGGCGGTGCTGCGCGGCTTCGGCGTACGGGCCTTCACCTCGATGATCTATCCGCACAAGCCGGGGATGGCGCAGTGGCTGAACGGCTGGGCCGCCGACTTCGCGTCCCGTACGCCCGACTGTCTGCGGACCGCGACGTTCTTCCCGGAGGACGGCGCCGCGGAGTATGTGCGTGCCGAACTGGCCGACGGGGCACGGATCTTCAAGGCGCATGTGCAGGTGGGCCGGTACGACCCGGCCGATGCGCTGCTCGACCCCGTGTGGGGTGCGCTCGCCGAGGCCGGGGTGCCGGTGGTCACCCACTGCGGCTCGGGCCCGGTGCCGGGGAAGCACACCGGGCCCGAACCGATCGCACGGCTGCTGGCCCGCCACCCCCGGCTGCGGCTGATCGTCGCCCATATGGGGATGCCGGAGTACGCCGACTTCCTGGACCTCGCGCAGCGCTATCCGGGCGTGCACCTCGACACGACCATGGCGTTCACGGACTTCGCCGAGCGGAGCGCGCCGTTCCCGCGGGCGGAGCGCGGCCGGCTCAGGGACCTCGGTGAACGGGTGCTGTTCGGCAGCGACTTCCCCAACATCCCCTACGGGTACGCCCACGCGCTGGACGTGCTCGCCGGGCTGGAGTTGGGGGAGGACTGGCTGCGCGGGGTCTGTTACGGGAACGCGGCGCGGTTGTTCGGCGGGTGAGTGGGGTGTGGGGGGAGGGCCGGGCGGGCGAACTCTTTCATGGAGTCGTGAGCCCGGTGGCTGCTGCAGATGCGCCTGGGCCTGCGCCTGCGGCTGCGCCTGCGCCTGCGCCTGTGACTGGGGCTGCGGCGTCGGCGAGTTGCGCCAGGGCCGCGTCCAGGTCGGCGAGGGTGGCCTCGTCCTTCACGCGGTCCGTAGTGGGGTCGACCTTCGGGCCGATGGCGGTGATTTCGCGGCAGGCCGCCGTCACGACCTCGCCCGTCATCATCCGCAGGACCTCGCGGAGCTGGGCGTTGGCGTGGGCGCCGCCGGTGGGGAACGGCGACGCGGTGATCACCGCGACCGGCTTGCTGACGCATTCGCCGCTGCTGACCAGCCAGTCGAGGGCGTTCTTGAGGACGCCGGGGACGCCGTGCGCGTACTCGGGGCTGACGACGAGCAGGGCGTCGGCGGCTGCGACGGCGGTGCGCAGGGCGGCGACGGGGGCGGGAGGGCTGTCCATCTCGCCGTCCAGATCGGGGTTGAAGTGCGGGAGCGCGCCGATGTCCGCGGTGGCGGCCGGGCCGTCCCAGAAGGTGAGCGCGGAACGCAGCACCGCACCGTTGGAGGAGCGCGCACGCAGACTGCCGGAGAGGGCGAGGAGTCTCATGGGGCGACGGTACGCGGTACGGAGCGGGGCGGGGTGGGACGTGCGCGTGTGCGGGGCGGTGGGTGCGCGGCGGTCCGTGCAGAAGAAGCGCTGGTCAGGGCGATTGTCAGTGGTAGGTGCGATGCTTAAGGAGTGGTGATCGGCCTGGACCGCGCGGGGGGCGGCCCAGGTCGGTCCAGGGCCCGTCGGACGGGGCGGGCCGGCTCGGATTGCGGCGAAGTACGGCGCGTGGGCGGCCGGTTCGGGGATGCCGGTATGGGCAGCCAGGCGTTTGGGCCGGGCGTTTGGAGGGCTGCCGTTGGCTCTGCTGCCGACGGCCGGCGGCCATGCAGGTCGTTGGTGGCCGGGCGGAGGTGGGCAGGGAGCGGAGTGGGGCGGGGTGGGTTGGGGCGGGGCCCCGGGGGAGGGTAGGGGAGAGAGAAGCATGGGGGATTCTCAGGAGATTCACAGAAAGGCGCAAGGGAGCTCTCACGGGGCACGGTGAGGCTCCGGGCATGACCGTGACTTCCTCGTCCTCAGCGTCGATTCGTGTGCCGGCTCCGGCGTCGTCCTCCAGGGGCGCGCCGGGGAAGCAGCCGGAGCTGTTGCGGCCCGACGGCAGCCCCGTGCGGGTGCTGGTCGTGGACGACGAGTCCTCGCTCGCCGATCTGCTGTCGCTCGCGCTGCGCTACGAGGGCTGGGACATCCGCACGGAGGGGGACGGTGCCGGTGCGCTGCGCTGTGCCCGTAGCTGGCGGCCGGATGCGGTGCTGCTCGATGTGATGCTGCCGGACATGGACGGGCTGACCGTGCTCGGGCGTTTGCGGCGCGAACTGCCCGATGTGCCGGTGCTGTTCCTGACCGCCAAGGACGCGGTCGAGGACCGGATCGCCGGTCTGACGGCGGGCGGCGACGACTACGTCACCAAGCCGTTCAGCCTGGAGGAGGTGGTGGCCCGGCTGCGTGGGCTGCTGCGCCGGGCCGGGGCGGCCGCCGCGCGGAGCGAGTCGCGGCTGAGGGTGGGCGATCTGGTGCTCGACGAGGACAGCCACGAGGTGTGGCGGGACGGTCAGGAGATCCACCTGACGGCCACCGAGTTCGAGCTGCTGCGTTATCTGATGCGCAATCCGCGGCGGGTGCTGAGCAAGACCCAGATCCTCGACCGGGTCTGGAGCTATGACTTCGGCGGCCAGGCCAATGTCGTGGAGCTGTACATCTCGTATCTGCGGCGGAAGATCGACGTGGGGCGGGCGCCGATGATTCACACCCGCCGGGGTGCGGGCTATCTGATCAAGCCGGGCGGGTAGCGGACCGTGAGCGGGAAGTCCGTCAGAGGGGCGGAGCGTCCCGAGCAGTCCGAAAGTTCCGGTCGTGCCGAAGGTTCCGGGCAGTCCGGCCCACCGAGCCCATCTGAGCGGCCCACCCCGCTCACCCCGCCCCTTCCCGACGCCCCACCCACCTCACCCCAAGCCCCCCGCCGCCGTTGGTCCCTCCGGACGCGGCTCGTGGTGTCGGCGGTGGTGCTGATCGCGGTCGTGGGGGCCGTGATCGGGGCGGTGACGACGATTGCGCTGCACTCCTACATGCAGGGGGAGTTGGACCGGCGGTTGTGGGATTCCGTGATCCGCGCGCAGATTCTGCGCCCTCGTGGACCGATGCCTCCACAGGGCGGCCCCCTGAGCGGCCTGGAGTTCGTGGCGATGGGAGGTCAGCCGCTCGGGTCGGTGGGCGCGCGGATCGGGCCCGGCGGGGCGGTCGAGCAAGGGGCGAAGCTGGACAACGCGACCGGCCGGCTGCCCGAGGACCGGCTGGGGAAGCTGACCCGCAGGCAGGTCGCGGCGCTGAACTCGATGCCGCGGGACGGCCGTGCGCACACCGCCGAGCTTCCCGGACTCGGCGACTACCGGGTGGCGTCCGCCAAGGACGGCTCCTTGGTGCTCGGCATGCCGCTCACCGACGTGCAGAAGACGGTCGGCAGGCTCGTGCTCATCGAGGCCTGTGTGACGGCCGCCGGGCTGGCCGCGGCCGGGCTCGCGGGATCGGCCATGGTCGGGATCGCGCTCCGGCCGCTGCGCCGGGTCGCCGCGACCGCCACCCGGGTCTCCGAACTCCCGCTCCACCAGGGCGAGGTGGCGCTGCACGTCCGGGTGCCGGCGTCCGAGGCGGACGGGCGTACGGAAGTGGGGCAGGTCGGTGCGGCGCTGAACCGGATGCTGGGGCATGTCGGTTCGGCGCTCGCGGCCCGTCAGGAGAGCGAGACGCGGGTGCGCCGGTTCGTCGCCGACGCCAGCCATGAGCTGCGTACGCCGCTCGCGTCGATCCGGGGCTACGCCGAGCTGACGCGGCGCGGGCGGGAGCAGCCGGGGCCGGAGACCCGGCACGCCCTCGGGCGGATCGAGTCGGAGGCCGAGCGGATGACCGGGCTGGTGGAGGACCTGCTGCTGCTCGCCCGGCTGGACTCCGGGCGCCCGCTCGCGTGCGCGCGCACCGATCTGTCCCCGCTGGTGGTCGACGCGGTGAGCGATGCGCAGGTGGCCGGGCCCGGCCACCGGTGGCGGCTGGAGCTGCCCGAGGAGCCGGTGACGGTGTACGGGGATGCCGGACGGCTGCACCAGATCCTGGTGAATCTGCTGGCCAATGCCCGTACGCACACCCCGGAGGGGACCACGGTGACCGCCCGGGTGCGGGCCGTCGCGGGCGCTGCCGCCGGGCGCGACGGTGGCGTTCAGCTGGAGGTGCAGGATGACGGGCCGGGTATTCCCGAGGAGCTGCTCCCGCATGTCTTCGAGCGCTTCGCCCGGGGAGATGCCTCGCGTTCGCGGGCCGCCGGGAGCACGGGGCTCGGCCTCGCCATCGTGCAGGCGGTGGTGGCCGCGCACGGTGGCACGGTCCGGGTCGGGAGCGCCCCCGGGCGGACGGTCTTCACGGTGACGCTGCCGACGGCGGATCCTGCGGCATAGCGGGGGCACTTCGGCGTAGGGGTAGCCCCTTCGGCTAGCGGGGCGCGGCGGGGCGGGAGGCACCGGCCACAGCCCCGACCGCGCCCTCCGCCCCCCTGCGCTCGCCCGAGTCGTCCCCGCCCTCCGCCCCCTGCACGTCGCCCGAGTCGTCCCCACCCCCGCAAAACCCCAGGTCACCCCGCCCTCCTGCCGCCTCACAGTCCCGCCACAGGCTCAGCACACCGTCGTGACAGCGGGGTTGGCGAGCGTCGTCGTATGACGACGACACAGCCGCCCCGCACCCCGCTGGGCTCTCTGCCACCGCGTGAGCATCTACCGCTCGGGCAGATCGCGACCGTCCTCGATGTGGTGATCCCCGTCCACAACGAGGAGCGCGACCTCGAACCCTGTGTGCGGCGGCTGCGCGAGCACCTCGCCCGCACCTTCCCGTACGGCTTCCGGATCACCATCGCCGACAACGCGAGCACGGACCGTACGCCGGACGTCGCCGCGCGGCTCGACGACGCGCTCGACGAGGTCACCGCGGTGCGGCTGGAGGAGAAGGGGCGCGGGCGGGCGCTGCGTGCCGTGTGGTCGCTGTCCGAGGCGCCGGTGCTGGCCTATATGGACGTCGATCTGTCCACCGACCTCAACGCGCTGCTGCCGCTGGTGGCACCGCTGATCTCCGGGCACTCGGACCTGGCGATCGGCTCCCGGCTCAGCCGTGGTGCACGGGTGGTGCGGGGGCCGAAGCGGGAGTTCATCTCGCGGACGTACAACCTCATCCTGCGGGGTTCGCTCGCGGCGCGGTTCTCCGATGCGCAGTGCGGGTTCAAGGCCATCCGCGGTGAGGTCGCCGCGCGGCTGCTGCCGATGGTCGAGGACACCGGGTGGTTCTTCGACACCGAGCTGCTGGTGCTCGCGGAGCGGGCGGGGCTGCGGATTCACGAGGTGCCGGTGGACTGGGTCGACGATCCGCACAGCACCGTGCAGCTGGTGCGGACGGCCGCCGACGACCTCAAGGGCGTGTGGCGGGTGGGGCGTGCGCTGGCGACCGGCGGGCTGCCGCTGGAGCGGCTGGCCCGGCCGTTCGGGGACGATCCGCGGGACCGTGAACTGGCCGGTGTGCCCGGCGGGCTGGCGCGTCAGCTGGTCGGCTTCTGCGCCGTCGGCGGGCTGAGCACCCTGCTCTACCTCGCTCTCTTCTCCCTCTTCCGTCTCGGGACGGGGGCCCAACTGGCCAACGCCGCCGCGCTGTTGGTGTCGGCTCTGGCCAATACGGCCGCCAACCGGCGGCTGACCTTCGGGGTGCGGGGCCGGCACCGGGCGGTCCGCCATCAGGCACAGGGGCTGGTGGTCTTCGCCATCGGACTGGTGTTGACCAGCGGTTCGCTCGCCGCCCTCGGGGCGGCCGGCGGCACCGCCTCGCACGGCGCCGAACTCGCGGTGCTGGTGGCCGCCAACCTCGCGGCGACGGTGCTGCGGTTCCTGCTCTTCCGCGCCTGGGTCTTCCCGGACCGCGAGCGACGGGACGTCCCTGCCGACCTCAGCGGTCCCGTCTCCCCTGCCGACCCCCGCGGCCCCACCCACCCTGCCGGTTCCGCCGACACCACCGGCCCCGCCGACTCCGCCACCCCGCACCACCCTTCGTGCGACCGGAACGACGTCCCCAGGAGCACTCGATGACCCCGCAGACCGGACCGGGCACACCGGCTCCCCAGCACGGACCCGGCACACCCCCGGCCCCGTCACCGTCGCCGCCCCCGTCACCCTCCGCCCCGCCGGCGAGCGGCGACCCGTCGTCCGCGGCGCGCTGGGAGCGGCCCGCATTGGTGGCGTTGTTGCTGGTCACGGTGGTGCTCTACCTCTGGAGTCTGTCGGCCTCCGGGTATGCCAACCAGTTCTACTCGGCCGCCGTACAGGCCGGCAGCGAGAGCTGGAAGGCCTTCTTCTTCGGTTCCTCCGACGCGGCGAACTCCATCACCGTCGACAAGCCGCCGGCCGCGCTGTGGCCGATGGCGCTGTCCGTACGGCTCTTCGGGCTCAGCTCCTGGGCGGTCCTGGTGCCCGAGGCGCTGATGGGCGTGGCGGCGGTCGGTGTGCTCCACGGGGCCGTACGACGGCGGTTCGGCGCGGGCGCGGGGCTGCTCGCGGGCGCGGCGCTGGCGGTGACGCCGGTCGCGGCGCTGATGTTCCGGTTCAACAACCCCGATGCGCTGCTGTGCCTGCTGATGGTCTGCGCGGTCGCCTGCGTACTGCGTGCCCTGGAAGCCGGCCGGACGAAGTGGCTGGTGCTGGCCGGCGTCTGCTTCGGGCTCGGGTTTCTCACCAAGACGCTGCAGGCGTGGCTGATCCTGCCGCCGCTCGCCGTCGTCTACGCCTGCTGCGCCCCGGTCGCGCTGCGCCGGCGGTTCGGTCAGCTGCTGCTCGCCGGGCTGGCGCTCGTGCTGTCCGGCGGCTGGTGGGTGGCGCTCGTCGAGCTGTGGCCGGCCGCCTCGCGTCCGTACATCGGCGGCTCCCAGCACAACAGCTTTCTGGAGCTGACCTTCGGCTACAACGGCTTCGGGCGGATCACCGGCAACGAGACCGGCAGCGTCGGGGGCGGCGGCCGTGCCGGTGGCGGCGGGGGCCGCTGGGGGGAGACCGGGATCACCCGGCTGTTCTCGGCCGACATGGGCGGGCAGATCTCGTGGCTGCTGCCCGCGGCGCTGATCCTGCTGGTCGCGGCGGTGGCGGTGCTGTGGCGGGCGCGGCGGGCGGTCGCCGCCGAACAGGCCGCCCAGCGGGCGGAGTTCCTGGTCTGGGGCGGCGCGCTGCTGATGACCTTCACGACCTTCAGCTTCATGTCCGGGATCTTCCACCAGTACTACAACATCGCGCTGGCCCCGTACGTAGCGGCGCTCGTCGGGATGGGCGCGGCGCTGTTGTGGCGGCGCGGCGGACGGCTCGCCGCGTACGTCCTGGCCGGGACGGTCGTGGTGACCGCCGGATGGTCGTTCGTGCTGCTGAACCGGTCGCCGGAATGGCTGCCGTGGCTCCGCTGGACGGTGGCGGCGCTCGGCCTGCCGGCGGCGGTGGGGCTGGTGTGGGCGGTACGGGGCGGAGCGTCCGGGGCGCAGGGAGCGCCCGCATCGGACGGCGGGCCGGTAGCGACGGGCAGCGCCCCGGTACGGGCGGGCCGGCGGCTCGCGGTGCTCGCGGGCGGGCTCGGGGTGGTGACGGCGCTGGCCGGTCCGCTGGCGTACACGCTCAATACGGTCAACACGGCGAAGGGCGGCTCCATCGTCACGGCAGGCCCCTCGGTGCGGGGCGCTATGGGCGGCCCCGGCGGCGGATTCCCGGGCGGCAGGATGCCGGGCCGCAACGGCGGGGCACCGGGCGGCGTACCGGCCCCCGGCCAGGGCGGCGGCCGTGCCACCGGCCAGGCCCTCCCGCCGGGAGCGCACGCCCAAGGCCGCGCCTCCGCCGGCGGTATGCAGGGCATGCAGGGCAAGCGCGGCTCGGGTGCCATGCGCGGCATGGCCGGACTCCTCAACGGCGCCGAGGTCAGCGACCGGGCCAAGGCGCTGCTGGAGAAGGACGCAGGCGACTACACCTGGACCGCCGCGGCCGTCGGCTCCCAGACTGCCGCGAGCTACCAACTGGCCACGGAAAAGCCGGTGATGGCGATCGGCGGCTTCAACGGGAGCGATCCGTCGCCGACCCTGGACCGGTTCAAGAGGTACGTAGCGGAAGGGAAGATCCACTACTTCATCGGCAGCGGAGGGAGCGGAGGTCCCGGAGGTCCCGGCGCCCCCGGCAGCTCCGGTGACGGCCGGCGGCCCGCCTCGCAGATCGACTCCTGGGTGAAGGAGAATTTCACCAAGGTCACGGTCGGTGGAGCCACCTTCTACGACCTGACACAGCACAGGTGACACGACCACCCACCCACGCTCTCACGACGAAGAGCCGCCACCACCGGCCCGGCACGGGGACGCCGTCCCCCAACCCGCAGGCCGGCCGGGCGGGCCCGGTCGTCCGGTCCCCGCGCAGAAAGGCGAGCCAGCCGTCGACCCACAGCGCCCTGGCGCGGGCGGGGCCCGTTCCTGCACGCTGTGGATGCTCGGGCTCCAGCGCTGGCTGGACGGGAGCGCCGATGAGGCGATCGCGCTGCTCCAGGACGGGCTGCGGGGCGAGGGCCCACACCACAATCTCCTGGCCACCGCCCAGTGCCTGGAGCGGCTTCAGCACCCGGACCCAGGTCGCCGTCTGGGCCGTCGCGCAGGGCGCTACGCCACCCTGACCGTTCCGGCGGGCGGCGCGGGCCGGGCAACACGTACCCGGAAACAGGTAATTCTCCGCTGTTCGCAGGAGGGCCCGGACGGAGATCGTGGTGCGCGGTCGCCGGGTCGGGGCGGTGAGCCACCCGGTCCGCCGGGCGGCTCACCCGGTCCGCCGGCGCCGTCCCGCGCACGGTGGCGCGTTCCGCTGCGCGCGTGGAGGAGCAAGAGGCGTGGTGCCGGTCGGGTGCCACCCTCACCACGACCTGCAGGAAGAAGTGGGGCACCGGAAATGACTGCACGATGGGCCGGGAGATCCGGCCGTCTGTGTGCGCGCTGGGGTACGGCGTTGGGGATCGCCTTGACGATGTGCCTCGGGCTCATCGTCACACCGTTCGGGACCGGGGAGGCGCGGGCGGCCGGCGGCCCGGACTGCAGCCAGCCCCTCCAGTGCGTGACGATCTACAGCAAGCTGGAGTCGCCCAACTGGCGCGTGCTGGACGTCGGACGCGGCTGGGGCGGCGACGGCGCCGCGAACTGGGGTCACCTCAATGTCTGGCCGAAGGGCGACCCGCCCGGCGGCAACGAGAAGTTCCAGCTGCGGGACACCGGCGACGGCAGTTTCCAGATGGTGGTCAACGACGGCGGCAAGTGCATCGCCCGGGACGACGGCCACTACATCAACTGGGCGGCCGAGGCCGACTGCGCGAGCGTCGACTCCCAGAAGTGGTATCTCCAGCCGACGCCCTACGACGGGTTCATGATCCGCTCGGTCGAGGACGACTCCTGCCTGAACGCCCAGGGCGGGTACAGCGGGCAGAACTTCGTCTACCACTCGAACCACGTGGGGACCTACTCCTGCAGCAACGGCGACCAGGCCTCGTTCTTCAGCATCCACGACCCGGCCGCCGGGGACGCGCGGGAGACCCCGGCCATGTACAGCCTCGCGGCGACCTACGCGATGACCAAGTGCGACGAGGACCAGTCGTACTGCAAGTGGGAGATCACCGACCGCTCCGAGCCCACGTACGGCACCCCGATCTGCCGCGGTCACACCGACAAGAACGAGACCGGCGGTGACCTGACGAAGGAGCTGACCCGGACCGAGACCAGCATCGAGTCCACCACGACCGGATCGGCCATCCAGGACACCTCCGAAGTGGGCGTCACCCTGACCCTCGGTGTGAAGGACGTCTTCTCGGCGCAGGTGGGCGCGAAGTTCACCCACTCCTGGCAGAGCAACTACGCCCGCACCACCGGTACCCAGAAGACCTGGACGGAGAAGGTGGCCGTCACCGTTCCCGCGGGCCAGTACGGCTGGGTGGAGGAGCAGCCCAAGGTCCAGGACGTGACCGGGCACTTCACCTTCGACCTGAACGGCTGGGGCCAGTGGACCTACGGCGCCGACAGCAGCAACCCGGCCGTGGCCAAGATCGCCCTCGGCGGTGGCGACGAGGGGAACGGGCTGTGGGTCAGCAAGACCGGCACCGAGCTGCCGGACTACTGCTGACCGGCGGCACTCCCGGCCCGGCCACAAATGAAATGTACGGCGTATAGCACTCCCTGTACGGTGTAAAGCATTCGCATATACACCGTACAGGGAGCCCGTATGACCCCCGTGGCCTCCGACGCCACCACCACACTTCAGCCGCCGGGCCGGACCGCCGCCCGCTGGCTGATCCTGGCCGTCATCTGCCTCGCCCAGCTGACGGTCATCCTCGACAACACCGTCCTCAACGTCGCCATCCCCTCGCTCACCGAGAACCTCGGCGCGAGCACCGCCGACGTCCAGTGGATGATCAACGCCTATTCGCTGGTCCAGTCCGGTCTGCTGCTCACCGCGGGCAACTCCGCCGACCGCTACGGCCGCAAGAAGATGCTCGCCGTCGGCCTGGTGCTCTTCGGCGTCGCCTCGCTCGGCGCGGCGCTCGCCCAGTCGCCCGGCCAGCTGATCGCCGCCCGCGCCGGGATGGGCGTCGGCGGCGCGCTGCTGGTGACCACCACCCTCGCCGTCGTCATGCAGATCTTCGACGACGACGAGCGCCCCAAGGCCATCGGGATCTGGAGCTCGGTCAACTCGCTCGGGTTCGCGGCCGGGCCGCTGATCGGCGGGGCGCTGCTCGACCACTTCTGGTGGGGCTCGCTGTTCCTGGTCAACCTGCCGGTCGCCGTCATGGCGCTGGCGGCCGTCATCGCCCTCGTGCCCGAGTCCAGCAGCCGCGGCGGCGAACTCCCCCAAGCTCTCAACGGCGTTCGAGCAGGGGGGACCCCCATCCAAGCTCGCAACGGCGTTCGAGCAGGGGGGACCCCCATTGACCTCCTGGGCGCCCTGCTCTCCATGACCGGCATGGTGGGCGTGGTCTTCGCGATCATCTCCGGGCCGGTCACCGGCTGGCTGTCCGGCCGGGTGCTGGTCTCCGCCGCCATCGGCCTGGCCGGCCTCGCCGCCTTCGCGCTCTGGGAGCTGCGCGTCCCGTATCCGATGCTGGACATGCACTTCTTCCGCAACCGCCGGTTCATCGGCGCGGTCGCCGGCGGCATCCTCGTCGCCTTCGGGATGGGCGGCTCGATGTTCCTGCTCACCCAGCATCTGCAACTGGTCCTCGGCTACGGCCCGCTGGACGCCGGGCTGCGGATGGCGCCGCTCGCCGTCACCGTCATCCTGATCAACTTCACCGGTCTGGGCGCGCGGCTGCTGCCCCGGCTCGGCACCCCCGGAATGATCGTCTCCGGGATGTCGCTGCTCGCGGCCGGCCTCGCCGCCATCTCGCTGCTCGGCGGCGACAGCTACAGCGGCATGCTGACCGGCCTGATCGTGATGGGCGTCGGTGTCGCGCTCGCCATGCCGGCGATGGCCAACGCCGTCATGTCCGCGATCCCGCCCGCCAAGGCCGGAGTGGGCGCGGGCGTCAACGGCACGCTGATGGAGTGCGGCCAGGGCCTCGGCGTCGCCGTCCTCGGCGCGGTCCTCAACTCCCGTTTCGTCGCGCTGCTGCCGCTGGCCGCCGCCGGTGCCGGTTCGCTGCCCGCGGCGCTCGCCCGGACCCGTACGGAGGCCGAACGCCGCGCCGTCCACGACGCCTTCGCCGCCGGGATCGGCACCAGCCAGCTGGTCGGCGCGGCCGCGGTGTTCCTCGGCGGACTGGTCGCCGCCGTCCTGCTGCGCCGGGCGGAGCGCGCCGGCCGGGACACCGGGGCGCCTGCCACGCCCGCCGGTGCGGAGCCGTCGTCCGCCCCGGCGGAATAGCATCGGCGGGTACTTGATCGTGAACGGCGCGTACCGGCGGCACGTATGACACCGCGTACGTGCCGTGCACCGATCACGACAGCGCATACCGACCACGACACCCGCATCACCGACCACGACACCGCACACCGCGTACGACACCGACGACGAGACCCGGGACCTCGCAGACCCCCGGGGCAAGGAGGGGCGCCATGGCAGCGACGGACGGCGGCGCCGGGAAGCGGACGAACAGCGTCTGGCTGACCGAACGCCCCCCGCCCAAGCGGAAGGCGGACCAGCCGGCCGGACTCGGCCTCGACAAGATCGTCGCGGCGACGGTCCGGCTGCTGGACGCCGAGGGCCTGGCGAAGTTCTCCATGCGCCGGCTCGCGGCCGAGCTCGGCGTCACCGCGATGTCCGTCTACTGGTACGTCGACACCAAGGACGACCTGCTGGAACTGGCCCTGGACCACGTCATGGGCGAGATGCGGCTGCCGGACGAGACCGACACCGGCCGGGACTGGCGGGACCATCTGCGCTCCCTGGCCGGCGAATACCGCACCCTGCTGACCGCCCACGCCTGGACCGCCCGGCTGCTGGGCACGTACATCAACATCGGCCCGCACTCGATCGCCTTCTCCAACGCCAGCATGCGGGTGATGAAGGAGAGCGGCCTGTCGCTCCAGCAGATCTCCGGCGGGCTCTCCGCGGTCTTCCAGTTCGTCTACGGCTTCGCCACCATCGAGGGCCTGTTCAACGCCCGGTGCGCGGAGGCGGGGGTCTCCGTCGACGAGTATTTCCAGCAGGTGATGACGTCGGTCCAGGACCGCCCGGAGTTCGCCGAGACGCTGGAGAACACCACCAAGGTCATGGAGGCCCGTGGCGGGGACACCGTGGCGGAGATGCGGGACCGCGATTTCGGCTTCGCCCTCGATCTGCAGATCGCGGGCATCGAAGCGATGCGGGGCCGGGCGGGGGAGTGACACCCGGCCCGGCCGTTCCCGACGGGCCGGGAGGTCATGCCACCGGCAGGCTCTCCCCCTGCACGGCCTGGACGTCCAGCTCGACCCTGAGCGTGGTCCCGATGGCCGCGATACCGGCCGCCACGACCTGGTTGTAGTTCATCTTGAAGTCCTCGCGGCGCAGTTCGGCGGTGGCCCGGAAGGCCGCGCGCACCCCGCCCCACGGGTCGGGACCGGTGCCGAGATAGCTCAGCGCGAGGTCCACCGGCCGTACGACACCGTGCAGTGACAGTTCGCCCTGCACGGTCCAGCGGTCCGGGCCGGCCGGGGCCAGGCCCGAGCTGCGGTAGGTGATCTCCGGGTACTCCTCGACGTTCAGGAAGTCCTCGGAGCGCAGATGGCCGTCGCGCATCCCGTTGCCGGTGTCGATCGAGGCGGCCTTGATGACGGCCTCGACCCGCGACTTCGCCAGGTCCTCGGCGATCTCGATCCGGCCGCTGAACTCGGTGAACCGGCCGTGCACGCTGGAGATCCCCAGGTGCTGGGCGACCGCCGCCACCGTCGAGTGCATCGGGTCGATGGTCCAGGCACCGGGCGGCGGCAGCTCGGCCCCGCCCTGCCGGGCCAGGACCACGGTGCCCACGTCCATCCGGCCGCTTGCCGTCACGATCGCGCTGGCGGCGGCCGGTGCGTAGCCGACGGCCGTCACGATGACCGTGTACGGACCGGCCGGCAGCGGCTCCGCGCTGCGGACGGCGCCCTCGTCGTCCGCGGCGGCCCGCAGTACCTGCCCGCCGGTCATGTCGGTGACGGTCAGTACGGCGTGCTGGACCGCCCAGCCGTCCCGTGTGCGGACCCGCGCCCTCAGTCCCGCAGCTCCCGCGCCCGTCGAAGTCATGGCCTTCTCCCGTTTGTTGCCTGGTGATGTTCCCCGACCAGGGGCCCCCGCCCGGCCGGAGCCGGGCGGGGGAGCCGAGGGCGGGAAGGTGCAGGGCTCCGGACGGCGGCGTGCAGGCCGTCCCCTGCCTGTGCGCAGCGCCGCCGCCGGAGCCCTCGGTCCGGTCCGGGGCGCGCCTCCGCTCAACGCGCGCCCCGGACCGGGGTATTGCTCCCGGGTGAGATCCCCGGGTCCGGGGAGTTTCAGTCCCGGGGATGTGCGAGCTCGACGTCGTGGCCGTCGACCCCGTGCGCATCGACCGCGAGGCCGGTGGCGACGGGCGGGTAGCCGCTCGCGATGACGGTGTAGTCACCGGCGTCCAGGTCGGTGAACGCGTAGGCGCCGTCCTCCCCGGTCGTCGAGGTGGCCACGACATTGCCCGCCGCGTCCACCAGCGTGACCCGGGCGTCGGGCAGCGGCCGGCGCCGCGCACCGGCCCGCACCACGCCCTGCACCCGCGCGCCGGACAGCAGCTCGATCTCGATCCGGGTGGTGCCCTGGACGCCGATCTCGACCGGCAGCGCGGCCGGGCGGTGGTCCGGCGCGTTCACCGCGACGGTGAAGGTGCCGGGCGCCAGCTCGGCGAAGGCGAAGTCGCCCTCGGCGCCGGTCTTTCCGGTGGCCAGCACCTCACCGCGGACGTCGGTGACGACGACCATCGCTCCGTCGACCGGCGCGCCGGTGGCCGCGCTGCGGACCTGGCCACCGAGGCCGCTGGTGCCGCTGAGCAGGATGTCGTAGGCCTGCGGCGCCTCGCCGATGACGACCGTGGACGCCTGCGGCTGGTGGCCGTCGGCCGCGGCGATCAGCACGTACGAACCGGCGCCGGGGGCGTCGAGCGCGTACGAGCCGTTGGCCTGGGCGACCGCGCGGCCCAGCTGCCGTCCGCCGAGCGAGATCAGCGTCACCGCGGAGCGCGGTACCGGGCTGCCCTCCGCGTTGCGGACGAAGCCGTGCACCGCGGGACCGGACGGGGTGCCGTCCCCGCCGCCGGCCGAGGCGTACGCCGCGAGCGGCTGGGTGGCGGTCGCCGCGGCGGGCCGTGCCCAGGAGGGGGTGTGCGCCGCGTCGTCCGGGACCGCCGGGGCGGCGCCCACCAGGGCGGGCTCCCGCTCCTCGGCCTGCGCCGGGATGACGGCTTCCGCCGCGGCGGCCGTCAGGGCCGCCTCCGGGGCGGCCGCGGCCTCCGCGCCCTCCGAGCTCTGGGCCAGTCCGCCACGCGTCTTCAACGCGACCTCCTTGATGAACAGGGTGAAGAGGAAGGCGAGCAGCGCACAGGGCGCCGCGTAGAGGAACACATCGCCGACCCCGTGCCCGTAGGCGCTCTCCATGACGGTGCGCAGCGGCGCCGGGAGGGCGTCCAGGTCGGGGATGCCGCCGCCGCTGTTGCCGGCGGCGTGCGCGGCGGCCTTGGCGGCCTTGGGGCCGAGTTCGGCCAGCCCGTCCTTGACGTAGTCGGTGACGCGGTTGGCGAGGACCGCTCCGAGGGCCGAGACGCCCACCGCACCACCGAGGGAACGGAAGAAGGTCACGACGGACGAGGCGGAGCCGAGGTCCTCCGGGGCCACCTGGTTCTGCGTGGCGAGCACCAGGTTCTGCATCATCATGCCGATGCCCAGGCCCATCAGCGCCATGAAGAGCGCGATGTGCCAGTACTCGGTGTCGTAGCGGATGGTGCCCAGCAGGCCGAGCCCCGCGGTCAGCAGCGCACCGCCGGTGACCAGCCAGGCCTTCCAGCGTCCGGTCCGGGTGATGACCTGGCCCGAGACGGTCGACGAGACGAACAGCCCGCCGATCATCGGAATCGTCATCACGCCGGACATCGTCGGCGACTCGCCGCGCGCCAGCTGGAAGTACTGGCTGAAGAAGACCGTGCCGGTGAACATCGCGACACCGACGAACAGCGAGGCCACCGACGCCAGGGTGATCGTCTTGTTGCGGAACAGCCGCAACGGGATGATCGGCTCCTGAGCCTTGGTCTCCACGAAGACGAAGATCGCCCCGAGCGCCACCGAACCGCCGACCATCGCCGCGGTCTGCCACGACCACCAGTCGTACTCGTCCCCGGCCAGCGTCACCCACACCAGCAGCAGCGAGACCGCCGCGCTGATGAAGAACGCGCCCGCCCAGTCGACCTTGACGCCCTCGCGCTTGACGACCGGCAGCTTCAGCGTCTTCTGCAGCACGACCAGCGCGAGGACGGCGAACGGCACACCCACGTAGAAGCACCAGCGCCAGCCGAGCCAGTCGGTGTCGGTGATGACCCCGCCGAGCAGCGGACCGCCGACGGTGGCGACGGCGAAGGTGGCGCCGAGGTAGCCGCTGTAGCGCCCGCGCTCGCGCGGCGAGATCATCGCGGCCATCACGATCTGGGCCAGGGCGGAGAGCCCGCCCACGCCTATGCCCTGGACCACCCGGCAGGCGATCAGCATCCCGGTGCTCTGCGACAGCCCCGCGACGACCGACCCCGCGACATAGATGATCAGCGCGAACTGCACCAGCAGCTTCTTGCTGAAGAGGTCGGAGAGCTTGCCCCACAGCGGGGTGGTCGCGGTCATCGCCAGCAGCGAGGCGGTGACCACCCAGGTGTAGGCGCTCTGCCCGCCGTCGAGGTCATGAATGATCTCGGGCAGCGCGTTGGACACGATCGTCGACGACAGGATGGCGACGAACATGCCGAGCAGCAGCCCGGACAGCGCCTCCATGATCTGACGGTGCGTCATAGGGGTGTCACCGGAGGCGTGCTGACCGCCTCCGTGCCTGGCGTGGCCGCCCCGCACACCGGCTGGTGTGGTCGTAGCCATGTAGTTCCTTTTCATCCTGCGGGTGTACGGGTGGTGTCGTGATGTGCCCGGGTGCGGCAGTCGCCGAAGCTCGTACGGAGCCTGGCGAGGAGCTCGTTGAGGTGCCCGACGTCGGCGTCGGACCAGTCGTCCAAGTAGCGGGCGAGCGCTGCCGTGTAGCGCTCGGCGAGCTCCGCCAGCAGCGCGGTGCCGCTCGGGGTCAGGCGCAGCAGCCGCGACCGCTTGTCCGCCGGATCGGGCTCCCGCTCGATCCAGCCGCGCTCGGCGACATGGGCGACATGCCGGCTGGTCACCGACATGTCGATCGCCAGCAGCTCGGCGAGCTGACTCATCCGCATCTCACCGTGCCGGTCGAGCAGGGTGAGCACCCCCGCCGAAGCGGGCGGACAGTCCTGGGGCAGCATCCGCCCCATCTCACGCTTGACGGCCCCGATGGCACTGAGCTGTCTCGCCAGCTCCTCGTACCGACTGTGAGCTGCCACCGGCTCCTCCACGCATCCTCACGCATCTTTTGTTGCTTGGGGCAACCATAAGCAATGTTGGTTGCTGAAGGCAAACGATTAGTCCAGGCTTGAAGTGAAGACGGCCAAAAGTCTGGACCGGCCGCTGGTCAATGACCCTCGGGGTGGGCGCGTACGCGCCCCAGGGGTGCCGCTCCGCCCCTGGTTCGCTAGGGTCCTTGCCCATGGCGACCAACCCGCAGAACCAGGCCGGCGGCAACTACGACCCGGCCGGCAGCACGCAGATGTTCCGGGCCTTCGTGGACGAGGGCGGCACCCCGCAGGCCGGCGGCCGCCGCGCCGCGGCCCCCCAGCAGTCCGCCGGCCCCCGCGTGGGCGTCATCATTGGCGTCATCGTCGCGATCCTGGTCGTCGCGGGCGCGGCGTGGCTGGCGCTGGCCTAGACACTTCCTCGTCGTACGGGGCCCGGCATCTGCGATGCCGGGCCCCTCATCCGTGCGGGCCACAGGTCAGGCCATGTGACCGCCCTTACGGCAGAGCCCTCGGTCAGGGCATGGACCTGACCGAGGGTGGCGCCGGGGCGGAGTGTTACTCCGTCGCCGGATGAGGCACCTCAGGTGCCCGGGCAGGAGCCGGGGGGCGGCGGGGCCGGCTCATCCTTGTTCGAATAGCCCTCCGCATAGGTGACGGTGCTGGTGCCCTCGGCGCTCCACTTCATGGGCCCGCTGGAGAAGGTCCAGGTACCTGTCACGTCCCGCTTTTCCATGATCTTCACGACCCACCCGTAGTTTCCGGGCGAGATGGGAAAGTCCCAAGTCGTGCTGCGCAAATCAATATGGCTCCAGGTCTTCTGGTATGACGTGGAAACCGAGGTGCTGACCTTACTGACCACGCCCGCGTCCACTCCGAATTCGGCTCCGACAGTGACGGTGGTCCCGACGCTGTGCTGCCAGCCCTCATTCTCCCCCCGGGTGTAATGACCAGTGGTCTTCTCCGTCTTGCTGGGGTTTTTCCACCACTGGTTCACGCACTCTTCGCCGACGGGCTGCGCATCGCCGTAGGACTTCGCTTCGTAGCTGCAGCTATCGGGGTCGACACCGCACATCTTGAATGCTGCGGACAACGCCTTCTGGTGGAGCCGGCCGGTGAAATCGCTGCGCTGCGCAGCGTCTTCCAGAATGAACTGCTGGCTTGCCCGGCCCGAAGAGCACTCGCCCCTGCCGAGGTCTGGAACGTACTTGTCCTTGCGTATTTCGCCGCCTATCATCTGGTCGTCCATGCACCGGCGCTCGCCGGCGTTCACGATGTAGTAGGCGTTGCCCGCACCGCCCTCGTTCACCGGTACCAGGTACCAGTTCTGGGAGTCTGTCGTGGGATCTGCGGCGTTCTTGTCATGGCAGTCCGTCACCGTAAGCAGGTATCCCTGCTTGTAGCGGGGGACGCCCGAGTCGTTCGTTCGCCACTTGTCGATGCACTGGCCGTCCGTCCCGGACTTGATGTGGAACGTTCCGTCGTCGTTGAAGTCGAATTCGAAGACTTCGGGGGCATCCCAATTCAGAACGGATGTACCCACCGCGTTGACGTACTGGCCCGGCTTCGACGCGCTTTGGACCGATACGGTCGTTGCGGCATCTTCAGCGCGAGCTGTCCCCGTGGCGAGCGGCGACACGACGAAACCAAGCATTGCCGAACAGACCGCCAACAGTGCGGCGGCCGCCCGCGCCCCGGATCTCCGGGGGGTCATCTCATGGGTCATGGTTCCTGCTCCTGTTTCCGTGAGCCGAGCCCTCGGGGCCGGGTCAGTGACCCCGAGCGGCACCCACAGCACGTTCTCCAGGACGAAGGGCCTGGCCGGGCACCGGTTCACCCTGTGGGCCCGGATCGCGGTGGGACTGTCAACGTAGGAGCGGGTGGCTGGATGTACATCCGTCACCTGACGGATAGAGCCCTTGATTACAGGCGCGCCGGGGCGTATTGACCGGCGGTCAGTGCGGCGATGGCGGCTCGTCCGGACTCCTGCGGCGGATGACTTCGGCGGCGAGTTCGACCCGTGAGGTCATCCCCAGCTTCTGGAGAATGTGGGACACATGGGTGCCGACGGTGCGTCGTGAGATGTACATACGGGCCGCGATCTCGGGGTTGGAGTGTCCGGAGGCGACGTGGCCGGCGACGAGGTGTTCGGTGTCCGTCAGCGCCTCCCACCCGAGGCGGGCACTGCTGCGTGGTCTGCGTGCGCTGCGGTGGACGGAGTGGGCCCGCAGGCGAGCCAGGGCGCGGGCCATGTCCCACTGGGCGTCCAGCCGTGTGTAGACCTCCAACGCCTGGTCGAGCAGGGCACGAGCCCGGGCGGGCCGCCGCTGCTGGGCCAGTAGTTCGGCCGCGTCGGTGTAGGCGTGTGCCTCACTCAGCGGTCGCGGCGCCTGGTGGTAGCAGCGGGCTGCTTCCAGCAGCAGATCCGGGTCCCGGTCCAGCAGTCCCTGGCACCGGAGGGCATCACCGAGGTGGGACGGGGTGCCACTGTGGTCGGCCCGTCTGCGTGCGGCCTCGGCGTAGCGCCGTGCGTTGGTGGTGTCGTCGTGGGTCAGGGCGAGCCGCACGAGATCGGGCGTCAGAAAGCCGAGGCTCAACTGGCCCGGCAGATGGCCGCCCACGCCACGGTCGAACGCGGCGGTGAGCCGGGCGTAGGCGCGCTCGGGGTGGCCCCGGGCCTCGTCCGCGAGGGCGTCGGCACACAGCGGCAGGTGTGCGTAGTACCAGGTGATGTCACTGTTGTCGGTCGCCGCGGCCGCGGCGGTCAGATGAGCCTCGGCGGCGGACTGCCGGCCGCGGTGCAGTGAGATCAGCGCCGCCACCCCCCGCAGTGCCCGGCACATCCTGAAGCGCTTGCCGGGATCGAGCCCGGCCTCGATCTCGGTGAGGGCGTCGTCCCAGCGGCCGGTGTGGAAGGCGAGCAGGGCACAGGAGAGGTGGTACCAGGGCAGATAGACGTCACCGGTGTGCTCCGTCGTCTCATGGACGGCTGCGAGGGTGCGCTGCGCGTCCTGGTAGCGGTCGAGATCCATATAGCGGTTGACCAGGGTGAGTTGCAGCCTGATCCGCTGTGCCGGATGCAGCGGCTCCGGCGTGAGCCGGGCGGCGTGCCGGGCAAGTTCCAGGGCTTCGGTGCCAGGAGCTTCGAGGAATCGCTTCGCCGCCAGGATGTGCAGCGCATCGGCCAGGGCGGCGTCGTCGTCCATCGCTTCCGCCGCACGCCGGGTGGCCGAAGCGACCGCGCCGGCCTCCGTCAGCCGGCCGAGTGCGAACAGGCACGTCGCGCTGAACGCCCGGAACCGGAGCGCCTCAAGCGCCGATACGCCCGGCCTGCCGCACGCGGCGCGGATCTCGACGAGCGCCAGGTCGGGACGGCCGCGGGCGAAGGACGCGTGGACGATGATCCACCGCAGCGGGCCTTCCCACCCCGGGCCACGGGTCCTGGCCAGTGCGCAACGGGCGGTCTCCTCCGCCTCGGCCAGGCGGCCGGAGGAGAGCTCGGCGACGGCCCGGTACAGCTGGAGTTGGCCGCGGCGTGGATCAGTGGGGCCGGCGAGCTCCAGTGCCTGGTCGATCAGCAGGAGCGCCATGGCCGGTGCCCGGGACGTGAGGGGGACCGCGGAGGCAAGGAGCCAGTCGATCAGGAATTCGCCCGACGCGGACGTCGCGACCAGCAGATGCTCGGCGACGCGTTCGGGAACCGCTCCGGCGCCCGCGAGGGCCTGCGCCGTCCTCAAGTGCAGCAGGGCGCGGGCCGGTCCCGGCACGGCGTCGTAGAGGGCATGTCGGATGAGGTCGTGACGGAAGACCAGCCGGTCGCCGGCATCGCGCAGAATTCCGGCCGTCCCGGCCTCCGCGAGGATGCTGAGCAGTTCATGTGCCGGCCGGTCGAGGACCGTTGCGAGGTCGGTGAGGGTACAGCCGGTGCCCAGCACCGAGGCGGCGCGGAGCACGTGCAGCACCTCCTCGCGCAGATACCGCAACCGGTGGTTGATCAGGTGGGTCAACGACGGTTGCGGGCAGTCGAGGGGGACCTCCGCGAGCCCGTCGCGGAGGTCGATCGCGTCCTCACGCCGGAGGGCGGCGGCCAGCTCCATGACGTACCACGGGTTTCCTGCCGCCCCCTCGGCCATGCGTCTCAGCCGCGGACCGGGCGCACCGCCGCACAGGCCGGCCAGCAGGGCCGACACGGCAGGCGGAGGCAGGGGTGTCAGCTCCAGTATCGGGTGGTTGCCGAGAGCCAGACTCCGGGAGAGCCGGTCGACGTCCCCTTGGGGCGCGGGCCGGTAGGCCCCGACGAGGAGCAGCGGCAACTGGTGGACCGACCGCAGCAGCCGCTGCACCACCAGCAGGCTCGCCGGGTCCGCCCACTGGAGGTCGTCGAGGAACAGTGCCAGCGGCTGCTGCGTACACAGGTCGTCGATCAGGCCGAGCATCGTCTCGACGGCGGCGAAGTCCGACCCGGCCGCCTCGCCCAACCCACCCGGCATCCCGTAGCGGCCCTCGCCCCGCAAGATCTCGCCGGCCCGTGCCAGGGAGGCATCCGCCGACTCCGTATCCACCCCCAGACAGGCCGAGATCACCGCGAACGGGCGCTGCCGTTCCAGCTCCTGGGCCGTCGCGTGCAGCACCCGCATGCCCAGCGACCCGGCAGTTTCCGCGGTCAGTTCCAGCAGGGCTGTCTTGCCCAGGCCGGCCTCGCCGACGACGAACGCCACCTGCCCCGTGCCCGCCCTCGCGGTCCTCGCCCATCCCGCCATTTTCGCCAGCTCGGCCTCACGGCCCACCAGCCGCCCCGGGAGATACACCACGCCGCCTCCTCCGTACTTCGCGTACCAGCTGGAGAGACGCGCCACGGTGGGTTCCATTACGCCACTCGGACAAAATTGCGAAGAAAGTTCAGCTGTGGGGCACCGGGTGTGGGGAGGACGGCGCTCCCCGCTCGCCGCCCTGGTGATCAATCACCGAGCGGCTCAAGAGAAACGAAAGGCCGACCGTGCAGACGCCGGCCGCCCGGCCCGGCTACCAGCGCACCTGGTACGACCCCGTTGCGACTCCTCTAGGACCGCGACGCCCCCAGGCGTTCGACTGCACGGTGGGCCTCGGAGAGTACGCTGCCCAGCTCCCCGTACAGCAGTTGCCCGTGGTGTTTGACCGGGCGGCCCTCCACCAGGACCGTGTCGATGTTCCCGGGGTGGGCGGCGGTCACCACGGCGCCGATCGGGTCGTGGGCCACGGGGGCGAGGTTGAGGGCGTCGGCACGGAGGAGGACGAGGTCGGCGCGTTTGCCGATGGTCAACGAGCCGATCTGGTCGGCCAGTCCGAGGGCCTCGGCGCCCTCGACGGTGGCCATGCGCAGGACGTCGGCGGCCTTGACCGTGGCCTCGCCGTCCTCGCCGTCGCCGTCGAAGTGGCTGCTCATCAGCGCGGCGCGCATCTGCGAGAACATATCGCCCGGCGCCGAGGTCACCGCGTCCGCGCCCAGGCCGGTCGGGATGCCCGCGCGGCGCAGCCGTCCCGCCATCGGTGCGCCGAAGCGCATCGAGGCCTCGATCGCCGGCGTGATCGCCACCGCGCCACCGGACTCGGCGATCATCCGCAGCTCGGAGTCCGGCAGTGAATTGCCGTGTACGTAGAGGGTGTCGGCGGTGAGCAGGCCCTGCTCCTGGAGGGCGGCGATCGGCCGCATCGCCACCGGGCCCGCGGTCACATGGACGGCGATGGGCAGCCCCAGCTCGCGGGCGAGCAGCCAGTCCTCCCGGACGGTCTCCGGCGGTGTGAAGGAGGGGCCGACGGGGGCCAGGGCCATCGTGAGCAGCCCATCGCCCGACGGGAAGTGCCGGGTGCGGACCTGCCGCACCCAGTCGGCCCGCCGGGCGGTGTCGTCGAAGACCGGGTAGCCGTAGCCGAAGACGGCGCGGATGCCCGCCTCCTCCAGCGCCTCGACGGCGGCCGCGCTGTGCTCGGGCGTGTACTGGACGTGCGAGAAGTCCTGCACGGTGGTGACGCCCGTGTCCAGGCACTCCAGCGCGCCGAGGAGATTGCCGGTGTACACATCGGCGGGCGTGAAGCGGGCGGAGAGGTCGCCGAGGACCCGGCCGAGATAGCGCTCGAGGCTCTCGTCGACCGCGGCGGACCGCAGGACGGCCTGCCACAGATGCCGGTGGGTGTCGACGAAGCCCGGCAGCACGATCAGATCGCGGGCGTCGATCACTTCCAGGCCGGGGTCGGTCCCGTCGCCGGGCAGCCCGCGGCCCACGGCGGCGATCCGGCCGTCCTCGACGAGTACATCGGTGTGCGGGTGGACGACGGGGTGGGGGGCGGTGTCGATGACCAGGCCGCCGCGCAGAAGCAGGCGCGGTGAGTGATGGCGCTCGGTTCCCATGGCAAGTCACCCTCTACACGTTCGGAAGAAAGCTTTATAGAAAGCTATCATGGTGCTGATCTATCCTGCCGACGTGACCGCACCACCCGGACCGCGCCCTGACCCCGTCGACGCGCTGCTGGACGCCTGGCACGCGGAGCTGCCGGACGTGCTCCGCCCGACGACGGAGCTCTCGAAGCGCATAGCCCAGCTCGCCCGCGCCCTGGACCAGGCCACCCGCGGTGTGCTGCCCGAACTCGGGCTGACCGTCGCAGAGTTCGACATCCTGGTCGCCCTGCGCCGGGCGGGCGAGCCGTACCGTATGAAGCCGAACGAACTGGCCCGTGCCCTGCTGCTGTCCTCCGGCGGCATCAGCAACGTGGTCAACCATCTCGCCGGCCGCGGCCTGGTCCGCCGCGAGCCCTCGCCGGACGACGGCCGCAGCACCATGATCAGCCTGACGCCGGACGGGGTGCGGACCGCCGAGCGCGCCGTCCGCGCCAATGCCGACGCCCATGAGGCCGTCTTCGCCGCGGCGTCCCCCACGGACGTGGACGCGGCCACCCGGGCCCTGCGCGGCCTGGGCATATGCGATACCCCCGCCCCGCGCCCCCTACGGACCGGTCGGAATCCCAGCCGCTCCTGAGGCGGCGGCCCGGCACCCGGTACGGGCCTGCCGGACTGCCCCGGCACGGAATCCCGGACCGCGGCGGGCCCGGGACTCCCGTGACGTGCGGGCAGCGGCCGAAAGGGGCGGTCAGGCCTGGTCGGCCGCCGCCTGGAGCGCCGCGATATCGATCTTCTTCATGCCGAACATGGCCTTCATGGCACGGGCCGCGCGCTCCTGGTCCGGATCGTTCAGCATCTCCGCCATACCGCCGGGCGCCACCTGCCAGGACAGCCCGTACTTGTCCTTCAGCCACCCGCAGGGGCCCTCCTCGCCGCCCTCGGAGAGCTTGGCCCAGTAGTAGTCGATCTCGTCCTGGTCGGCGCAGGTGATCATCAGGGAGATGGCCTCGGTGAAGGTGAATTCCGGGCCGCCGTTGATCGCGAGGTACTCCTGGCCGTCGAGCTCGAACTCCACCGTCAGCACGGTGCCGGCCTCCCGGGGGCCCGCCTCGTTGTAGTGGGTGACAGTGTTGATCTTCGAGTTCGGGAACACCGAGCAGTAGAACTCGGCGGCTTCCTTGCCTTGGGTGTCGAACCAGAGGTTGGGGGTGATCTTGGGCATGGTCTCTCCCTGGGACGGTTCGCGGCCGGTGGCTGCGTCTGTGCCTCTATAGACGGTCGCACCGGTCGGAACTCATCGCTATTCAGGGAGATGCCTTCGCGGGCCGATGGCGGCGCCTTCGGCTGCAGGCCCGCCCTCACTTCCAGCGGAAGCTCACGTCCTTGGTATCGAGGTGCATGCCCGCCGGCACCCGCCAGCCGTCCACGCACACCCGCCAGCTGCCGGTCTTCCTCTTCCCGGGGGCGAGTGGCAGCGGGAGCTTGTGGGTGGAGCTGATCGTGGCCCAGTCGATGCCGAGGCCGCCGGTGATGTGGGTGCCGAAGGTGACCGTGCCGGCGGTGACGGACCGGCCGCCCGTGTTGAGGAACTCCAGGGTGACCTTCTCGCACCGGCGGACGTCGGTACCGGACCGGCGGGGTACGCCGATGAGCAGGCCGTCGGGGGTGTCCGGGCCGGTCGGGAGGGTGGGGGAGGGCGGTTCGGGGGCCGGGGTGCCGTGCGGCGGGGTCGGACTGCCCGGGTGCGAGGGCGAGTTGGGCCCGTGCGGTGAGGCCGGGGGCGCGGTACCGCCGCCGTGGCCGGGGTGCGTTCCCGTGGGGCCCGCGGAGGGGCCGGGCCGGGCGCCGCCGGAGCCGCCGGAGCGGCCGGGGGTCCGTGCGCCGTCGTCGGCGTCCCCCTTGCCGGGGCCGGCGGACGCCCCGCCACCGGGCCGGCCGGCATCCGCACCGCCACTGCCGTCTCCGCTGCCGTTTCTGCCGTCGCTGCCGTCTCCGTGCCGTCCACGGCTCCCGTCGCCGTCCAGGGGCGTCAGCTCGACACGGTCCTCGGGCGGTACGGCCTTGGTCGGCACCCGGCCGTCGGCGGGACCTGCGGCACCCACCGTGGCGTGGCCCGTCCCGGTCGCGCTGCCACAGCCGGTGACCAGAACGCTCAGACACAGCACGGCCGCAGAGGCGGAGGCAACAGTGGTCCTCGTCCGTCGCATGCCGGCAGTGTTGCTGACGATGCGTCAGGTGTACAGGGGTGGGTGAGGTGGGGGTGCGGACGGATTCCGGTCTCATCGCCGGGGGGCCGAGGGCCGAGGGCCGAGGGCCGGTCGGCGAAAGGTCCGGATGGCTGGTTCGCGGAAGTGGCCGGAAGGCGTGCTCTCGGCCTGACCGGTGCGTCCGGTACGGCGCGTGCCGGGCCGGCGGCCAAGGCCCGTAGTCAAGTCCGCGTCCGACAGACGGCGTTCGGGGCCCTCTGAGGGCATCACGGGCAGCCACCCGCCTTCACCCGCCCGCGCGCTGCGTAGGGCCGCACATGGCCCGCACACGGCGTTTCCTGCGTCTCATACGGCACTTCGCGCACCGGGGCGGTCCCGCTCCGCTTGAAGCGCCCCGCCCGGAGCGCCCCGCTTACAACTGTCCGCCGAGCGGCACGAGGAGTCGTACAGCCCCCCGGCGGACCGTTCCTCAGTCGGAGATGAGGCCCTCGCGCAGCTGCGCCAGGGTGCGGGTGAGCAGCCGGGAGACATGCATCTGGGAGATGCCGACCTCCTCGCCGATCTGGGACTGCGTCATGTTGGCGAAGAAGCGCAGCATGATGATCTGGCGCTCCCGGGGCGGGAGTTTGGCCAGCAGGGGCTTGAGGGACTCGCGGTACTCCACGCCCTCCAGGGCGCTGTCCTCGTAGCCGAGGCGGTCCGCGAGGGAGCCCTCGCCGCCGTCGTCCTCGGGGGAGGGGGAGTCGAGCGAGGAGGCGGTGTAGGCGTTGCCGACGGCCAGGCCGTCGACCACGTCCTCCTCCGACACCCCCAGGCACAGGGCCAGTTCGGGAACGGTCGGGGAGCGGTCCAGCTTCTGGGAGAGCTCATCGCTCGCCTTGGTGAGGGCGAGCCGGAGCTCCTGGAGTCGGCGCGGGACCCGGACCGACCACGAGGTGTCGCGGAAGAAGCGCTTGATCTCGCCGACGACCGTGGGCATCGCGAACGTCGGGAATTCCACGCCGCGTTCGCAATCGAAACGGTCGATCGCCTTGATCAGACCGATGGTGCCGACCTGGACGATGTCCTCCATCGGCTCGTTGCGGCTGCGGAAGCGGGCGGCCGCGTAGCGGACGAGCGGGAGGTTCAGTTCGATGAGCGTGTCGCGGACGTACGTACGCTCCGCGCAGTCCTTGTCGAGCGAGGCCAGCCGCAGGAACAGGGAGCGGGAGAGCGTGCGGGTGTTGATGGCGTCGTCGTCGTCATGCACGTGCGGTGCTGGCGCGGGAATCGCGGAAAGCACCTTCGAGCTGCCCAGTTCTACGGACATGCCACCCCCTTGAGGTCGCGGTCGGGTCGCTGCGGCGTCCTCGGACCGGGGCGGACCGAGGAGTTATACCTCCACCTGAATACCGGAGGCGGCGCCGCGGCAAACGCGGTTCCTGCAGAATGTCACATGTCGGCAACACGCTGTAGCGCCATGTCGACATATCTGTGCAGGATCGGGTCGCCCGTCCCGGCTATGCGTCGATCCTGTTTGCGGATCGCAGCCGGGCGAAGCTCCGCGACAGTAGCCGCGAGACATGCATCTGCGACACCCCTAGTTCGGCACTGATCTGTGACTGCGTCAGATTGCTGTAGTAACGCAGCAGAAGAATCCGCTGCTCGCGCTCGGGCAGCTGGACGAGGAGGTGCCGTACGAGGTCACGGTGTTCCACACCGGCCAGCTCCGGGTCCTCGTAACCGAGGCGGTCGAGCAGGCCGGGCAGGCCGTCGCCCTCCTGTGCGGCCTCCAGCGAGGTGGCGTGATACGAGCGGCCCGCCTCCAGGCAGGCCAGCACCTCGTCCTCGCCGATCTTCAGCCGCTCGGCGATCTCGGCGGTGGTGGGGGAGCGGCCGTGCAGCACCGTCAGGTCCTCGGTCGCGCCGTTGACCTGGACCCACAGCTCGTGGAGCCGCCGCGGCACATGGACCGTACGGACATTGTCTCGAAAGTAGCGTTTGATCTCGCCGACGACCGTCGGCATCGCGAAGGTGGGGAACTGGACGCCGCGGTCCGGATCGAACCGGTCGATCGCATTGATCAGGCCGATGGTGCCGACCTGGATGACGTCCTCCATCGGCTCATTGCGGCTGCGGAAACGCGCCGCGGCATAGCGGACCAGCGGCAGATTGGCCTCGATGAGGGCGGCGCGGACCCGGGTGTGCTCCGGCGTGCCGGGCTCGAGGTCCGTCAGCTCCGCGAACAGCACCTGCGTGAGCGCCCGCGTGTCCGCGCTTCGGCTCTCGCGGGATGGAGCCTTGGGCGCAGTACGGGCCGTCACGGTCACGCCACCCTTCACAGTGCATGTATCCGGCAAAAGCGGTCATAGCATCACAAGACATGTGCACTGTGTGCAAGCACCCCATAACGCCGTGTTGAACAGAGAGTTGAGTGGGTGCGGGGCGGCGTCTGGGCGGGTGGGAGGCGGTGGGGGCCCGGGGTATGACAAAGCCCCTCGCCCACGGGGGACGAGGGGCTCGGCGGGAGGGGCCGGGGGAGCGCCGCGGCTCAGAATTCGTAGTCGGCGATCACCCAGGTGGCGAATTCGCGCCACTGGGCAGCGGCTGCCTGGTGGGCCGGGTGTTCGAGGTAGCGCTTGAGGGCGTCCCGGTCGGCCACGGCCGAGTTGATCGCGTAGTCGTAGGCGATCGGGCGGTCGGTGATGTTCCAGGCGCACTCCCAGAACTCCAGCTCCGGGATCTCGCCCTCCAGTGCCGCGAACGCGCGGATGCCGGCCTGCACCCGCTCCTCGTCGCGGGAGACGCCTTCGTTGAGCTTGAACAGGACCAGGTGGCGGATCACGGGAGCCTCCGTGCGGCGGGCGGGGCGCAGCCGGTCCGGTCGTCGGGCGGGCTGGGCCGGGGCTGGGGCACCGGCCGACCGTGGGCCGGCCCGGTCCCGGGCGGCCCGTAAGGGTCCGCCGGAGCGGCGGCCCCTACTTGATCAGCTGGGTCATGAACTCGCCGACGCCCTGAGCGGCGGACGAGATGCCCTCGAAGCCTATCTGCACCATTTCGGCCGCACGCTGCGGGGAGGTGATGATCGTGTACAGCACGAAGACAATGATCATGTACAACGCGATCTTCTTCGCCTGCGCCATCAGTCCCGTCTCCCCTGTGCAGTCCCCTACGGCAGTATCTGCAGTTCCCGGTTGCAGTCGGGCGAGTGTAACCACACGTGTTCGATCCCGGGAGTCGTGGCCGCGGACCGTCCGCAGGTCAGGCCTCCCGCTGCCCGGACTGATCCGGACTTTATGGACCAAAGGCCCGCCAAAGGGGGCCCTTCGTCTGCCTGTTGGGACGGCTCCCGGAGGCACCCTGGCAGAAGTGGGCCGGTGGATCTGGCAGGAATCCACGGCCCCGGGACCCGAGCCTCGCTGCGGGGTCCACGCCGGACCGTCCCCTTCGACGGTGGCGTGGACTCGAGGCGCGGTCCGCCTCGGGGGAGCCGGCACTCCTGATGCCGCCTCCCTCGCAGAGCGGGAGCCCCGCCACCGAGCCACCCTGGCCATCAACGGGGGAATCCAGGAAACGGCACGGCGGCGGGGCTCCCGTCGTGTACGGCGACAGGCGCCGGGCCGCGGCACATAATGGCGGGACGCCTGTACCTAGGGGGAACCGAAGCATGCCCATGAACTCCGCATCCACCGCGCCCGATTCATCGCACCGGGCCTCCGCGCCGGCCGGTGGCCGCCTCCGGTCGCCCCGGACGCGCCGGCCGGCCGTCGTGCTGGCCCTGCTGGCCGGGCTGCTGGCCGCGGCCGTCGCCCCCGCCGCGGCTGCCGGCCCCGCCACCGGCGCCGCACGGACCGTGGCCGCCGCGAGCGCCCCGGGTCACGGCACCGAGGCCTCCGTACGGCTCGCCGCGGCCCCCGCGCAGCCCGCCTCCTTCCGCCACCACCGCGGGCACCACGCGTCGCACTTCACCACGGTCTCCAAGTCCAAGGCCTCGAAGTGGAAGAAGAAGGCCAAGAAGAAGAGCGGCAGCTTCTTCAAGAAGCTCGGCATCGTGCTGATCGTGCTGTTCGTGGTCTTCCTGGTGCTGGTGGTCCTGGCGATCTGGCTGCTCGTGCACTTCGTCCGCCGCGCCCGCCGCAAGCGCACCGCCCAGTAGGGGCCTACGCCCCGCCGTGCGGCCCACCCGGGCTCAGCGGCGTGCCCGTCCCGGCGGGTGCGCCGCTTTTTCGCTGCGATCCGGCCGCGCCCGGCGACGAGTTCGTCCACCACGCGCGGACCGCGGCCGTCGCCCGCATGAAGGGGTGGTCGCGGTCCCGTTCCCGAACACGACGAAGGCCCCGATCCTCGTAAGGATCGGGGCCTTCACCTCTGAGCGGTAGCGGTGGGATTTGAACCCACGGAGGAGTTGCCCCCTCACGCGCTTTCGAGGCGCGCTCCTTCGGCCGCTCGGACACGCTACCGAGAGAGAGCTTAGCCCACGGGTGGCCGTGCGCCGAAATCGGATTCCGGAAGAAAGCCGTCACGGGCTCCTTCCGCCGGTCAGCGCGCGCGGAAGAAGTCGGTGAGCAGGGCCGCGCAGTCGGCTTCCAGGACGCCGGTGATGACCTCGGGGCGGTGGTTGAGACGTCGGTCACGGATGACGTCCCAGAGGGAGCCGGCCGCACCGGCCTTGGCGTCGCGGGCGCCGTAGACCACGCGGTCGACCCGGGAGAGCACGATTGCGCCGGCGCACATCGTGCACGGTTCGAGGGTGACCACGAGCGTGCAGTCGGTCAGCCGCCACTCACCGACGGCCTTGGCCGCGGCCCGCAGCGCGAGGACCTCGGCGTGGGCGGTCGGGTCACCGGTGGCCTCGCGTTCGTTGTGGCCGGTGCCGAGGACCGTGCCGTCCTTGGACAGCACGACGGCGCCCACCGGGACGTCGCCGGTCCCGGGGGCGCGGGCGGCCTCGCCCAGCGCCAGCCGCATCGCCGCGGTCCAGGGATCGCGCAGCGGGTCGGGTGCGGGGGAGGGAAGAGAGGCGGATGGGGGGACGGTCATGTCCCCAGTGTCGGGGACGTGACCGGGGCGGGGGCGGTGGGCCCCGGGGGCCGGAGTCCGGCCGGGCCGGCTCAGCGCACGGCTTCGAGGACCTCCGTGCAGCCCAGCGAGTCCGCGATGGTGCTCAGCGCGTCACCGTCGAGGGCCAGCAGCTCCTTCTCGCCGACGCCCAGATCGTCCAGCAGGGCGGCATCGCCGAGCGGGCCGAAGGGCGGGCCGGACGAGCCGTTCACCGCGTCCAGGGAGGTGTCGTACTCCACGTCGTTGTCCGGTTCGGGTTCGCCGTCCTCCGTCCCGTCCAGGTCCAGGCTGTCGAGGTCGTCGGTCGCGTCGTCATCGTCGCGGCCGAGCAGCTCGTCGGTCAGCATGGCGCCGTACGAGCTTCTGGCGGCGATCGCGGCGTTGGAGAGGAAGACCCGCGGGTCGTCCTCGCCGTCCACGCGGATGACGCCGAACCAGGCGTCCTCCTGCTCGATGAAGGCCACCACCGTGTCGTCGTCGACCGCCGCCTCTCGGGCCAGGTCGGCCAGATCGGTCAGCGTCTCCACATTGTCGAGCTCCGTATCGCTCGCTTCCCACCCGTCTTCGGTGCGCGCGAGCAGTGCGGCGAAGTACACCGTGACTCTCCCACTGGTCATAGGCGTGCCGGGCCGGGCGGGGCGGCGCTGCACGCCGTTGGTCCCGCCCCTTCGGAATCGTGGCAGAAACAACGCGTCCGCGCGGGGTCTTCGACGCTGCGTCGTGCGGAGGTTGTGCGAGATGTCGCTCACGTGCCGCAGCGCGAGCGGGGGCGTGACGGCGTTCCGCTACCGGCGCAATCGGCTCCATTACCCGCGGAACGTGCGCATCCGCAGGGCCTGGCGCATCCGCTCGGCCCGTGCGCGGCGCGGCTGGACGCGGTCGCGCAGCGCCTTGGCCTCGTGCAGTTCGCGCAGAAATTGTGCGCGGCGCCGTCGGCGCGCCGCTTCGTTCCCGGCGTCCGGGGACGGGCTCCGGCCGCCTTCGACGGCGTCGTTCGTGTCATCGGTCCGCTTACGGTCGGGCACGGGCACCACCTCGGGCCAGCTCTTCGCCTGATGACGGAACGGCCAATCGGGCGTACGTGCCCACTTTCCCTCCTTTCGGTGGTTTGATGCCCCCGGCCTCGGGTGGCCGCGGCCGTATGCCCGCCGCTGCACGGCGGGCTCCCGGGGTCTCCGGCTCGGTTACTGTCGATGTCATGCGGATCCACGTCGTCGACCACCCGCTGGTGGCGCACAAACTCACCACTCTGCGCGACAAGCGCACCGACTCCCCCACCTTCCGGCGGCTCGCCGACGAGCTGGTCACCCTGCTCGCGTACGAGGCCACCCGCGATGTGCGCACCGAGCAGGTCGACATCGAGACCCCGGTGACCTCGACCACCGGAGTGCGGCTGTCGCACCCGCGCCCCCTGGTCGTTCCGATCCTGCGGGCCGGTCTGGGCATGCTGGAGGGCATGGTCCGGCTGCTGCCCACCGCCGAGGTCGGCTTCATGGGGATGGTCCGCAACGAGGAGACCTACGAGGCGCACACCTACGCCACGCGGATGCCCGACGACCTTTCGGGCCGTCAGGTGTACGTCGTCGATCCGATGCTCGCCACCGGCGGCACGCTGGTCGCGGCGATCCGTGAGCTGATCGAGCGCGGTGCGGACGATGTCACCGCGATCTGTCTGCTGGCCGCGCCGGAAGGCGTCGCGGTCATGGAGAAGGAGCTGGCCGGGGCGCCGGTGACAGTGGTCACCGCGGCCGTCGACGAGCGGCTCAACGAGGCCCGTTACATCGTGCCGGGCCTCGGCGACGCGGGCGACCGGATGTACGGCACGGCCGGCTGAGCGGTCCCCTCTTTCCCACCTGATCATTGTTCGGGCCCTGCACCACGGGTTGGTGCAGGGCCCGTCCGCGTGCGGTCAGCACTTGGTGTCGGCGGCGGGGACCGGGGACGGATGCGTCAGCAGGGACAGGGACTTGGCGGCTTGCTGCTGGGGGGCCAGCGCCTTGAAGGCGTCGCCGATGACCAGGTCGAGTTCGGCGCCCTTGCGCCCGTCGGTCTTCTGCTCGGCGCCGGTGAGCTGGGTGGCGAGCACCTTCAGCGGGCCGTCGACGGCCGCGTCGGGGCCGAGCAGTATTCCGGCGCCCTTGATCTTCTTGTCGTAGGCGGCGGGGGCGTTGCCCACCTTGCCGATCTTGAAGCCGCGCTTCTTGAGTTCGTCGGCGGTGCGCTTGGCGAGGCCGGAGCGCGGGGTGGCGTTGAAGACATTGACGGTCAGCGTGCCGGGCGCCGGCAGCTTCCGGGCGGCGGCCTTCGCCCGCGCGGCGTCCGCCTTGGCGCCGTCCGGGCATTTCTTTTTGCCCTCGGCGGCGTGGGCGGTACCGGACCGGCCGCCGAAGACGTCGATGAGCTGCAGGGTTCCCCAGCCGGCCAGGCCGAGGGCGCAGGCGGCGGCGACGATGGTGAGAACGATCCGGCGACGGTGGCGGGGACGGCGCATCCGCGGATACCTGTCGCCCGTGATGCGGTACTTCCTACCGCCCATGCCTGGGGGCGTCAGCATGCTCATGGGCGCAGCGTAGCGAGGGTGGCGGTCCGTGCCTACTAGATGATCAACGCGTGGCGCGAGAGCCAACCCAAAAGGGTCAATTCGGACAGGGCGGGTTGGGTGCTGCCGGGCGGTAAGAGGTGATTTCCGGCCTGTTGTTCAGGGCGGCCGGGGTGTCAGTCCAGTTCGAGCACGCGGGCGTGCAGCACCTGGCGCTGCTGGAGGGCCGCGCGCACCGCGCGGTGCAGTCCGTCCTCCAGGTAGAGGTCGCCCTCCCACTTCACGACATGCGCGAAGAGGTCGCCGTAGAACGTCGAGTCCTCGGCGAGCAGCGTTTCGAGATCGAGCTGCTGCTTGGTCGTCACCAACTGGTCGAGGCGTACCGGGCGCGGGGCGACGTCCGCCCACTGGCGGGTGCTCTCCCGGCCGTGGTCCGGGTACGGCCGGCCGTTTCCGATGCGCTTGAAGATCACACGGAAAGCCTACCGGGCGAGCGGCACCGGGCGCAGCCATGCCGCAGCAGCGCAAAAGGATCATTGGTTGCGAATGTGGATCATTGGGGAGCGGAGGTCCGGCGGATATGGCTGGATGCGACCCGGATGGACCGGGGAGCGGGCTGCCGCGGCGGCGCGCCGGACCACGTCGCCGGGCGTCACCACTCCCGGGCCGCCGCCAGGCTCGGCTGCCAGTAGGTGACTCCGGCGGTGGGTGGATCGACATGGACCGGGGCGCGGCCGTCCAGGCCGACCTGGGTGGGGGTGGCGCGGGCCGTCAGTGCGACGCCGAACTGGGAGTACCTGCGGCCCCGGTGGTGCGCGCCGTGCGGACCGCGGGCGGCGGAGGTGGTGACCATGGCGTACGCGGTCCTGTTGGGCGCCAGGGAGACCACGGTCGGCGGCGCGCTGTCCCCGATGGCCGGGAGAGGGGCCTGCCGGTCGTCGCCGAACCGCAGCAGCGGATAGGGCTGGGCGGCGAACGTGCAGGTCCGGTTGGAGAAGTTGGTGACCGTCAGCAGCATCCGGTGCGCCCGCCGCGGCATCGCCCCGGCGTGGAACCTGAGCATCTCGGGGGTGCAGGAGACCTGGCCGTCCGGGCCGGGGGGCGGGGCCTCGCCGTCGTTCGGGGCGGGCGGCGCGGGGGCCGGTGACACGGCCCTGGCCGAATCCTCGGGCCGGTGGCCGGCCCCGTCGTGACAGCCGGTGGACAGGGCCAGAGTGACGGTGACGAGGAGAGCTGCGGCGGCGGCCCGGCGGGTGGTGGTGACGGTGATGGGCATAGGTGCTCCCCGGACGGTGGGCGTGTACACGACCTTCGGCGCGGGTGTTGGCGATCGGCTAACGCATGGCTAACGCCTGCCCGGATGTCTCTGATATGCGGACCGCCTCTTGGGGGCGGGGCGAGTGTCGGGGCCTGCCTGACGGCTCGGGGACCCGGAAACTGCGGCAGCCGGCGCCCTGGGGCGCATCGAGCGCTGCGTGGGGAGGGGCGGGGAGCGGAGGGCGCGGGCGTCCGGCCGTCGGGCCGTGGCTGTGGGGCGCGGCACCGTCCTGCTGATGTTCGTCCGGCACAGCAACTGGCGGCCGGCGCCGGATGCCTGGCTGTTCCCGGTCGTTCCGCTGCGCTACGCCGGGCCGCGGCCGGGCGCCGGGGGCACCGGCAGCCGGTGCCCCCGTGGGCGGTGGTGACCTACCGTGAGCTCCTCAACTCGCCGACGCCGTAGGGGTATTGCTCCGGTCGTCGACCTGCGGGGCGGGGCGTTCCGTCGGGGCTGCGGAGGGCGGCGGGGTGGTTCCGGAGGGGGCGTTGGGCGGGCGGGTGGTGAGGCTGTCCGTGGGGCGGTTCCGCGGTGGCCGGGCCGGTTCGGTGGTGGGGGGTGAAGCGGAGGGGCCGCCCGTGGACGGTTTGCTGGGTGACGGTGTCGGGGGCGGTGTTTTGGGTGTCCGGTCCGGTGACGGGCCGACGGGGTGCGGCGGTCGTGCGGGCCGCGGCCGGTCCGGCGGGCCGTCGGCGGCGGTCGCCAGATACCCGAGTGCGACGGCGGCGGCCGTGGCGGCCGCGGCCAGCGGCAGCCCGAAACGGCGCAGCCAGAGCCGCCGTGCCGCGGACAGCGGGCCGCGGCGCGGTGCGGGGCGCGGGGGCGCGGCGGGCCGCAGATCCCGGATGCCGACGCTCTCGGCGCGGGCCGCGAGGGCCCGCCGCAGCCGGTCCTCCACGGGGCGCCCGGGTGCCGGGTCGTCAGGGCCGGGGCCGCCGGTCCCGAGACCGCCGGGGCCGGCCCCGCCGCCACCGTTTCCCGGGCCGACACCGGGGCCGCCTCCCGGGCCGTTTCCGGTGCCGCCTCCCGGCCCGTTTCCGGTGCGGCCTCCCGGCCCGTTTCCGGTGCCGCCTCCCGGCCCGTTTCCGGTGCGGCCGATACCCGTGTCGGGGCCGTTCATGACCGCGCCTCCAAGATCTTCTCCAGCGAGTCCAGCGCGCGGCTGGCGAGAGATTTCACCGAGCCGCGGCTGATGCCCAGTGTCGTCGCGATCTGCGCCTCCGTCAGATCGCCCCAGTAGCGCAGCACCAGCACCTCCCGGCGGCGGGCGGTCAGCCCGCTCAGCGCGGCGAGTACCTCCCGGTGCTCCTCGTCCAGCACGATCCGCTCCTCGGCCGAGGGGGCGTCGGCCTCGTAGGGCGGGGTGTAGTCGCGCGCGGTACGACGGCGCCGCAGCACCGAGCGGGCGGCGTTGACCACCGCGGTGCGCAGATAGGCGAGCGCGTTGTCGACCTCGTCGAGCCGTTCGCCGTGCCGCTTGTAGAGCGCGGCGAACGCGTCCTGGACGACGTCCTCCGCGGTGGCGCGGTCGTCCACGAGCAGGACCGCCAGCCGGACCATGGTCAGCCGGTGGGCGTGGTACAGCTCGCTGATCGTGGGCGCGGGATCGGGCGGCGCGGCGCCCTCGCCGTCCGGCAACGGCGGCAGGGAGCCCGTGGGCCGGCCGAACGCGGCGGGCCGGGGCGGGGGGCCGGGGCGCGGTGTCTCTCGGAGGGCGGTGGCCGGGCGGACGGTGCGCAGCAGCCACCGCCACCGGGCAGGCCGGAGCCCCGGCAGGGCGAACCGTGCCGGGGCGTGGTGCGGGGCGGCGGAGAACTCCATCGCTTTCTCCGGGCGGGCGGCCGGTGGGCGCGGCTCAGGCGCGCCGGCGGCGGACCGCGTAGACGGTGCCGCCACCCGCGGCGACCAGCCCTGCGGCGACACCGCCGTACGCGATGGTGGCCGTGGAGGCCCCGGTGTGCGCGAGTTCCTTCCCGCCGGCCTTGCCGTGGCCGGGGGAGGTGGGCTTGCCGGGGGAGGCCGGGGTGGCACCGGGGCGCGGCGGGTTGGTCGCCTCCGGTCCCGGGCGGGTCGGGGTGGCGGAGGGCGGCGGGGTGCCGGGAGTGGTGGGCCGGGGCTTGGGCCGGGACGTGGGCGGGGCGGTGGGCGCCGGAGGGTTGCTGGTGGTCGGGGTGGGACGGGCGGTGCCGTTGGCCGGCACCGGGGTGGGGGTCGCCGGTGCATGGCCGGCGGACGGACGCTGCGGCCGGTCCGCCTGGCCGCTCTCGGCGTGCGCGGTGCCGGCCGACAGTGCGGCCAGGGCGAACGCCGCGGCCAGCCCGGCGCCGGCCACACCGCGCAAACGGGGGCGGGCGGCGTGCGGCAGGGCGGCGGAGGTGGTGCGGAAGGTGCGTAGGGACTTCACGGTCGGCTGCTCCACGTTCGTCGGCGGGGTGGCGCCTGATGGCGCCCTTCACCCCTGACGACGTGCGACGGGAGCGGGGGTTGCCGGTCGGTCCGAAAAAACTTCCGCGGGTCGTCCGGGCCGGTCCGCGGCCAGCCGTTGCCGCACGCGGGCCGGGGCCGCCCGGCTCGCTGCCCCGATCACCCGGCGAGCGGTCCGTCGGACGGTCCGGCGCACGGTCCGGCGGGTGGGCCGTCGAGTGGTCCGCCGGGCTCCCGGGGGCGCAGTGCTCCTCGGCGCCGTGGACGACTCAGGCCGGGGACGGGGGCCGTGCCCGGCCTGGGCACGGCGGCTGCGGAGAGGAGCCCGGGGCGGCGTCCGGGAATGCGGTGGCCGGGAACGTGGCGTCCGGGAATGCGTCCGCCCGGAGCGGCCCTCAGCAGGCCACCCCGGGCGGACGCGCCGGGCGATGCACCGAGGCGAAGAGCTCCCCGACGGGAGATACACCGGGCGAAAGCCCCCGCCGGGATCAGATCGTGGCGGTGTCGATCACGAAGCGGTAGCGGACATCGCTCGCCATGACCCGCTCGTACGCCTCGTTGATCCGGTCCGCGGCGATCACCTCGATGTCCGCGGCCAACCCGTGCTCCCCGCAGAAGTCGAGCATCTCCTGGGTCTCCGGGATGCCGCCGATCATCGAGCCGGCGATCGACTTGCGCTGCGGGATCAGCGCGAACGGCGCGACCGCCAGCGGCTTTTCCGGGGCGCCGACCTGGACCAGGGTGCCGTCGGTGCGCAGCAGTCCGAGGTAGGCGTTCAGGTCCAGGTTGGCCGAGACGGTGTTGACGATCAGGTCGAAGGTGCCGGCCAGTGCTTCGAAGGTGGCCGGGTCGGACGTCGCGTAGTAGTGGTCCGCGCCCAGCCGCAGGCCGTCGTCCTTCTTGCGCAGCGACTGGCTGAGCACGGTGACCTCCGCGCCCATCGCGTGCGCGATCTTCACGCCCATGTGGCCGAGGCCGCCCAGGCCGACGATGGCGACCTTCTTGCCGGGGCCGGCCTGCCAGTGGGCGAGCGGCGAGTAGAGGGTGATGCCCGCGCAGAGCAGCGGGGCCGCGGCGTCCAGCGGGATGCTCTCCGGTATGCGCAGCGCGTAGTTCTCGTCGACGACGATGTGGGTGGAGTAGCCGCCGTAGGTGGCCTCGCCGTCCCGGCCCGTGGCGTTGTACGTGCCGACGTTGCCCAGCTCGCCGGTGCAGTACTGCTCCAGTCCGGCCCGGCAGTTGGCGCACTCCCGGCAGGAGTCGACGAAGCAGCCGACGCCGACCCGGTCGCCCGCCCGGTAGCGGGTGACCTCGGTGCCGACCTCGGCGACCACACCGGCGATCTCGTGGCCGGGGACGATCGGGAAGGCCCCGTCGTCGCCCCACTCGGCGCGCACGGTGTGGATGTCGGAGTGGCAGATACCGGCGTACTTGATGTCGATCAGGATGTCGTGGGCACCCAGCTCGCGGCGCGGAATCGTGATCCGCTCCAGCGGTGCTTTCGGGGCGGGTGCGGCGTACGCGGAGACAGAGGTGTGCTTCATGCCATCGAGCGTGCGGCCTTCCCGGTGCCGTAACCAGTGCCCGCTTCAACATAGGCATGGCGTGCCTATTACTGGCAGAACCACCCACCGGGCCGGGGGAGGGGCCGCACGCGGTCCCGCCGCGGTGTCCTGCGCCCTCCGCCGGCCGGCGCCCGGATCAGGAGAAGACCACCGAACGGACCTTCAGCCGCTCCGAGCCGTGGCCGCCGTTCGGCCGGAGGCTGAAGAAGTCGCCCGTGCAGTCGACTCCGGCGAACACCGTCGCGACGGACTTGGTGTAGTTCTTCGGGGTGTGCGCGGGCGGCAGGGCCGGGTCGGCCACCTCGGGGAGCGTGATGCACACCCGGCTCACCGGGTCGGGCAGCAGGCCGACGTGTGGAGTGCCGGTCCGGTCGGTGTAGACGTAGGTGAACGGGCCGGTGGCCGCGCCGGCCGGGGCGGCGGGCAGGGACAGCGCGAGGGCGAGCGCGCTGACGGCGGTGGCGGCGGTGCGACGAAGGCGCATGCAGACATTCCTTCCGTTCCGGTTCTGTGCGGAATGTGTGCTTCCCGGGCATCCGCCCGGTGATGTGCGGCGTCACACGAAGGAGTTGTGGCGAAACGATCCGTCGGTTGTTGTTCGGGGTGGGGGCAGGGAGGACGAGCCGCCGGTCCCGGGCGGCGGCGCCGGGCCGTCTGGGCCGGGCCGGGCAGCGCCGTGCCGACGGGCGGGCCCGCAGGGAAGGGGCGCCGCGGTGAAGGCGCGTCACGGGAAGGTCCGCCGTTGGGGAAGCCCCGTCGCGGGGAAGGCCGCGCCGTCCTAGGAGGGTTGGCCCCCGTCGTACCGCGCCCGCAGGACTGCGGCAGCCCGCTCGCACCAGTCGCGGGTCTCCCGTTCGAAGGCGAGGCCGCGCAGACAGGTCAGATACGGGCCGAGCCGCTCGCCGTGCGCCAGGAAGTCCGCCTCGTCGCGGCCGTCGCGCAGCCGTACCGCGAGCTGTTCGAGGATCTCGGCCTTGGCGGCGGCGGTCCGGGCCCGCGCGGTCAGCTGCCCGATCACCGGCGCGGCGGCGGTCCGGTCCACGGCCTGCACCTTGACCAGCAGATCGTCCCGGATGAACGACGGCTTGGCCGTGCTCGCAGCGAACCGCTCCAGCTCGGCCAGACCCTCCTCGGTGACGCGGAACAGCCGCTTGTTGGGCCGGGTCTCCTGGATCACCCGGCGCCCCGCGACCAGCCCGTCCGCCTCCAGCCGGGTCAGCTCCGTGTAGAGCTGCTGCGGCAGCGCGTGCCAGAAGTTGGCGACCCCGGCGTCGAACGCCTTGGCCAGCTGATAGCCGCTGTACTCGCCGTCCAGCAGCGCCGCCAGCACCGCATGCCTGAGAGCCATGGCCCGGCTGCCACCCCTTCCCATACTCAAGAATATGACTAATCATAGTCGCGACTATGAGAGGGCCAAGAGGGCCGTGGCCGGCGTGCGGGCCGGGCCGGCCGGACGGCGCCCGGCCGAGGCGAGGAGGAACCATGGGGACGACCGCGGACCGCTTCAGGGCGGCGGTGGAGGCACGGGAACTCGACGCGGTGGAGGAGCTGTTCACCGAGGACATCCGCCTCTACAGTCCGGTGAAGTTCACGCCCTTCGAGGGGCGGCCGATGGTGCTCGGGCTGTTCGGGGTGCTGCTGCGCACCTTCGAGGACTTCCGTTACGTCGGTGAGCTGTCGGGCAGCGCACAGACGGCGGCGGGAGCGGACGGCGGCTCCGCCGACTCCACGGTCCTGATCTTCCGCGCCACCGTGAACGGCAAGGAGATCCACGGCATCGACCTGCTCCAGTTCGACGAGGCGGGCCGGATCAAGGAGTTCACGGTGATGGTGCGGCCGCAGTCCGCGGTGCACGCGCTGGGCGAGGCGGTACTGGCCGGGCTGGTCGAGGACGGGTTGGTGCCGCAGGAGTAGGGGCGGCCTGACCGGGGGCCACGGACGCGGACCTCGGGACCGCCAACTCCCTTGGCCGCGGGCCCGGGAGGGGCGTACCGCCCCTCCCCGCCCGTCGGTGCTATTCGATCTCGACGCGGCCGCTGTGGCCGTTGCCCGTGCCGGGGCCGCCGTTCTTGTCGGTGGTGGTGTCCTGGCCGTCGGTGGTGCCGAGGTTGCGGCGGACCGAGTCGAGGATGGTCAGGCCCTGGCCGACCAGGCCGGCGGCGATCTCGCCCAGCCCGTCGGTGCCGTTGAGGACGTTGACATTCGCGTTGGCCAGGCCCGCGGAGGCCTCCTTGACGATCTGCGGGAGCTGGTCGATGAGCATCCGGTCCAGGGCCACCCGGTCGTGCGAGGCGGCGGCCTCGGCCTGGATCTTCATCCGCTCGGCCTCGGCCATGGCCAGCAGCCGGATCCGCTCGGCCTCCGCCTCGGCGGGCTTGACGACCTCGGCCACCAGCTCCTGCTGACGCAACCGGGCGGCGCGCTCGGCGAGTTCGGTCTGCGCGGCGAGGACTTCCTGCTGGGCGTGGGCCTGGGCGAGCGGACCGGCCTGGGCGGCGTGCGCCTGGGCGCGGTCGACCTCGGCGTTGTACTCGGCCTGGACCACGGCGGTCTGCCGGGAGTACTCGGCCTGGTTACGCGCGGCCTCCTGCTGCGCCTCGACCGAGGCCTGGGTGGCCTGGGCCTGGGCGATCTGCGCCTGCCGCTGGATGGCGGCCTTGTGCGGGGCGGACATCGCCTCGATGTAACCGGTCTCGCCGTCGTCGATGGACTGGATCTGGAGCGAGTCGACGATCAGGCCGATCTTCGCCATCTCGGTCTTGGAGGTCTCCAGGACCTCGGTGGCCAGCTTCTGCCGCTCGGTGACGATCTCCTCGACCGTCATCGAGCCGATGATGGAGCGCAGATGACCGGCGAAGATCCGGCCGGTCAGTACCGACATCTGGTCCTGGTCGGACAGGAACCGCTGACCGGCGTTGACCACGCTCTCGGTGTCGTTGCCGACCTTGAACGCGATCACGGCGCGCACCGTCAGCGCGATGCCCTGCCGGGTCACGCAGGTTTCGGCGACCTCCGCCTCACACATCGCCAGGGTCAGAAAGCGGACCTTGCGGAAGACCGGCAGCACGAACTTTCCGTGCCCGGTCACCACCCGGAATGGCGCGCCCCCCTGTCCACGCCTGCCACCCGAAATCAGCATTGCCTGGTCGGGGGCAGGAACGCGGTAACCGAACATCCTTTGTCTCCTCAGCCTGCGTCGCCGGATTCTCCGGTCAACGCGTCCAACGGATCGGCCCACTCCATGACGTCGACCTGGCGACTGCCACGGGACTCGATGACGAGTACGGTCGCCCCCACCGGCAGGGGCTCGGCGGACCAGGCGAGAAAGGCCTCGGAGCCGCCCCTGATCCGCACCAGAACCTCACCGGGACCGGCAGCCCCACGAGTGCCGATCAGCAGCACTCCCGTACAGCCGATCACGGCTTCGTCCTGCGCCATCGACGGCTGCCCTCCCCCGTTCACGTTCCTGGAAATCCGACCTTAGCGCTCCGCCGCGCGACGGCCTATGGGGGGATGGCGGCGAGTTGGGATATCGGGTTCGGCCCCGTCAATTTCTCGTCAAGAAGGGACCGAATACCGAATGCGGTGGCGGATATTCCGGCGGCCGGTGGTTCAGTGCGCCGCGGGGAGGGCGTCGAGGGCGGCGAGTATGTCGGACGGTTCGGCGCGGGCGGAGTAATCGGTGTCGACGAAGGACCAGCGGATGGTGGCGTTCCGGTCGATGACATAGGTGGCGGGCAGCGGCAGGGTGCGCGGATGTCCGCCGTTGACCCGCTGGAGGTCGAAGCCGAAGGACTCGTACACCGCGGCCAGCTCGTCGGACAGGTCGAAGCTGATGCCGAACTGCTTGGCCGTGTCCGAGCCGAGGTCGCTGAGCACGTCGAAGGCGAGGCCGTGCTTTTCGGTGAGGCTGAGGGACTCGTCGGGAATCTGCGGCGACACGGCGGCCAACTGGGCGCCACGGGCGGCGAATTCGGTGTGGTGCTGCTGGAGGGCGCGCAGTGCGAAGTTGCAGAAGGGGCACCAGGCGCCGCGGTAGAAGGTGAGCACGACCGGGCCGGCGGACAGCAGGCCGTCCAGGGTGACGGTGCCGCCGGTTGCGCCGGGAAGGCTGAAGGCGGGGGCGGTGTCCCCGGTCTTCAGGGCGCGGGCGGCCAGGCCGGAGGCGGCGAGTTCGCGGCCGGCCCGGTCCATCACCGCGCGGTCGGCGGCGGGGAGGTGGGGGTAGTGGGTGCGCAGGAAGGTGGTGAGTTCGTCCCGGAGGGTCATCGCGGTGGTTACTCCTGTGGCAGAGGGGCGCGCAGTGGCGCGAGGGCGGCGGCCACCGTGTCGGTCAGCGCCTGGGCGTCGGCACCGGCACGGGAGCGCAGGTTGACGCCGTACGCGAGGGTGGCCAGCACCGCGGCGGAGGTGTCGAGATCGCAGGTCGGATGGAGGTGCCCCAGCTCGGCGGCGTTGGCCAGGGCCGCGCGCATGGCGGACTGGAGCATCTGGTGGTGGTCCTCGAGCAGCGTGCGGATGCCGTTGTCGGCGCATTCCGGCCCGGCATGGGCATTGGTGACCATGCAGCCCCAGCCGGCCACCGGGCCGGAGCAGCGCACCTCGATCAGCCCGGCGAAGAACTCCTCCACCGAGGTCAGCCCCGCAGAGGCCTGCGACAGCCGGGCGAAGGCCGGTGTGGAGTGCTGCGCTATGTAGCGGTGCAGCGCCGCGGCGTAGAGACCGTCCTTGTTGCCGAAGGTCGCATAGAGGCTGGAGCGGCTCACTCCGGTCGCGGTCACCAGCGCCTGTATGCCGGTCGTCGGCAGGCCGTGCTGCCAGAAGACCTGGATCGCGTCGTCGAGTACGAGATCGGGGTTGAAGTGCTTGATGTCGGGCATGGCCGGGCTGCTCGTTTCGCTGTCACGAGGGGTGAGGCGGGGTCGTGCGGTCCCGCCCCATATCTTGGAACGGTTATTCCAAGATACGCCGACTGCCCTGTGCTGCCAAGGAGTTGGCGACATGGGGCTGGGAAAACATCTGGAGCCTGTCCTTCCGCCGGGCAAGGTGCCCATGACGCGACCATTCCGTGTGCTCCTCCTCGCGGAGCACACGGAATGGCGGGGTGCTGCGGCCCGGCTGCCCCGGCCGGTGGACGGCGAGGCCAGGGGCCGGTGACCGGGCGGGGGTCAGGGCTCGATGACCGGTGCGGTGTCGCTGGACGGGGAGAGGATGGCCGTCGGGGTGACCGCGCCGGCGAAGCTGACCTCATAGCCGTGGTTGAGGAGGATCAGCGTCAGGGTGAGCGTCTCGTTCACCCGCGCGACGCCCTGGGCGTCGGTGTTGGCGATGCCCAGGACGTTGCTGCCGGCCTTGAACAGGATCGGCTGGTTGGGCACCGGAAGGCCGGTGACCTGGTCGGTCAGCGTGGCCGTCAGGAACGGGAAGTACACATGCGGCGGGAACAGCTTCGACAGCGCCGGGGTCGCGGTCAGCGACGTGGCGTGGACGGGGAGGAAGTAGGTGAAGCCGCCCACCAGGGTGAAGCTGCCGCCAGGGGTGGTGACGGTGACGTCCGCGGGGCCGGCCACCCCGGGCGGAGTCGTCGCGGTGAGCTGCGTACCGGTGGAGTTGACGGTCACGCCGGTGGCGGGGTTGCCGCCGATGTCGACGCTCGCCCCGGTCAGGTTGGTGCCGGTGATCGTCACCACCGTGCCGCCCGTGACGGGCCCTGAGTTGGGGGTGATGGAGGTGATCGTCGGGTCGAACTGGATGACGCTGACGCTGCCTCCGGCGATGTTGGTGACGTAGACCTTGTTGTTGGGCGCCACCACCAGGGCGATCGGCTGGCTGCCGACGGGGATCGGGGCGCCGATGACGGTGTTGGTGGTGGTGTCGATCACTGACACGTTGTTCGACCCGCGGTTGGCCGTGTAGGCGTGGCCGTCGGGGCCGACCGCGATGCCCCATGGGTTGGTGCCGACGGGAATCGTGGTGACGACGGTGTCCGTGGTGCAGTCGATCACCGACACGTTGCTTGAGTTGATGTTCACGACATAGGCGACGTTGCCGCTGGGGCCGATCGCCACGAAGTTCGGCCCGTTGCCGACCGGAATCGTGGTGACGACGGTGGCGGTGGCGGTGTCGATCACCGTCACGTTGTTCGCGTTCCGGTTGGCGACGTAGGCCTTGCCGTTGAGCGCGACCGCGATACCGACCGGCCCGCTGCCGGTGGGGATCGGCGGGCCGATGGCGGTGTTGGTGGCGACGGCGATCTCCTGCACGCTGCTCGCCCCGAAGCGGCTGACGTAGACGTTGCCGCTGGGGATGACCGCCGCGGTGGAGGGGCCGCCGCCGAGGGGGATCGTGGTGAGGACGCTGCTGGTGGCGGTGTCGATCACCGTCACGTTGTTGGAGATGTTGTTGGGGACGTAGGCGTTGCCGTTGGGGGCGACGGTCAGCCAGGCCGGCGTGGTGCCGGTGGGGATCGCGGCGCCGATGACGGTGTCCGTGGCGGTGTCGATGGTCTGTACATTGTTCGACCCGGAGTTGGTGACGTAGAGATCACCGTTCGGGATGAACGCCAGCCCGACCGGGTTGCTGCCGACCGGGATCGTCGTGACGGCCAGGAACGTCGTGGGCGCCGCTGTTGCCCGCACCGGGCCGGGAGTTGTGGCCGGCTCCAGCAGAGCCTGCGCCGGCGTCAAGGCATTGGTACTCATGTGGACCCCTTCTGTGGGGGGCCGTCCAGAGATCCCGCGCACGGGGCATCACAACCACAGACCTCGCGTCGCCAAAAAACGCGGAGGGCCGCGCATCCCCGGGGAGGGATGGGCAGCCCTTGGTCGGTCGCCTTCTTGCTTCCCGGGCCGCGGAGCGGCGAAACCCCGCCCCGACCGGCGTGCGGGGCCTCCTCGAAGCGTTCACGGACGGGGAGTTCCCGCCGGCGCACACCGGTCAGCGGAACGGAAGCGGGCGGCCACGCTCCCGCTCCGGGCGCGGGCCGACGATGCGCCGGTCCGCCTCGGTGATCGCGACATCGTGGATACCGGCCTCCCGGCGGCGCATCAGTCCGTCCGTGTCGAACTCCCACAGCTCGTTGCCGTAGCTGCGCCACCACTGGCCGGACGTGTCACGGGACTCGTACTGGAAGCGCACCGCGATGCGGTTGCCGTGGAAGGACCACAGCTCCTTGCGCAGGGCGTAGTCCAGCTCCCGGGCCCACTTCTGCCGCAGGAAGGCGGTGATCTCGTCGCGGCCGGTGAGGAAGGTGTCGCGGTTCCGCCAGACCGAGTCCTCGGTGTAGGCGAGGGCCACCCGCTCCGGATCGCGGGTGTTCCAGGCGTCCTCGGCCGCCTGCACCTTCTGCAGTGCGCTCGGCTCGTCGAACGGGGGGAAGGGCGGGCGTGGTGCCATGGTGAACTCCCTTGCCGGAGAGTGGAGAACGGTCGTTCTCCCGTGGTCGGCTAGTGTAGAGAGCGACCGTTCTCCCGCAAAGCCCGGAAGTGCCATGGACCTCGATGAAGCCCGAACGCGGATACTCGACGCCGCGGAGCGGCTGTTCTACGACCGCGGTATCCAGTCCGTCGGGATGGATGAACTCCGGGGCGCCGCCGGGGTGTCGCTCAAGCGGCTCTACCAGTGCTTCCCCGCCAAGCGCGACCTCGTCGAGGCGTATCTGCGCCGCCGCGACGCCCGCTGGCGCACCGCGCTCGCCGAGTACGTCGACGCGCGGGCCGGCGGCCCCGCCGACCGGCCGCTCGCGGTCTTCGACTGGCTGGGCGACTGGTTCGCGGAGACCGGCTTCCGGGGCTGCGCCTTCGTCAACGCGTACGGGGAGCTGGGGGCGGCCTCGGAGGCGGTGGGCCGCGTCGCGCGGGAGCACAAGGAGGCGCTGCGGCGGTATGTGGCCGGGCTGGTGCGCGCGCTGCCGGTGGCCGGACCGGAGGTGCTGGCCGGGCAGGTGGTGCTGTTGATCGACGGGGCGATCGCCGGGGCCGCGCTGATGGGTGAGCCGGACGCCGCCCGGCGGGCCCGTACCGCGGCCGCCGCGCTCATCGAGGCGGCGGGGGGCGGGGCCGGAGCGGGTGCCCGTTCGGCGCAATCTGATGGCACGTGAGTTCGAATACGACTAAGATCAACTAAGTGCCGCGGTGCCCGCCAACGCCCCGTGCGTGGCGGGCCTTTCGCGTCTTCCAGCCGTGATTCGAGGAGAGGACTCCCCCCACACATGACCCGTTCGAAGCTGCTCCGCGCGCTGACCGTCGCCGGAACGGTCGCGCTGAGCGCCATCGCCACCACCCCGGCCGCGCACGCCGCCGCGTCCGCCTGCACCCACGACTGGTCGGGGCCGCAGATCTGCATCAAGACCGATGGCAGGGACGGGACGCCCAACCCCGGTACTGTCACCGCCTCCTGGACCAACCCGCCCAAGAGCCGGAATTCCGCGACCGTCTACCTCACCACTACGGACGGCGGGAACAGCTACTCCTTCAAGGCGAAGCGGTCCGGTGGCCAGATCGTCGGCCACACCGTCCCGGGGCTGCAGCCGAGCGGCAGCACGCTCTGTGTCCGCTTCAAGGGCAGCTCGCACAAGGCCTGTCTGGAGATGATCAACCGCAACGGCTCCTTCTAGGACAGCGCGCGGACATGACGCGGCCGCAGCTCACCCGAGCTGCGGCCGCGTCGGCCGTTCGGTGGGGTGCCGGGTCAGCCCAGCGCCCGCTCCAGACCGTCCAGCGCCGACGCCAGTTCCTCGGCGGTGATGGTCAGCGGCGGGGCCAGCCGGATCGTCGAGCCGTGGGTGTCCTTGACCAGCACGCCTTCCTTCAGCAGGCGCTCGCTGACCTCCCGGCCGGTGCCGAGGGCGGGGTCGATGTCGACGCCGGCCCACAGGCCGCGGGCGCGGAAGCCGGTCACGCCCTTGCCGGTCAGGGCGGCGAGCCCGGTGCGCAGCTGCTCGCCCAGGGAGGCGGCGCGGCGCTGGAACTCCCCGGTGGCGAGCAGCTCGATCACGGCCGAACCGACCGCCGCCGCCAGGGGGTTGCCGCCGAAGGTCGAGCCGTGCTGGCCGGGGCCGAGCACCCCGAGCACCTCGCGGCGGGCGACGACGGCGGAGACCGGGACGATGCCGCCGCCCAGCGCCTTGCCGAGCAGCACCATGTCCGGCACCACGGACTCGTGCTCGACCGCGAGGGTGGTGCCGGTGCGGCCCAGGCCGGACTGGATCTCGTCGGCGATGAACAGACAGCCGTTGCGCCGGGTCAGCTCGCGTACGCCGGTGAGATAGCCGTCGTCGGGGATGAGCACGCCCGCCTCGCCCTGGATGGGCTCGATCAGCACCGCGGCCGTCGTCTCGTCCAGGGCCGCTTCGAGCGCGGCGAGGTCGTTGTAGGGGACGGTGCGGAAACCGGGGGCGAAGGGGCCGAAGCCGACGCGGGCGGTGTCGTCGTCGGAGAAGCCGACGATGGTGGTCGTCCGGCCGTGGAAGTTGCCGCCCGCCACCACGATCGTGGCCCGGTCCGCCGGGACGCCCTTGACGTCGTACGCCCACTTGCGGGCGACCTTGATGCCGCTCTCCACCGCCTCGGCGCCGGTGTTCATCGGCAGCACCATGTCCAGGCCGGTCAGCCCGGTCAGGCCCTCGGCGAAACCGGCGAGCCGGTCGTGGTGGAAGGCGCGGGAGGTCAGGGTGAGCTGGTCGAGCTGGCGGTGCGCGGCCTCGATCAGGGCCGGGTGGCGGTGGCCGAAGTTGAGGGCCGAATAGCCGGCCAGCATGTCGAGGTAGCGGCGCCCCTCGACGTCCTCGACCCAGACCCCTTCGGCGCGGGCGACCACGACCGGCAGCGGGTGGTAGTTGTGCGCGAGGACCGGGCCCTCGGCCTGGATGAGCTCCGCGGACGAACGGGGAGCCTGGGCCGGGACGGTGCGGGTGGGAGCGGTCATGAGCGGATCTCCTGGGTGCAGCACTTGATGCCGCCGCCGGCCTTGTGGAATTCCGACAGGTCGACGGGGACGGGGACATAGCCGTGCGCGCTGAGCTGAGCGATCAGGCCGACGGCCTGCGGGGCGACGAAGACATGGCGGCCGTCGGACACGGAGTTGAGGCCGAAGGCCATGGCGTCCTCCCGGGTGGCGAGCACCGCCTCGGGGAACAGCCGCCGCAGCACCTCACGGCTGCCGGTCGAGAAGGCCCCGGGGTAGTAGGCGACGTTCGCCTCTCCGGTCTCCGGCATCTCCTCCAGGACGAAGAGCGCGGTGTCCAGGTGGTAGAAGTACGGGTCCACCAGCTGGAGGCCGATCGTCGGCGCGCCGAAGAACTCCTGCACCTCGCGATGGGCCGCCGGGGTCGTGCGATAGCCCGTACCGGCCAGGATGAAGCGGCCGGCCGGGACGAGGTCGCCCTCGCCCTCGCACAGCGACTCCGGCCGGTAGACGTCGTATCCGGCCGCCTTGAACCAGGTCTCGTACTCCGTGGACTCCGGGCGGCGCTGCGGTGCGTGGAAGTGCGAGCCGAAGACCCGGCCGCCCACGACGAGCGCGGAGTTGGCCGCGAACACCATGTCCGGCAGACCGGCCACCGGGGCCACGGTCTCCACGGTGTGACCGTGCGCGCGGTAGGTGCCCATCAGCGTCTCCCACTGGCGCGCGGCGAGCGCGGTGTCCACCGGCACGTCCGCGCGCATCCAGGGGTTGATCGCGTACTGCACATCGAAATGTCTGGGCTCGCAGACCAGATAGCGCCGGGGGCGCGACACACGACTCATCGGCACGGGAGGATCCCTTCGCGTTCCACGGGACATGCGGGGTGACCCGGTGTCACAGAGCGTCACCCGGGTGCTTCCAAGGTAAGGAGCGCGGGATTCCGGTCACAAGAAATAAATGCTGCTCAGCGGCGCAGAAATGTTGCGTTCTGCGGCCCGCTCGCGCAGCTTTTCTGCGCGAGCGGGCGCTTCTCGCCCGCCTACCCGACCCGGGAGCGGGGATGCGGGCGCCTGTGACGGGCGGTGTGCACCGGCCGCCTCAGCCGGCGGTCCCTCCGGAGGGCCGCCGGGCGCCCGCCTCCGGGCTGTCCGGCAGCAGATGGGACAGCACCATGTAACTGATCGTCTTGCGGATGAACGGCTCGGTCCGGATGCGTTCGAGCACTTCCTCGAAGTGCTCCACATCGGTCGCCCGCACGTGCAGCAGCGCATCGGCGCCGCCGGTGACGGTCATCGCCGCCGCGATCTCCGGGTGGTTGCGCACCACCTCGGCGAGCCGGCGGGGCGGCGCCGCGCTGTCGCAGTACACCTCGACGTACGCCTCGGTCAGCCAGCCCAGGGCCGCCGGGCGGACGGTGGCGGTGAACCCCGTGATCACGTTGTTCTCCCGCATCCGGTCCACCCGCCGCTTCACCGCGGTGGACGACAGCCCGACCGTCGCACCGATCTCCGCGAAACTCGCCCGGCCGTTGTCGATCAGCGCCGCAACGATCTTGCGGTCGAGGTCGTCGAAGGGCACGGCCTTGTGCGTCACTGGGCCTCCCGATCTGCTCCCCGGTCCCTGCCGGTCCCGCACCGTCGCGGTCGCCTCACGGTAGCGACCCCGGCCGCCGGCCGTCCCGTCGCGGCACACGGGCCGGAGCCGGGCACGTGGGTCCACCGTCCCCGACGGGCTCCGCATGGGATCCTGGTACGTCGTGGATCTGCCGGACGGTCGGTGGACGTGCGGCGATGACGAGGGTGCCTGATGAGACTCTGCTTCCTGGTGGAGGAGCAGTACCGCCATGACGGCATGCCGCTGGAGGTGATCCGCCAACTCCGCGCCTGGGGCCACCAGGTGGACGTGGTGTGGCCCGGCCGCTCGCTGATCCGGATATCCGAGGCGATACGGGCCGGCAGCCACGACGCCTGGGTCCTCAAGACCGTCTCCGGCGGTCCCGGCCTCACGCTCCTGGAGGCGGCCGCTTCGGTCGGGCTGACCACGGTGAACGACGTCCGGGCCATCCGCGGCGTACGGGACAAGGCGCTGGCCGCGGTGATCGCCCGCAGCAAGGGGCTGCCGGTCCCGGTGACGTATGCGGCGGCCCGTCCCGAGGAGTTCGCGGAGATCGACGCGGCGGAGTTCCCGCTCGTGGTCAAGCCGGCCGACGGCAGCTCCGGGCGCGCCGTCCGGCTGGTGGCGTCGCCGGACCGGCTGGCGGCCCCGGGCGGTCCCGAGGGCCCGGACGGTGCGACCGGCGGGCTGCTCATCGCCCAGCCGTATGTGCCCAACTCCGGTACGGACCTGAAGGTGTACAGCGTCGCCGGTGAGCTCTTCGCGACCGAGCGCCGCTCCCCGCTGCACCCCGCGCACGCGGTACGCGAGCGACAGGTGCCGCTGACGCCCGAGATCGCCCGGATCGCCGCCGAGATGGGCGAGGTCTTCGGTCTCGACCTCTACGGGGTCGACATCCTGCGCGGACCGGACGGCCCGGTGGTCGTCGACATCAATGACTTCCCCAGCTTCCGGCAGGTGCCGGACGCGGTCGCCCGGGTGTCGGGGGCGGTGCTGCGGCTCGCCGCCGACGGCGGCGGCAAGCCGGTTCCGGATCTCGCCCCGGAGGCCGCGGCCCCGTTCACCGCGCCGTCCGTGCCCCCGCCCGCCCGGTCCGCGGCGTCGATCGGCGGCGGCCGGTGAGGATCGGTCTGATCACCGCGGACGCCACCCATCCCGTACTGGCCGCGGCAAGCACGCTGCTGACAGGGGCGGGCCACCTGGTCGAGATCCTGCACCCGGAGGGAAGTGCGGACGCCGCCGTGGCCGGTCCGCCGGCGGACGTCTACCTCCTCAAGGCCCGTACGCCCGGCGCGCTGACGCTCGCCGCCCGCCTGGAGGAGCACGGCGCCCCGGTCGTCAACTCCGCGGCGGCGACGGCGCGATGCCAGGACCGGGTGGCGATGGCGGCGCGGGCTTCCGGGGCCGGGCTGCCGTTCGCGCGTACCCGTGCGGTGGCCACGATGGCCGAGCTGGCGGCCGCCGGGGAGCCGGCCGGTCCGCTGGTGGTCAAGAGCCGCCACAGCCGGCGAGGTGACCTTGTGGCCCGTGCCGACGACGGCCCACGGCTGCGGGAACTGGCTGCGGACTGGCCGACGGAGCCGGTGGTGGTCCAGGAGTTCACCGCCAACAGCGGCTGGGACCACAAGGTGTGGGTGGTCGACGGCCAGCTCTTCGCCGGCCTGCGCCGCTCGGAACTCGCGCCCCCACTCGTCCCCCACCAGGCACCGGCCCCGGACGGCCGCGGCCCGGCCCTGCCGCTGCCGGCCGGTGAACTGCCGGAGAGCTGGCGATCCGTCGCGCTGCGGGTGGGCGAGGTCTTCGGACTGACGGTCTACGGCGTGGACCTCCTCGACGCCGGCGGGGGCGCCCCGCTCATCGTGGACGTCAACGCCTTCCCCGGAATCCGCGGCCAGGCCGGCGCCCCCGAGGCCCTGGCGGAACTCGCGCTCCGTACGGCCGCCCGAACCGGGCTCAGCCGGGGAACTCCCCGTCCTTGACCCCCTTGATGAACGCCGTCCAGCCGCCCACCGGGAAGGTGAGCGCAGGGCCGTGCGGGACCTTGCTGTCACGGACGGGGACCGCACCGCGTGTGGTGAGGAGGTTGGTGGCGACCTCGATGCATGCGCCGCCGTTCTCGCTGTAGCCCCCGGTTCGTTGCTAACCCTTGCTGTCAACCACCCGGTACTGACGGCGGTTGCCGCAGCCAGTCGGGTACGGCGCGCGGTCCGCGCCGTGTGCCGACACGACAACGGCCCCCGCCGCGGGGCGAGGGCCGGTTACTGGAGGTCTGTCGGGGGCCGTAGAAAGAGTGATGCCCCGCTACTCCCACGTGCAGAGTGGCGGGGCATCACGTAGTCGGGTCAAGCTCACACGGCGGGGAACTCGTTCCGCTGGACAGCAGCGACGAACGACGACCACGCGGACGGCTCGAAGACGAGCGCCGGGCCGTGCGGGTCCTTGGAGTCTCGGACGGGGACAACACTGCTGAGACCTTCACCAACCTCCACACAATTACCGCCGTTGGTGCTATAGCTGCTCTTCCGCCAGGTGGCGGGGAGCTTGCTTGCGCTGGTCATTGCTCCGGTTCCTCCAGGTAGCCGCCGATCAGTTCGGCGGACTCTTCGGGCGACAGGGCAACCGCCCTGAGCAGATCATAGGCGTGCGCCCCTGCGGCTACCTCGCTCGCGTCCAGGGCAATTCGCCCCTGGGAGAAGCCGTCGACGTATAGGACGTCTGGCGCTGCCTCCTGACGCCGTGGTGTCGAGCTGGTACGGCTCGGCGGAGGCTGCGTCCCGTCTTCGAAGCGCAGGAGCGTGAACGGACCGGCCAGGCCAGGGTGCGCGAGGACCTTGCGGGGGATCACCTGAATCACGGTTCGTGGGTCTTCCCCTGCCTTGAGCAAGTGCTCAAGCTGGGCTCCCCATACGTCCGCCCCTCCGATGGGTCGCCGTAGCGCTTGCTCGTCCACTACAAACCATGCTCGGGGCGGGGTATCCCGCTCGAAGACCTCTTGCCGAGACATGCGGGCGGCAACGAGATCGTCAAGGTTGTCCGGCCGGACGGCTGCCAGCATCGCGCGGGCGTAGTCCTCTGTCTGTAGAAGGCCGGGGATGATCTGAGACTCAAAGACCCTCATAGACACCGCGTCACGCTCAAGTTCGATGAACGGTAGGAACCATGAGGGGTACGCGTAGCGGATGACGAGCGGGTACAGCCTCCCGAAGTGCCCGCCGTTCTTGAGGGCTGCATCAAGATCGTGGGCTAGTTCCTTCGACGGCACACGCTTGCCTGCCTCGATCTTGCTGAGCATTGACTGAGTGGTGTGCGCCAATTTCGCTGTCTTCTCTTGGGAGAGGCGCAGCTCCGTTCGGATGCGGGTCAGCTCCGTTCCGAAGAAGGCGAGGAGTGAAGCCGTGGGGTCAGGTTCATCGGTCTCAGCGGTCATGCGTGCATCCCTCCCCCATGACTGATGTTGTGTCATGGCGTCGTGCCTGGTGAACGCCTCTGTGGGCGGTGATGGTTGGTGTACAGCTCGTAGTTACCCGCCCAACCAGGGGGCACACAACAGGCGTTCGGAGTGGCAGGCATGACGACGGAACGGCCAGAGATGAAGAAGATCAAGGAAGCTGAGCAAGCGCGCGACGCTCTCGGCGCGGCCCTCCGGCGGGCGGGTATCCAGCTCCCCGCCATAGACGTTCGTCTCCCGATGCGCGCCAACGCCGGTTACGCCCTGGTGAGCCTGGGCGACTGCTCCGCGGCCGTGGCCTGTGCGTTGGCGGCGGTCATCGAGAAGGGGGCGGCCCGGTGACGCGGCGCGCGTTCCGCTACGTCCCGTTCACCATCGAGCAGGACACGACGGCAGAACCGGAGTACGAGGCCCGTTGCGTGTCCGGCCACGATGTCGAGTGCGGCGCGCAGTCCGGTACGTATAGCGATCCCGGGTCGGTCGAGGAGTGGCAGCGCAAGCACACGCAGGAGAGCGGGCACCGGCGCTACCGCCGGAACTTCGGTGACTACGCGGTGATGCGTCCCCCGGCGGAGCTGGGCGAGATGCTGTCGGCGAACCGGGGCGCGGCGTGACGTTCGCTCCGGCGGTCGAGCGTCCATGGCGTGAGGCGTGGCCGTTGCCCGCGCAGACGGGGGACGGTAACGCGTGGGTGACGGGGGCCTGTTGGCTGTACTGCCGACGCGAGGGCGTGCGCGTGCTGTGGGTCGGGTCCGTGACTACCCCGGGCGCGACGGGCGACGTGTTCGCGTGTGGCCCGTGCATCGGGGAGCTTGACCGTATGGTGCGCGACCAGTCGCACGGACGGGATGCGCCCGCCGGCCGCGCGCAGTCCGCCACGCTCGCCGTGCCCGCGCACGCGCCCCCGCAGCGCGCTCTGCCCGCGGGCGGGTCCGGCCGCCACCGGTTGCCCCGCCGGAAGCGGGAGCGATTCCCCGCAGCCCTACCGGCCGGGAGGCACGATGGGCAAGACATGTGAGCACCGGCGGACCGAGAAGCGCGGAGGCAAGACGTACTGCCGGGACTGCAAGCGGCAGCTCTACCTGTGAAGACTGCGCCCCCTGCCGGGGATGACCTGTAAACGGTTCTCCCACACCGAACCCCGGGCAGGGGGCGGGCACCACCCCGCCCCGGCTGGATCATCCGCCCGCAACCCTTGGACAGGTCGAGCGCCAGCCGGGGCGGGTCCTGCACGGCACCACAGTACGAAGCGACCAAGGAGGAGACTTGCAAACGAGCCTCGCACCTACGGAGACCACCGCACCAGCCCCGTGGGGGCTGCGCCGAATGGCACCGCTGCGCAACGGTTCTCCCTCGCCGTGGCGGTACGCGGGTATCGACCCGGCCACGCAGACCGGCCGCTGGATCGGCGAGGACGGCGCGATGACGCCGGCCGAACTCGGCAAGCACGGTACGAGCGTGAACACCTACCCGCCCACGCAGATCAGCAAGGACGGGAAGCAGGACCCCGACTCCGGCCACGACGCGACGCAGGACTAGGGGGGTAGTGCCATGGACGGACGCCCGGTGTTGGTCTGCACGGAGTACGAGGACGCAACGGCTGATCTGGTCATCGCGGAACTGAACCGGCGCCGGGTGCCCGTCCTCCGGTTCGACCCGGGGCGCGACTTCCCGGCGCCTGCGGTGCTCGCCGCGCGAACCGGGGCAGGCGGATGGGACGGGCGGCTGACGGTCGGCCAGCGTACGGCCGACCTGTCGGCGGTGCGTGCCCTGTACCACCGTCGCCCGAGCCCCTATCCGACGGACAGCGGCGAGCAGGCAGGCCGGTTCGCAGCGCAGGAGGACCGGCGCGGCCTGGGCGGCGTGCTGGGCGCGCTGCCGGGGTGCCTGTACCTGAGTCACCCGCAGGCCATCGCGCGGGCCGAGTACAAGCCCGCGCAGTTGTCTGCGGCCACCCGCGTAGGGCTTTTGGTCCCGGCCACCCTGATCACGAACGACCCGGGGGAGGCTAAGGCGTTCTGCGCCGAACAGTCGGCCATTTACAAGCCCTTGCATGCCGGGGCGTATGAGGTCGAGGGCGAGCCTGCCGGAATCTGGGCTGCCCCGGTCGAGGCGGGCGAGATTGACGGCGCGGTGAGCCACAGCGCGCACCTGTTCCAAGCGCAGGTGCCCAAGGTGGCGGACGTACGGGTGGTCGTCGTCGGTGATCGGGTGTTCAGCGCGCTGATTACCGCGCCGCCCGGGGTCGTGGACTGGAGAGCCGAGTATCAAAGCCTCAGTTATGAGCCGGTTGCCTGCCCGGATGAGTTATGCGGGGCGCTCGTGCGGTTCCTCGCTGTCTTCGGCTTGAACTTCGGCGCCTTCGACTTCGCCGTCACCGCGGACGGTGCATGGTGGTTCCTGGAGTGCAACCCCAACGGCCAATGGGCGTGGCTCGAAGACGCGGCCGGACTGCCGATCACAAAGGCAATCGCAGACCTGTTGGAGAACGGAGCGAGCCAGCATGACTGACCCCCTGTCTTCGGAACACCTACGGGCCGACCTCGCGCGGCGCCTGTCCCAGACCGGCGCTCTGCGCAGCCCCGAGTGGGAGGCGGCCGTGTTGTCCGTGCCTCGCGAGGCGTTCCTCTCGCGCGGCTGGTTCGAGCACGAACAGGGTGGTTGGTACCGGCCCGTATCGGGGGAGTCCCCGGAAGCGCTGGCGCGGATCTACGAAGACGACAGCCTTGTGACGCAGGTGGCCGGGGGTGTCTTCCCCGATCAGGTCGAGGGGCGCATCGCTGCGGCTCCCTCGTCGTCGTCCACCCTGCCGAGTCTGGTTGTGCGCATGCTCGAAGATCTGCGGGCGGCCGAGGGGACGCGCGTCCTTGAGATCGGTACGGGTACGGGCTACTCAACGGCGCTGCTGTGTCATGTCGTCGGCGAGGACAACGTGACCACGGTCGAGGTCGACGCGGAGGTGTCCGCCCGTGCCGGAATGGCACTCGCGGGGGCCGGGTACTGGCCTGCGAGCGTGGCCGGTGACGGCCTGGCGGGCTACAAGGAGGGAAGCCCGTATGACCGCGTGATCGCCACATGCGGCGTGCACACCGTGCCGGCCGACTGGCTCGCGCAGACTCAGCCTGGCGGTGAAGTGCTGGTCACGGTCGGCGGTTGGATGCACGCGTCCGAACTCGTACGGCTCACGGTCGCCGACGACGGCACGGCCAGCGGCCCGGTACTCGGCGGACAGGTCTCGTTCATGCTGGCCCGCCCCCACCTTCCGCCCCCGCTCGGCATCCTGCCGAACCTCAACGAGGGCGACGCGGTGCCCACCGAGTTGGGCGCGGACGCGCTCGACGACTGGACGGCCCGGTTCGTCGCACAGTTCGCCGCGCCGCGCGCACAGCGGCTCACCCTCGAACGGGACGGCCGGACGGAACACGTCGTGATTGACGTGGACGCCGAGGCGTGGGCGGTCGTCTTCCAAGACGGCGCGCGGTGGATGGTCCGGCAAGGTGGCACGGTGCGCCTGTGGGACGAGATCACCGACCGTCTCGCACAGTGGCGGGCGGACGGACGCCCGTCGGCCGACCGCATGCGGCTGCACGTCGGCCCCGATGGGCAACGCCTCACGTGGGCGTGACCACGCGCTGATACCCCACGCTGCCCCGTCTGTCCGTCGTTCCCCCGTGGCGGATGGGCGGGGCCCTTTCATGCGTCCGGGGCGGGCTCTTCCGGCTGTTCCGGCGCGCGCTCCGCAACGTACGTCCCGCGTTGGGGAGGGACGAATAGCCACCCCTCTTCGGCGAGCGCCGCAATTGCACGGCGGACGGTGGGCCGGGAAAGCCCGAACTCGTCAACGAGCCGGGCCTCGGAGGAAATCGGCCGGTTCGCTTTCCAGTCTCCGCGCTGAATGCGCCCGCAGAATGCCCGCCAACTGCACGAACGGCGGGTCCGGCGCGTCTCGCTCGATCTCATCATCAGGGCCGTACTCCACGCCGCGAACGGTAGCGGGCCCCTGACTTGAGCGCACTTAGCGTCGACACGTCCCGCCGTTACTTCCCGCTCGTGCCGCCGGAAGATGCGGTCATCTGGTGCCGCTGCACACTGCTGACTCGGGCCATGGTTCTTGTGCGGTGGATTCCCCGCGCCAGCGGTCCCGATAGCGCGCTGTATGCGTGCCCGAACTGTGCTCCCCGCCTGATTCCCGGCCCCCTTCCCGGGGAGTCCGCCCCACCTTGGCGCGGCTGACTCGCTGCCGACACGTGCCCCGCCCGGACTGTTCTGGGCGGGGCTTCGTCGTTCCTGGCCGACGAGCCGAGGGGTGCCTACGCGACGGGGAGCGGGGCGGCCTGCTGGTCGGCGAGGCGTGCGGCGATGGCGGTGCGCAGGCCGTTGGTGGGGTCGGCGGTGCCGTCGACTTCGCGGCGGAGTCCGGCGAGGGTTCGCGTAGTCCGGGTTCGAGGGCGCCGAGGTCGAGGCGGGCGCGACCGCGCGGGTTCCTGCACTCGCCCTGCACCGAGGGCGACGAAACATCCCTTCACCTCACCGTGGCGTTCAAGGAACGCACACGCCAGCGGGCGGCCGAACGACTGGCCGAAGACATCGTGACGCGGGCCTTAGGCGACCCCCAGATGCGCCAAGAACTGCCCCCACACCTAGTCACCACCGATCCCCTGACGGCCGTGCGACAGGCACGGGAATACCTCATCGGCGCATCGTTACGCCAGTTACCCCCCCGGTGGACGTCGAAGGCTTCACTCTCGAAGAGCGGCTGACGTACGCACACGCCCAGCTCGCCCAGGAGCGGGGCAAGGACGTGGTCTGGGGCTGGTACGCGGCCGGCAGCGAGTACGTATCCCGCGCCCTGGTCGCCTGCCCTCGCCCGAAGCGGCACCAGTACGCCGAGGACTCCCCGCCCGCCTGCCCGAGCCCGCTGTGAAGAGGCCGGCACGTCCCCGACCCCAGGGAAGGAGCCGGCGGCCTTCGCGCCGTCGTCCCCCTCTTCTCCGTCGCCGTGGAAGCCGAAAGAACAACGCCAGAAGTGATCGGCGGGCGAAGCCGATCGGACCGAAGGGGCGTGGAGGCGGAAGCTCCTCCTCCACAAGGCCTAAGGCGCCGACCCCTGGGGTAGCGCTGCCCCGTCAAGGGGGGCGTGGCTCAGGGCGCCTTCCTTCCGTACGTATGGGGAGAGGCCAGCAACGGTGACACAGCCATTTGAATTGCCCCACTTCTACACGCCCCATCCGGCGCGGTTGAACCCGCATCTGGAGACGGCGCGTACGCATTCCAGGAAGTGGGCCCGTGACATGGGGATGCTGGAGGGCTCGGGCATCTGGGAGCAGAAGGATCTCGACGCCCATGACTACGCCCTGCTGTGTGCCTACACCCATCCGGACTGCGACGCCGACGCGCTCTCCCTGGTGACCGACTGGTACGTCTGGGTCTTCTTCTTCGACGACCACTTCCTGGAGAAGTTCAAGCGCACCCTGGACCGGAAGGGCGGCAAGGAGTACCTCGACCGGCTGCCCGCCTTCATGCCGATGGATCTGTCCGCGCCCCTCCCGGAGCCGGCCAACCCGGTCGAGGCCGGACTCGCCGACCTGTGGGCGCGCACGGTGCCGCAGATGTCCCTGGACTGGCGGCGGCGGTTTGCCGAGAGCACCGAGCATCTGCTCAACGAGTCGCTCTGGGAACTTTCCAATATCAACATCCACCGGGTGCCCAACCCTGTCGAGTACATCGAGATGCGCCGCAAGGTCGGCGGCGCGCCCTGGTCGGCGGGCCTGGTGGAGTACGCGACCGGCGCCGAGGTGCCCGCCGCCGTCGCCGCCTCCCGGCCGCTGCGGGTGCTGCGCGACACGTTCTCCGACGGCGTCCATCTGCGCAACGACCTGTTCTCCTACCAGCGGGAGACGGAGGAGGAGGGCGAGCTGAGCAATGGCGTCCTGGTACTGGAGCACTTCCTGGACTGCACCACCCAGGAGGCCGCGGACGCCGTCAACGACCTGATCACCTCCCGGCTCCAGCAGTTCGAGAACACCGTCGTCGCCGAACTCCCCGCGCTCTTCCTGGAGAAGGGGCTCGACCCGGCCTCCTGCGCGGCGGTGCTGGCGTACGCCAAGGGGCTGCAGGACTGGCAGGCCGGCGGCCACGAATGGCATATGCGCTCCAGCCGCTACATGAACGGCGGCGGGACCGCGGCCGGCCGCGCCCAGCCCTGGTCGCCCTTCGCCTTCGGCGGACTCGGCACCTCCGCGACGGACCTGCGGACCGCCCTGGCCACGGCCGGTGGGCTCCGCCTCCGCAGCGGTACCCACGTCCCGCACACGAAGGTCGGACCCTCCCAACTCCCCGACTTCTTCATGCCGTTCACCACCACGCTCAGCCCACACCTGGACGGCGCCCGCGGGCGGCTCCTCGACTGGGCGCACCGGATGGGCATCCTCCGGCCGCAGCCCGGAGTGCCGCTCTCCGACATCTGGGACGAGCCCGCGATGGTCCGGCACGATCTGGCGCTGTGCGCGGCCGGCATCCACCCGGACGCCACCCCGGAGCAACTGGACCTCAGCTCCGCCTGGCTGGCCTGGGGCACCTACGCCGACGACTACTACCCGGCGGTCTTCGGCCGCACCCGCGACCTGGCCTCGGCCAAGGTGTGCACCGAGCGGCTGTCGGCCTTCATGCCGCTCGACTCCGCGACGCCCGCACCGGAGCCGGTCAACGCCCTGGAACGCGGACTGGCGGACCTCTGGCCGCGCACCACCGCCGGCATGGCACCCGAGGACCGCCGGGCGTTCCGGGACGCCGTCGACACCATGACCGCCAGCTGGCTCTGGGAGATCGACAACCAGATCCAGCACCGCATCCCCGACCCGGTCGACTACATCGAGATGCGCCGGGCCACCTTCGGCTCCGACCTCACCATGAGCCTGAGCCGGATCGGCCACGGTCAGCGGATTCCGCCGGAGGTGTACCGCACCGGCACCCTGCGCTCACTGGAGAACGCCGCCGCCGACTACGCGTGCCTGCTGAACGACGTCTTCTCGTACCAGAAGGAGATCGAGTACGAGGGGGAGGTCCACAACGGCATCCTGGTCGTCCAGACCTTCTTCGACTGCGACTACCCGACCGGGCTGAACATCGTCCATGACCTCATGACCTCGCGGATGCGCGAGTTCCAGCATGTCGCGGCCCATGAACTCCCCGTCGTGTGCGATGACTTCCAGCTCTCGCCGGAGGCCCGCGCGGCGCTGGACGGCTATGTCCGCGAGCTGGAGCACTGGATGGCCGGCATCCTCATCTGGCACCGGGACTGCCGCCGCTACCGGGCCTCCGAGCTGCGCCACCCGACGGGCTCACCGGGCAAGCTGGCCGCGCCGACCGGGCTGGGCACGTCCGCGGCCCGTCTCTTCCGGCCCGCCGTGAGCGTGGGGTAGACGGGCGGCGGGCCCGGTCCGCGGCGGGCCGGGCCGCCGCGGACCGTCGGCCATGCGCCCGTGCCCCTTCCGTGCCCCTCCCGTGCGCACTTCCGCGTCAGGTGCCGTCGACCTAGGGTTCATGGCTCATGCCTACGGGGGCGAGCGGCGAGGGGGCGGACGATGGCGGCAGCGAGTGGACCGGGCGGGTCGGCGGGGGCCTCGGCGGCCCGGCGGGCGCAGCAGGCCCGGCGGCAGGAGCGCCTGTTACGGGAACAGTGGCAGGCCGCCCGGCAACGGGCCGAGCGCTGGGAGGCGGCGAGCGAGGGGGAGCAGCGGGTCGCCGCGCAGTTGCTGATGCTGACCGAGCGGGGCTGGCGGCTGTTCGTGGACCGGCGCTGGCCGGGCACCCGCGCGGCCAATGTGGACATGCTGCTGATCGGCCCCGGCGGGGTCTTCGTCATCGACGTCAAGAACTGGCGGGCCGCACCGGAGACCACCGGCGGCCGGCTGCACGCCGGGGGATTCGACCGCGACGAGCACCGCCGCAAGCTGCTCGCGGTCACCAAGGCCGCGGAGAGCGCGGTGGCGTCCCTGGGGATGTCCCCGGTGGCGGTGCGCCCGCTGCTGGCCTTCGCGGGGCACCGGGTCGACACCGAGCTGGGCCGGGTGCGGCTGCTGGGCGAGCGCGAGATAGGCCCGGCGCTGCTCTCGGAACGCACCCGGCTGTCCGCCCAGTCCGTCCGGGCCCTCGCCGAGCATCTGGAGCGGGTGTTTCCGGAGTACGAGGCGCCGGGGGCGGTGGGGGCGCCGGGGGCGGTGGGGGCTCCGGGGGCCCCTACCCGGGGCGCCGCCTCCCGGCCTCCGGCCGCCGCCGGGTCCGACGGCCTGTTCGACCTCGACGGGCTGCGGGACGCCGCGCTCGACGAGGCACGGCGGGCCCCCATCGAGCGGTGGATGACCTTCCTCGACCCCTCCCAGCTCGCGCTCGTACGGCGCAACTGGGCCGGCCCGGCCAGGATCAGCGGCCCGGCCGGCACCGGAAAGACGGTCATCGCCCTGCACCGCGCCGCCCATCTCGCCCAGCGCACCAACGGCCGCATCCTGTACGTCACCTTCGCCAACAACCTGCCCCGCGTACAGGCCACGTTCCTGAAGACCATGGCCCCGGCGGTGGCCGGCCGGATCGACTTCCGCAGCCTGCACTCCTGGGCCCAGGAGTATCTGCGCGACCGCGGCGTTCCCGTCCATCTGCACAAGGAGAAGGCGGAGACGGCCTTCAGCTTCGCCTGGAAACACGTCGGCCGGAACAGCTGTCTCACCGAGATCGACCCCCAGCACCCGTACTGGCGGGAAGAGATCGACTACGTCATCAAGGGCCGCGGCATCACCTCCTTCGAGGAGTACGCCGCGCTCCCGCGCCGTCGCCGCCGGGCCGGTCTGCGCCGCCCGCACCGGCAGGCCGTCTGGTCCCTGTACGAGGCCTACGAGGCCCAGCGCACCGAGCGCGCCGTGCACGACTTCAACGATGTGCTCTCCCTCGCGCTCGCCGAGGCGGCCAACCGTACCGGCCACAGCGCCTACACGGCCGTCGTCGTCGACGAGGTCCAGGACCTGACGCTCGTCGGGGTGCGGCTGCTGCACGCCCTGGTGGGCGACACCCCCAACGGGCTCCTCCTGGTCGGCGACGGCCAACAGGCCGTCTATCCGGGCGGGTTCCGGCTCTCGGACGCGGGCATCGACATCCGCGGGGACCGCGGCCAGGTGCTCTGCGCCAACTACCGCAACAGCAAGGAGATCGTGGACACCGCGCTCTCGGTCGTCGCCGAGGACACCTTCGAGGACCTCGACGGCCTGCGCACCCCGGGCCGGCGGGACATCGATCTGACCTACCACGACGGTGAGGTGCAGCGCGCCGTCCTGCCCACCCCCACCGCACACGACGGGGCCCTGGTGACCGCGCTGCGCGCCCTGACGCCGCAGGAGCTGGCCGACTCCGCCGTGCTCTGCCCCTCGAAGCGCGCCATCGAGCACTACCAGCGCCTCCTCACCCGGGCGGACCTGCGGGTCTGTCTGCTGGACCGCTACGACGGACAGCCGGTCGAGGCCGTCAAGCTCGGCAGTTACCGCCGCGCCAAGGGCCTGGAATTCAAGCGCGTCTATCTGCCGCGGCACGACGCCCATCTGCCCCAGGGGAGCCCGGACGGGCGTATCCCCGCCGCAACCGCCCCCGAGCGCGCCGAACTGGCCCGCAGTCAGCTCTACGTCGCCATGACCCGAGCCCGCGACGTCCTCTGGCTGGGCAGCGTCCGGCAGCCCCCGGAGAACTGACCCCTTGTCGGCTCGTCGGCGGGGCCGGTGGGGTCGCCCGGCACCGCTCGGCCCCGCCGGCATGGGGTGAATTGTCCTGCCGCATGGTGAATATCCCATTCAAGGTGAATATCCCACGAGTGCGTCGGGAACTGCACATGGCGACATTCCGTAAGGGCCAGAACCAGGACCGGCCCGCCGCCATGGCTGACAGGAGTTCCGACTGTGCGACGCAAGACCGCATTCCTTGGTGCGCTGGCTCTCACCGGGGGGCTCGTCGCGTTCGCTCCCTCCGGCGCGCATGCCGTCACCGGCGTCATCACGTACCACACCCGTCCCGAGAACCGGCCGCACGAGATCCTCGACCCCGGCGACGACCACTGCTACGGCGTGGGGGACGGCTACGGCGAGGTGGACAACGACACCCCCACCGACCTGGTCCTCTACAACGGCCGTGACTGCACCGGCTCCGTGGTGACCGTCGTGCCCGCCCGCGGCTGGCGCAACGCCAAATTCGGCAGCCTCCAGCTCAGCTCGGACGGCCCCCGCGAAGCGGACACCGCCAACGACCAGGACCGCCCCGACGACGACCGCCGTGACGACGATCGCCGCGACGACGACCGCCGTGACGACCAGGACCGCTCGGACGATCCGAACCGTTCCGACGACCCGAGCCGCTCGGACGACCCGAACCGCACCGATGACCGGGACCCGGCCGACAGCGACGGCCAGGACCCCTCCGACGGCCGGCGGCGCGCCGACGACACGGACGCCCCCGACACCTCGGGCCGCGCCGACGACAACTCCTCCAACAACCGCAACGACTCCCACACCCGGAACGACTCCGACACCCCGGCCTCTGCCGACACCCCGGCCTCCGCAGACAACGCCGACCCCTCCGACAACCTGGACCA
>NZ_JBHYPE010000036.1:0-42903 GCF_042746015.1 Streptomyces sp. NPDC058773
GCCCCCCGGCCCGGGCGGCCGCGCGGGTCGCCCCCCCCGGTGCCGGCCGGCAAAACCCGGGGGGGCCCCCCCCCCCCCGGGGGGCGGGGCCCCCCCCCGCCGCCGTTACCGGCTCCGCGCTACTTCTTCGCCTTCGCGTCGCCGTCGGAGTCCGAGGACAGCACCGCGATGAAGGCCTCCTGCGGGACCTCCACGCTGCCGACCATCTTCATCCGCTTCTTGCCTTCCTTCTGCTTCTCCAGCAGCTTCCGCTTACGGGAGATGTCACCGCCGTAGCACTTGGCGAGGACGTCCTTGCGGATGGCGCGGACCGTCTCACGGGCGATGACCCGGCTGCCGATGGCCGCCTGGATCGGCACCTCGAAGCTCTGCCGCGGGATCAGCTCCCGCAGCTTGGCGACCAGCCGCACGCCGTACGCGTACGCCTTGTCCTTGTGGCAGATCGCGGAGAACGCGTCGACCTTGTCGCCGTGCAGCAGGATGTCGACCTTGACCAGGTCGGCGACCTGCTCGCCGGTGGGCTCGTAGTCCAGCGAGGCATAGCCGCGCGTCTTGGACTTGAGCTGGTCGAAGAAGTCGAAGACGACCTCGGCGAGCGGCAGCGTGTAGCGGATCTCGACGCGGTCCTCGGAGAGGTAGTCCATGCCGAGGAGGTTGCCGCGGCGGTTCTGGCACAGCTCCATGATCGCGCCGATGAACTCGCTGGGCGCCAGGATCGTGGCCCGCACGACCGGCTCGTGCACCTTGTCGATCTTGCCCGTCGGGAACTCGCTCGGGTTGGTGACCTCGTGCTCGGCGCCGTCCTCCATGTCCACGCGGTAGACCACGTTGGGCGCGGTGGCGATCAGGTCGAGACCGAACTCGCGCTCCAGGCGCTCGCGGATGACCTCCAGGTGCAGCAGGCCCAGGAAGCCGACGCGGAAGCCGAAGCCCAGGGCCGCGGAGGTCTCCGGTTCGTAGACCAGCGCGGCGTCGTTGAGCTGGAGCTTGTCGAGGGCGTCGCGCAGTTCGGGGTAGTCGGAACCGTCCAGCGGATACAGCCCCGAGAACACCATCGGCTTGGGGTCCTTGTAGCCGCCGAGCGGCTCCTCGGCTCCCTTGTTGAGCTGGGTGATCGTGTCACCCACCTTGGACTGCCGGACATCCTTCACACCGGTGATCAGATAGCCGACCTCCCCGACGGACAGCCCGTCGGCGGCCTTCATCTCCGGGGAGTTCGTGCCGATCTCCAGCAGCTCGTGCGCGGCGCCGGTCGACATCATCCTGATGCGCTCGCGCTTGCTGAGCGTGCCGTCGACGACCTTCACGTAGGTCACGACACCGCGGTAGGCGTCGTAGACGGAGTCGAAGATCATCGCGCGGGCGGGGGCGTCCTTGACGCCGACCGGGGCCGGCACCTCGCGGACGACCTTGTCCAGCAGCTCGGCCACGCCGACGCCGGTCTTGGCGGAGACCCGCAGCACGTCCTCCGGCTCGCAGCCGACCAGATTGGCCAGCTCGGCGGCGAACTTCTCGGGCTGCGCGGCCGGCAGGTCGATCTTGTTGAGGACGGGGATGATCGTGAGGTCGTGCTCCATCGCCAGGTACAGGTTGGCGAGGGTCTGGGCCTCGATGCCCTGGGCGGCGTCGACGAGCAGGATGCAGCCCTCACACGCGGCGAGCGAGCGGGAGACCTCGTAGGTGAAGTCGACGTGGCCCGGGGTGTCGATCATGTTGAGGATGTGGGTGGTGCCACTGTCCTCCTCGCCCTCGGAGGGGCTCCAGGGCAGCCGGACCGCCTGGGACTTGATCGTGATGCCGCGCTCGCGCTCGATGTCCATGCGGTCGAGGTACTGCGCGCGCATCTGCCGCTGGTCGACGACACCGGTGATCTGGAGCATCCGGTCGGCGAGCGTCGACTTGCCGTGGTCGATGTGCGCGATGATGCAGAAGTTACGGAGGAGGGCCGGATCGGTACGGCTCGGCTCCGGCACGTTCGTAGGGGTCGCGGGCACGCAGGGTCCATTCAGTGAACGCGGGTAGGCGGGACTCGGTTGTGTGACGTCACCCCCATCGTCCCATGAGCGAGGGGCTCGGTCCGGTTTGGGCGGGGGCGGGGGCGGGATCGGGGGGTCGTTCGGGGCTTCGGGGGGCTTTGGGGGCCTGTGGGGGCGGCTCCGGCGGGCGGTTTACGCGAGGCCCGGTGGTGGTTCGGCACCGGTCCGGCGTGCTCGGGCGGTGGTCCGGTCCGGTTTGGGAGGCCGTGGACCGTGCTGGTAGCCTGGTCCACTGCGCTTCGTGCCCTCTCTCGTACGAGGTGCAACTCGAAACTCCAACGAACCTGAAAAGGCTCTTTTCGTGGCGAACATCAAGTCCCAGATGAAGCGGATCAAGACGAACGAGAAGGCTCGTCAGCGCAACAAGGCTGTCAAGTCCACTCTGAAGACCGCGATCCGTCGCACCCGCGAGGCCGTGGAGGCCGGTGACCTGCAGAAGGCCGCCACCGCCCAGGCCGAGGCCGCCAAGAAGCTCGACAAGGCCGTCAGCAAGGGTGTCATCCACAAGAACGCCGCCGCCAACAAGAAGTCGGCGCTGGCGAAGAAGGTCGCGTCCCTCAAGGGCTGACCTTCCCCCGGAGGAAGGTCCTCGGCCCGTCCGGGCCCGATCTTCGATCCACCGCAATACCAGAGCAGTAACCCTGCCGACAGGGATTCAGCGGCCCCTCTCTCCGCTCCTGGCCGGTGCACCACCGCGCCGCACGCGGCCTGCGTTCGCCACGCGGGTGCGGCGCATCCGGCTCACCCGGCGGCCACCACCGCCGACGAAGCCACAACAGCTTGATACCGAAAGCCCCGCTTTTCCTCCTTCCCCGGGAGTGAGGCGGGGCTTTTGGGTTGGTGGGGATCCGTGCTGTTCGCGACCGGCGGTTTCTCCTCCGATCCCACCCCCGATCTCGCGGGCTACGGCTACACCAGTGATCTGTGCGCGGACACCTCGATGACCGCGTACTCCTCCACCTGGCTCTCCAACACGGCCACGCTGCACAAGAAGACCGACCCCGGTCCCGAATTCGCCGACAGCTACCGCTCGTACGAGAAGCAGGACTCCTCCGTCGGCTACCGCGTCGAGGCGGTTCCGGGCCTCGGCGACGAGGCTTTTCTGGTGACCCGGAAGGACGACGGCAGCACGAACTCCGGCTCCTCGTATGTGCTCCTCGGTGTCCGGGACGGCTGGATGACGTACCAGTCGACCTGGTCGAGCTATGCGTCGAGCCGCGGCTCCACCAAGCCACCGACCACGGACGAGATCGCGACGATGCTGAAGAACAGCGCCACGGAGACGCTCAAGCGGCTGCAGAACTCACGGTCCCGGTGAGGGGCGTGCGTTCGGTGGGTGCGTGGCGGGTGGGGTGGGTGCGTCGCGGGTGCGGTAGTGCGTCACCGGCGGGCCCACTGCGGCTGCGCGGACCCGCCGCCCGAGCCCCCGGGCACAGCCGGTTCGTCGAGGCGCCGGACGCGGTTTCGCCGCTGCCTCAGCCGCGGCCGGGCAGATGGCCGTTGCCCGGCTACCGACTCACCACAACCGAGCCGCCCGGCTCCCGCCCTCACCGCGACCGGGCCGCCCTGGCGATCGTCACGACGGCCTTCTCCAAGGCGTACTCGGGATCGTCCCCGCCGCCCTTCACCCCCGCGTCGGCCGCCGCCACCGCGCGCAGCGCCGTCGCCACACCGTCCGCCGACCAGCCGCGCATCTGCTGCCGTACCCGGTCGATCTTCCAGGGCGGCATACCGAGGTCGCGGGCGAGGTCGCCGGGACGGGCGCCGCGGGGGGCGGAGGCCAGCTTGCCGATGGCGCGGACGCCTTGGGCCAGCGCGCTGGTGATCATGACGGGGGCGACACCGGTGGCGATCGCCCAGCGCAGCGCCTCCAGCGCCTCGGCGGCCCGGCCCTCGACGGCTCGGTCGGCGACGGTGAAGCTCGATGCCTCGGCCCGGCCCGTGTAGTAGCGCGCGACGACGGCCTCGTCGATCGTGCCCTCGACGTCGGCGGTCAACTGCGCACAGGCCGATGCCAGCTCACGCAGATCGCTGCCGATCGCATCGACCAGCGACTGGCAGGCCTCGGGCGTCGCCGAACGCCCCGTCGCACGGAACTCGCCCCGTACGAACGCCAGCCGGTCGGCCGGCTTGGTCATCTTGGGGCAGGCCACTTCCCGCGCCCCGGCCTTACGGGCGGCGTCCAGCAGGCCCTTCCCCTTGGCGCCGCCGGCATGCAGCAGCACCAGCATGATCTCCTCGGCGGGCGAGCCGAGATACGCCTTGACGTCCTTGATCGTGTCGGCGGACAGATCCTGGGCGGAGCGCACGATCACGACCTTGCGCTCGGCGAAGAGCGAGGGGCTGGTCAGCTCGGCGAGGGTGCCGGGCTGCAGCTGATCGGGGGTGAGGTCGCGCACATCGGTGTCCGCGTCCGCCGCCCGGGCAGCCGCCACCACCTGCTGCACCGCGCGGTCCAGCAGCAGGTCTTCCTGGCCCACCGCGATCGTGACGGGGGCGAGCGGGTCATCGTGAGCTGTCTTCCTGGCCATCGCGGTCCAGCATCCCACGTGCCACTGACACCCCGGCCCGGCCCGCTCACCGCCCCCTGCCGGACCGGACCACCCGCCCGCTGTCGGACAATGGCCCGGTGAATGATGCGGCCCCCCACCACCCCGAGGTACGACCCGTGCGCCATGTACTGGTGCTGCCCGACCGCGATGCGGCGGAAGAGGTCGCCGACGCCCTGACCGAACGCTTCGGCGTCACCGAGGAGCCCCAGCTCGTACGGGATGCCCTGGCCGGTGAGGACGACGCCGAGGACGCGCAGTGGCTGGTGGTCGTCGAGGACCCGGACGCCGCCCACGACCCGGCGCGGCTGCACGACCTCGCGGAGGAGTACGAGGGCTGGCTCGAGGCCGAGTAACGCGTTGACCCGCGCGCCGGGCTCATTCGGACAACGGGCCCCGGCTCCCGTTCGCACGACGGGCCCCGGCTCCCGTTCGCACGACGGGCCGCCCCGCCTCCCACTCCGGGACGACGGCAGCGCGAGCCTGGGACCCCTCCGGATTCCCTCTACCCGCTACGGAACTCGCTACGGTGCCCTTGGGCTCCCGTCCCGGTCTGCGACGGCCCCGCACCGCCCACCACGGGCTCCCGGTCCAGCACGATCCCGAAGTGCTCCCGGTAGGCGGCGAGGACCTCGTCCGCCCGCAGCGAGCGCTCCTCGCGTCCGCCGTCCAACGTGCTGGTCACCAGCGTCCGGCCGGAGAGCGTGATCCGACCGGTCTCCGTCAGCCGCGAGCACACCAGGGACCGGGTGAAGTGCGACTTGGGTGAGGTGCGGTTCCACCAGCAGCCGACCTCGAAGTCCGGGTACGCACGCGGACGTTGCTCAAGGCGGTACTGCGGCGAGCCGTTCCGCAGAACGTCAAGATCACCCTCCGCCGTCTCCTCGATCCGGAACTCCCCGGCGGGGTCGGTCTGCTCGGCACGGCTGTCCCAGCGCAGCGGAAAGTGGCTGTGCCGGCCGAAGCCGACATCCGCAAGCCACGGCCCGTGGGTGGTCCGGACCCGCAGCGCGAGATGGTCGTACGGAATCCCGAGCTGCCCGTCCGGGCCGAACACGCGGGCGGACAGCAGCTCGACGTCATAACCGAGCGCGCCCAGCAGCATGGCGAACGCCCCGTTGAGCTCATAACAGAAGCCGCCGCGCCGAGCACCGACGATCTTGTCGAGCAGCGGCTGCTCCGCGAGCACGATCTCCTCGCCGAGGTGGATGGAGAGGTTCTCGAACGGGACGGTACGCAGATGGCTGAGGTGCAGTGCACGCAGCGCTTCGGCGTCGGGGGAGGCGGGCCGGCGGGCGCCGATCCGGTCCAGGTAGGCGTCAGTGCCAGCGGTGTCCATCAGGCGTGCGTCCTCTCCGCAGCAAACCAGCGGCGGGTCCGTTCCGCCGCCGAGGCGGGCGTACCGGCGAGCACCTCGGCAAGGGTCTGCGCGGCCAGCTCACGCCGCCAGGCCAGCTCGGCCCTGCGCATCGCCGTGGAGATGCCACAGGGTCGCCCGAACTCCCTGCCGGGCGCCGCCGCGCCGGTCCCTCGCCGACGGATTTCGGTACACCGGAAGGCGTCGTCGGTGCCCTCGATGGCCGCGACGACGTCCATGAGGGTGATCCGCTCCGGCGGCCGTGCCAACTGGAAACCACCCCGCACTCCGGGCGTGGAACGCAGAATCCCGGCCCGGACCAGCGCCTGCAGCCGCTTGTTCAGGTAGGGCGCCGGCAACTCGAAGGAAGCCGCCAGCCGAGCGGTGGACACGGGGCCGTCTTCTTCGAGCCAGGCCAGCGTCACACAGCAGTGCAGGCCCCATTCGACGCCTTCACTCATCCTCACAATCTGGAGTCTACAGATCCTGATTCGACGACTTCCCTCTATTTTTCCGTCCCCGGCGGGCCCCTCTGCGGGGCCCGCCGATTGCCTCCCGGAGAGCGAGCGAGTACGGCTCCGGCTGTGCCGCCGGGGGGGCCTGGCCGGCGTCCCAGGTCATTTTCCGGGTGGTGTCTTGGGGGGCTCCTCGGGTGACGTGTCAGGTGACGGTTGTCGTGAGCGCGAGGACGGCTTCTGAGGCGGCGGTTGCCCGCCGCACGCATGCCGGCTCCACGCACAGCGGGATGCGTAGGGGCCCGGATTCTGGGGCTGCCGGCCCGGAATGCCACGCCCCGGTGGCCGGTGACCGTGGCGGAGAGCCCGGCCGCGGTGCCGAGGACCGCGATGGCTCCGTCGGTGTCCGTACGCAACACCCGGGCGCCCTGGGCACGGAGCGCCTCGATGGTGCGGGGCGCCGGATGCCCGTACGGGTTGTCCGCACCGCAGGAGACCAGCGCCAGGCGCGGCGCCAGCCGGTGTATCAACGGCGGGTCCTGGTAGGCGGAACCGTGGTGCGCCACCTTCAGGACATCGACGCCGCCGAGCTCGGGATGTGCCGCGAACAGCCCCCGCTGTGCGGGCGGTTCGAGGTCACCGAGCAACAGCATGGTGAGCCCTCCCGTACGGACGAGCAGAGTGACACTGGCGTCGTTGGGACCGTCGAGGGCATCGGGGTCGCTGGGAATGTCAGGGCTGCCGGGGCTGCCGGGGCCGGGAAAGTCCGGCGGGGCGGGAGGCCAGAGGACCTCCCAGGTCAGCGGGCCCAGGTGGCGGCGCTCCCCCGGTGTGGCCCGGACGATCGGTACCCGGGCCGCGGCAGCCGTACTGCGCACGAACTGCGCCTGCCCCGGGGGATCTTGCAGGGTCGTGGTCTCGATCGCGCCGACCGAACGCCCGCGGAGCGCCCCGGGAAGCCCGTCCACATGGTCGGCGTGAAAGTGCGTGAGAACGAGGAGAGGAATGCGGCGGACGCCCAGGTCGGTCAGGCAACGGTCGATGGCCTGCGGCTCGGGCCCGGTGTCCACCACCAGTGCCGTACCGTCGCCGGCTGCCAGCACCAGGCCGTCGCCCTGCCCGACGTCGCAGACCACTGCTCGCCAGCCCGGCGGGGGCCAGCCGGTGAGGACGCGGGTGAAGGGGACGGGGCGGCACACCGCGAGGATCAACGCCAACGCGCAGAGCACACACAACCAGGGACGACGCAGCACCCTGCGCCCGACGGGCACCAGCACCACCACGGCGGCCGCCAGCGCCAGCCCACCGGCCCAGCCGCCCGGCCAGGCGAACTCCGCCCCCGGCAGCGCCGCTCCCGTACGGGCGACACCGGCGATCCACTCGGCGGGCCAGCCCGCGCACCACGCCACCGCCTGGGCGGCCGGTGGCACGACCGGCGCGGCGGCGAGGGCCGCGAAGCCCAGGACCGTCGCGGGCGCCACGGCCAGTTCGGCCAGCAGATTGCAGGGCACGGCGACCAGGCCCACCCGGGCCGCCAATACGGCAACGACCGGCGCACAGACCGCCTGGGCTGCGGCCGCGGCGGCGATCACCTCGGCGAGGCGGGGCGGCACCCGACGCCGCTGAAGTGCGGCGCTCCAGCGTGGCGCGAGCAGCAGCAGCGCGCCGGTGGCCAGGACGGAGAGCAGAAAGCCGTAACTGCGGGCGAGCCAGGGATCGTAGAGAACCAGCAGCAGGACCGCGGCGGCGAGTGCGGGGAGCAGGGAACGGCGGCGGCCGGTGCCGATCGCGAGCAGGGTGATCAGGCCGCAGGCGGCGGCCCGCAGCACGCTCGGGTCCGGGCGGCACACCACGACGAAGGCGAGGGCGAGCGCGCCGCCGATGACCGCCGTACCGCGCAGCGACAGCCCCACACGCGGCGCCAGCCCACGACGCTCGGCACGCGCCGCCAGATGCGGCGGCCCGATCAACAGCGCGAGCACAATCGTCAGATTGCTGCCGGACACCGCGAGCAGATGCGTCAGATCGGTGGCGCGGAAGGCATCGTCCAGATCCGGCGGCACACGCGAGGTGTCCCCCACCACCAGGCCGGGCAACAGCGCTCGGGCATCCGGACGCAGCCCGTCGGTGGCCTCCCGCAGCCCGGCACGCAGACTCCCCGCCAACCGCTGCAGCGCGTCCGGCGCCTGCACCTTGACCGGGGGCTCGCCGGCCGTGACGCGCAGCACGGCGGCCACCTGATCACCCGACGACAGCGGCGGTGCCGCACGCGCCACGACCCGAATCCGCGTCGACGGCAACAGACCCCGCCATTCCGGCACGATGCCCGCATGAGCCGCGGCCCGGCCATCGGCTCGGCCGTTGGCCCGCTCGTCCGCCCGGTGATCGTCTCCGTAGCCACCTGCGCCGCTCTCCCCTCCGCCGGGCTGCTGGACGACCGCCAGGGCCGGCGTGCGGACAGCGGTGACCTCGCCGTCCGGCGCCGTGACGCGGACGGCATCGGCCGGGAACACCAGGGCCGGGGGCGTGCGTTGAGAGCCCCGCACCTTGGGCCGGGTCAGCCGTGGATCACCGGTCACCTCCAGGTCCACCGTGATCCGCGCGTACTGCTCCGCGAGGGCCGGAAGCGGCCCACGCCGCAGGTCAGAGGCGTGCAGCGCGGCGGACGCAGCCCCCGCCGCGGCGCAGAGCAACACCCCGGCCAAGGCCACGAACGCACCCGCCGACCGGAAGCGGAGATCTCGGCGACGGGACGGCTCCGCGCCTCGCCGACCGTCGTCGGCACACGGAGCAGCACCGGGCCGCTCCTCCACCTCTGGCTCCCGCTCCGCCCTGCGCCGAACTGCAGCCACCCGTAACGCGATGCCCGCCAGCACCACTGCCACGCCACATACCGCTGCCACTCCCCCGCCCGGGACCCCCAGGCCGATCGCCGCGGCCGCCCAGGCCGCCAGCGCGGGCACGACGAGCCGCAGATCGGCCGGGCCCTCCTGCTGCGGGTCCGAGGCACCGTGCGGTGACGCCGCCGTGGCATGCACAGTGGGGCGGTGGCTGGTCATGGCACCACCAGGGGGCGCAGATCGGCGAAACGACGGTCTCCGATGCCGGTCACCTGACGGAGTTGGTCCACCGAGGTGAACCCGCCGTGCCGGGTACGGAATTCGACGATGTGACGGGCCAGGACGGGGCCCACTCCGGGGAGGGAGTCAAGCTGCTGCTCGGTCGCCGAGCTGAGGCTGACCGGTCCGCCAGGACCGCCCCCGGCGCCCGGCGGCCCACTCCCCGACGCCCCGCCGGCACCGACGTCGGCAGCACCTCCCCCGCCCCCGGCCCCACCACCAGCTGCGTGAGCGGCGCCGGCCGTACCGGGCGCGCCAACCACGATCTGTTCGCCGTCGGTCAGCAACCGCGCCCGGTTGAGCCCGCGGATGTTCGCCCCGTGCAGCACACCACCCGCGGCCCGCAAGGCATCGATCACCCTCGATCCCGCCGGCATCCGCTGGATTCCGGGGCGCCGCACCTTGCCCGTGACATCGACGACCAGTTGTCGCCCCGCATGCCCCGGCGAGCCATGCGCCGCCGCGGTCGCGGACGATGACGCGGACGGCGGCGACGGTTCCCGGGAGTCGGGTCCGGACGCCTCTCCGGCCCGTTCGGCGGCCGGGGCTCGTACCGGCTCGGGACGGCCCGCCCAGAAGTGCTGCACGGCGAATCCCACAGCCACCACGAGCACCAGGACCAGAGCAGCGAGCGCTCTCGGATCGGTGCCGCACCGTAACTGCACCCACAGCGGCAGCCGTTCACGCACGGCACACCACACCCGGCCCCCACGGCGTCCACCCGGCGGATCATGCCCAGGAGACGACAAACCGGCCTCGGCCGCGCCCCCCGCCTCGCCAAAGATCGCCGCGACTCGGGCCCGCACCCGCTCTCGCTCCTCGTCCTGTGGGTCCGCCCGACGGGACGGGGCGGCGGCCTCGCTCGAAGCGGCGAGGCCCGAGGCGGAACCCGGGGCAGAAGAGGAAACGGAAGGAGTGGTACTCGCCGAGGGGCCGGAGGAAGCCGCAAGTCCCGAGAAACCCGATGGGGCCGTATTCGGGCCCGAATCCCACGTCGGTCCCGAACCCCAACCAGGCACCCGAGCCCAACTCGGCGCCGAAGCCGTGCCCATAGCCATATCCGGCGGCCAAACCGTAGCCGGAAATGCAGCCGGAATCACCCCCGGCCCCAATACCCCCGCCGAGTCCGGATATCCCCGTGAAACAGATCGAGAAGAGTTCATACGGCGACGCTAAGCACCCCGCGCAGATCTCGCTGAGCGGGCTCAAATCCGGTGGACAGAGCCCCAGTTGTGGATAACTCCGTCACCCACAGGGCACCCCACCGCCCCTCTCAGCGCGGCGAAACCACAACCCCCAGCAGCCCCGGCCCCGTGTGCGCGCCGATCACCGCGCCCACCTCGCTCACATGCAGCTCATTGAGCCCGGGTACCCGCTCCCGGAGCCGCTGCGCCAGGGCCTCCGCGCGCTCCGCCGCGGCAAGATGGTGCACCGCGATATCGACCTGTCCCTCGCCCGCCCGCTCCGCGGCGATCTCCTCGAGCCGCGCAATGGCCTTGGACGCCGTACGGACCTTCTCCAGCAGCTCGATCCGTCCACCGGCCAGTTGAAGGAGCGGTTTGACAGCGAGCGCGGAGCCGAGCAGCGCCTGCGCCGCACCGATCCGGCCGCCGCGGCGCAGATAGTCGAGGGTGTCGACATAGAAGTATGCGGAGGTGGCCTCGGCGCGTTTCTCCGCGGCGGCGACGGCGTCGTCCATGTCCCCGCCGGCCTCCGTCGTCTCTCCGGCCGCGAGGGCGCAGAAGCCGAGAGCCATCGCCACCATCCCGGTGTCCACGACACGTACGGGCACCGGAGCGTCCTTGGCCGCCAGCACCGCCGCGTCATAGGTGCCGGAGAATTCCGAGGAGAGGTGGAGCGAGACGATGCCGGCGGCACCGGTCGCCGCGACCTTGCGGTAGGTCTCCGCGAACGTCGTGGGGCTGGGCCGGGAGGTCGTCACCGGCCGGCGCTTCTGCAGCGCCTGGGCGAGGGATCTCGCGGAGATTTCGGTGCCCTCTTCCAGGGCCTGGTCCCCCAGGACGACGGTCAGTGGTACGGCCGTGATGCGGTGACGCTCGATAGCCGCCCGCGGCAAGTAGGCCGTGGAATCGGTGACGATCGCGACATGGCGGGACATGACAGGGAGGTTATCCGGGGATCCGGACGCCGCACAGTGCGGGCCCCTCCCCAAGATCCTCCAGGTTTACCCAAGGCTCTGCCAAGAGGCCCGCGCAAGGCATCGCCAGTACCCGGGAGCGACTGCCGAGCCCCGGTCTGCGGGGTCCACGCGACCAGGTCAAGGCCTTCTGGCGGCCCTCGCCTGTGCGACGCCCCCGCGCCGTCGTCGTCCGCGCCCCCGCTGTCGGCCTCCTCCAAACCGGCGGAAGCTGCCCGCATCCTCGGCGCCCAGAAGGAGGAGGTTTCCGGCTCTCCCCCGGGGCCCCGCCCCACCCCCACCCCACCCCTCCACCTGCCCCTGCGGCCTCACCCGGTCAGAGCCTCCCCGGTCGTGGCCGTCTCCCCCAGTCATCCGCTCATCTGCTCGTGTCCTCCGTCCGCGGCGTCTTCTGCCACGGGTAGGAGGGCTGGGTGCGCGGGTCCCTGGCGGTGATCGCCGGCGGGTCCTCGGGCGTCGGTCCCCAGGTGCGGCCGGCGGCATCCGAAGGGCCGCCCGCGGCGCCGGCCGGAGTCTGTCCCTCCGGCTGCTGCGCTCCCCCGCGGTTCTGCGGCTCGCCCGGTGCCGCGCCCTCCGGGCGGCCCGGTACGGGGTCCCGCAGCGGGTCCGCGGCGTCCTCGGGGCGGGTCCAGTGCCGCAGCGCCCCGGCCTCCACATCGATCTGGTCGCTCAGCGAGGCCAGATCGTCTTCCGCGAACTTGCGCGCGCGGTCGCGGGCGGCCCAGCGCAGCGACTCCGCGGAGTGTGTGATCCGCTCCAGGCGCTCGCGGAGCTCCGGGAGACGGGTGGCGATGGTGGCCCGGTCGGGTTCGCGTTCGAGCCGCTTGAGCTCGTCGTCCAGCTCATGGCCGTGCGCGCTCAGGCGCTGGAAGAGGCCGATCGCCTCACCGAGGGACGCGTCGTCGGGCGATCCTCCCTGGAGCACGTCCTGGGTGGCGCGCATGGAGGTGCGCAGGGAGAGCCGCAGCTGTGCCAGTTCGCCGACCACGCCGGGCTGGGCCACCTGCCGGGCCCGGAGGGTGGTGTCCTCGACGGTGCGGCGCGCCTGGGCGACCGTGCGGTCCACTCCGCGTTTGGCCGCCTGGAGCGCCTTGACCGTCACGAAGACCCCGGCCAGAACGAACAGCACGAAGAGCAGTCCGATGATGGCGACGGCGGCTTCCATGGGCTCTCCCCAGACGTGTCGGCGGCGCCGGTTTCCGGCCTGCGCCCTGTACCTCCACGGTAAACGGCTCGGGCAGGCCGCGGGTTCCGGAAGAACCCCCAACCTGCCCGTAGGGGAAAGCCCCCATGGCGCTCACGGAGCCCCGGCGGTGCGGGACCGGAGTGGCCCCAGACCGGCCGGTGCGACACCGGCGGGGTGCGTGCCGAAGACCCGCTGCGGGGCGCCCGGGAGCCGGTCCGGGCGCCCGCCGGTGGTCACGCAGGAACGATGTTCACCAGCTTCGGCGCCCGGACGATGACCTTCCGGATGCCCGCACCGTTCAGCGCCGCGACCACGGCCGGCTCGGCCAGCGCCGCCGTCTCCAGGTCCGCGTCGGAGATCGACGGGGCGACCTCCAGGCGCGCCTTGACCTTGCCCTTGATCTGCACGACGCAGGTCACGGTCTCGTCCACGACGTATGCCGGGTCGGCCACCGGGAAGTCCGCGTACACCACGGAGTCGGTGTGGCCCAGCTTGCGCCACAGCTCCTCGGCGATGTGCGGCGCCAGCGGGGCGATCAGCAGCACCAGTTGCTCGGCGACCGTGCGCGGAACGGGGGTGCCCGCCTTGGTCAGGTGGTTGTTCAGCTCGGTCACCTTGGCGATGGCGGTGTTGAAGCGCAGGTTCGCCATGTCCTGGGTGACGCCGTCGACCGCCTTGTGCAGGGCGCGCAGGGTGGCCTCGTCCGGCTCGCTGTCGACGACGGTGACCTCGCCGGTCGCCTCGTCGACGACATTGCGCCACAGGCGCTGCAGCAGGCGGTACTGGCCGACGACGGCCCGGGTGTCCCACGGGCGCGAGACGTCCAGCGGGCCCATTGCCATTTCGTACAGGCGCAGGGTGTCCGCACCGTACTCGGCGCAGATCTCATCCGGGGTGACCGCGTTCTTCAGGGACTTGCCCATCTTGCCCAGGACGCGGCTGACCTTCTCGCCCTGGTGGTAGTAGCCGCCGTCGCGCTCCTCGACCTCGGCGGCCGGGACGGCGATGCCGCGGCTGTCCCGGTAGACGAAGGCCTGGATCATGCCCTGGTTGTACAGCTTGTGGAACGGCTCGGAGGACGCGACATGTCCCAGGTCGTGCAGCACCTTGGACCAGAAGCGGGCGTACAGCAGGTGCAGTACGGCGTGCTCGGCGCCGCCCACGTACAGGTCGACGCCACCGGCCGGCTGCCCCTCGCGCGGGCCCATCCAGTACTGCTCGATCTCCGGGTCGACCAGCGCGTCCCCGTTGCGGGGGTCCAGGTAGCGCATCTCGTACCAGCACGAACCGGCCCAGTTGGGCATGGTGTTGGTCTCGCGGCGGTAGCGCTTGATGCCGTCGCCCAGGTCCAGGTCGACATGGACCCATTCCTCGTTGCGGGACAGCGGGGTCTCCGGCTGGGTGTCGGCGTCGTCCGGGTCGAAGGTCCGCGGGGAGTAGTCCTCGACCTCGGGCAGCTCCAGCGGCAGCATCGACTCGGGCAGGGCGTGCGCCACACCGTCCTCGTCGTAGACGATCGGGAACGGCTCACCCCAGTAGCGCTGTCGGCTGAACAGCCAGTCGCGCAGCCGGAAGTTGACGGTGCCCTCGCCGATGCCCTGGCCGGCCAGCCACTCGGTGATCTTCGCCTTGGCCTCGGTCACGCCCAGACCGTCCAGCGAGATGTCCGCACCGGACGAGTTGACGATCTTCGCGTCATACGAGGCGAAGGCGTCGTCCCAGGTCGAGGGGTCGGTGCCGCGGTCGTCGGACGGCTCGACGACACAGCGCATCGGCAGCTCGAAGGCGCGGGCGAAGGCGAAGTCACGGCTGTCGTGGGCGGGCACGGCCATGATCGCGCCGGTGCCGTAGCCCATCAGGACGTAGTCGGCGATGAAGACCGGGACCTGCTCGCCGCTGACCGGGTTGGTCGCGAACGCGCCGGTGAAGACACCGGTCTTGTCCTTGGCCTCGGCCTGCCGCTCGACGTCCGACTTGGAGGCGGCCTGCTTGCGGTAGGCGGCAACGGCGTCGCCGGGGGTGGCGTGGCCGCCGGTCCACACGTCGTGGGTGCCCTCGGGCCAGGCGTCCGGGACCAGGGAGCCCGCGCCGTTGTCGGCGCCGGCGACCAGCGGGTGCTCGGGGGCCAGCACCATGTACGTCGCGCCGAACAGGGTGTCCTGGCGGGTGGTGAAGACGGTGATCTTGTCATCGCCCACCGGGAAGTCGACCCGGGCGCCCTCGGAGCGGCCGATCCAGTTGCGCTGCTGCAGCTTGATGGCCTCCGGCCAGTCCAGCGCGTCCAGATCGTTCAGCAGCCGGTCGGCGTAGGCGGTGATGCGCATGTTCCACTGGCGCAGCTTGGCCTTGAAGACCGGGTAGTTGCCGCGCTCGGAGCGGCCGTCGGCGGTGACCTCCTCGTTGGCCAGCACCGTGCCCAGTCCGGGGCACCAGTTGACCGGTGCGTCGGAGGCGTACGCGAGGCGGTACTCGCCCAGGATGTTGGCCCGCTCCAGGGGGCTCAGCGCGCTCCAGGCCCGGCCGTCGGGGGTCGGGCGGGTGCCGGCCTCGAACTGCGCGACCAGGGTGTCGATCGGGCGGGCGGCGTCCGCGTCCGGGTCGTACCAGGAGTTGAAGATCTGCAGGAAGATCCACTGGGTCCACTTGTAGTACGCCGGGTCGATCGTCTCGACCGAGCGGCGCCGGTCGTGGCCCAGGCCCAGGCGGCGCAGCTGGCGCCGCATGTTGACGATGTTGGCCTCGGTGGAGACCCGCGGGTGGGTGCCGGTCTGGACGGCGTACTGCTCGGCGGGCAGGCCGAAGGCGTCGAAGCCCAGGGTGTGCAGGACGTTGTGGCCCGTCATGCGCTGGTGGCGGGCGTAGACGTCGGTGGCGATGAAGCCCAGGGGGTGTCCGACGTGCAGGCCGGCGCCGGACGGGTAGGGGAACATGTCCATGATGAACTTCTTGGGGCGGGCCACCCGCTCGGCGTCGCCGGCCAGGTCGCCCTTCGGGTTCGGGGCCTCGTAGGTCCCGTTCGCCTCCCAGACGTCCTGCCAGCGTGCCTCGATGTCGGCGGCCAGCGCGGCCGTATAACGGTGCGGCGCTGCGACCTCGGCAGCGGTGGTCGTCTCGCTCATCGTCCTCAAAGCTCCATCGATCGTCTCTGCCGGCGGAAACGCACCGGATCCCGGCACGCCGGAAACAAAAAGACCCCTCGCACAGGAGGGGAAGCCGCGCCGATTCCGACGGGTTCTGTCATCCGTCGGTACTGATCAGCGCGGCCCGCTAAGCAGAAGGCGTACGGCACGCATGGCGTCAGGGTACCGCAGGGCGTCCGGGGCCCGCGCTGAGGATTACCCCAACCCGGGCCCCGCCCCCTGTTACCCCGTCCTCCTACCGCCGCGCCACCGGGCACGGCCGGTGCGGGGAGGCGGTGCCGTGCCCCGGCGTCAGGGGCGGTAGGAGCTCACGTAGCCGGCGCCCGGCGTGCCCACGCCGGTGACGTCGTCGTAGCCGACGACGGCGTGCAGCGAGCTGTCCTTGCCGAGGCTGCGCAGCGAGGTCGTGGTGCCCTTGCTCGCGTCGGTGCCGTTGACGTAGTCGACGCGGACGACCGCCAGGTCACGGCCCGCACCGAGCGGGTGATCGGTGACGTCGTGGTAGGCGGCGGTGCCGTAGCGCTGGTAGATGCCGGGGTTGGCGAAGCCGAGGGCGACGCCGTGCCGGGCCTGCTGGGCGAGCGCCTGGACGCCCGCGATCACCGGGGCGGCCAGTGAGGTGCCGCCGATGCGGTACTCGTCGTAGCCGAGCTTCCCGTCCGGCAGGGTCTGGGTCTGGCCGACCAGGAAGCCGGTGTTGGGGTCGGCGACCGCGGCGATGTCCGGGACGGTGCGCATCGCGCCGCCGCCGTTCGCCTTCGCGAGCCCGTCCGGGACGACTCCGCGCTGGTAGAAGGGCTGCGTGACGGTCTTGCTGGTGCCGCCGCCGGCCCCGCCGTTGAAGGCGCCGGGGAAGCCGGTCCAGTCGTTGCCGTCCTTGGAGAGCACGGCCTTCCGGGTGCCCCAGCCGGTCTCCCACCGGTACGCGTCGTGCTTGCCGACGGCCAGAGAGGTGCCGCCGACGGCGGTCACCCAGGCGGAGTTCGCCGGTGTGTCGACCTGCTTGGTGCCGGTGTTGTCGACCTCGTCACCGTTGTCGCCGGAGGAGAAGTAGAAGCCGATGCCCTGCACCGCGCCCTGCTGGAAGAGCTGGTCGTAGGCGGCGGCCACGTCCGGGGTCTCGTTCGCCTCGAGGTCGCCCCAGGAGTTGGAGACGATGTCGGCGAGGTGCCCGTCGACGATCTTGCCGAGCGAGTCCAGCAGATCGTCGTCCATGCAGGAGGCGCCGCCGACGTAGACGATGTCGGAGTCGGGGGCGACGGCGTGGACGGCCTCGACGTCGAGGGTCTCCTCGCCGTACCAGCCGGCCGCGCCGCACTCCTTGATGTGCGTGTAGCGCTCGGGAAGGACCTGGGAGAGCTGACCGCGGCGGTAACGGGGGTCGCCGTTACGGGCGGCGTAGGTGTCCGCGTCCCGGGCGATGGTCGGCGAGGCGTAGGCGTCGGTGATCGCGACGGTGACGTTCTTGCCGGTCCACTTCTTCGCCCCGTAGGCGGCGCGGAGCTGCTTGCCCGTGTATCCCTTGATCGCGTACGGCGCCTTGTGCCCGTAGGCGGACGGCAGCGTCTTGTCGGTCCGGGAGCCGTAGTACGAGGAGAACGGGCCGGAGTTGCGGAAGACGCCTTCCGGCGGTGGCAGTTCGCCGGAGTGGTGCCGGGCCAGGCGCGGTGCGTTGTCCAGGCCGGTGACCGTCAGCACCGCGCCGCCCAGGGAGGCGGGAGCGGAGGCGGTGGTCGACGGGGCGTGGTAAGTGTGCCCGCTTTTGCGGTAGTTGTGCAGGTCGGTGGCGAAGGCGCGCTCGGCGGCGGCCGCGTCGCCCTTGACCGTCAGATACCGGTTGGTGGTGCCGGTGACCGTCAGACCGGACTTCTTCAGCCAGCCGGTCACCTTGGCTATCTGGTCGTGCGTCGCGCCATAACGGGCACGCACCTGCGCGGGGCTCAGATATTTCCCGTACGCGGCGGAGTGCGGGTCGGACACGGCACGCGCGTGGTCCGCGAGGCCCTTGGCGTCGCGGCCGGCCAGGTAGACGCGGGCGGTGACGGCCGTGGAGGCGGAGGTGGCGCCCTGGTCGGCCTGCCGGGTGGCCCACAGCGGCTTGGTGCCCCGCAGCGCGTGCCGGCCGCCGTCGTGGCCCGCGGCGTCTGCGGCGGGCGCACCGAGCGCGAGCGCACCGGCGACCAGCGGCAGCGTCGCTGCCCAGGCGAGACCGGCGCGGGCGCGCGGTGATCTGGTGCGGCTTGATCTCATGTAACCCCCTGTGTGGCGATGCGGTGCGCTGCGGGGTGCCGCGCTGCGCGGCGGGCCGGTGTGCGGCACCGCACGAGCGGTGAATGCGTGAGAGGTCACGCCCACGCGATTGCGCGCCACTCTTTCGGTGAACTGTTCATGTCAGGGACATGCGATCACCAAGATGAGCCCAAGGAACGACAAGGACTGGTCAGGAATGGGCGCGGAGCGAACGCTCAACTCGCCATAACGGACCCGCCGCTGACCGGACATCAGCGCGGCCCGGCGGAACCGGCACCGGTCGCACCCCCGGGCACCCGGTCCGTGTACGCACGACAAAGCAGGCCGCCCGTATTGGACGACCTGCTCCGTTCATTGTGGAGCTAAGGAGAATTGAACTCCTGACCTCCTGCATGCCATGCAGGCGCTCTACCAACTGAGCTATAGCCCCGTGTTCTGTTTTCCGCCCGGTTCCCCGCTGCGGCATCGCCTACATTACACGGACCTCCCCGGCTTCTGCCAAATCGTTCTGCCGGAGGCCCTTCGGCTCGTTCCACCAGGACCGTTTCCGCACGATGCGCGGTACTGTCGGCGGCCTGTGCCCGATTCGTCCTGGGGAGCGTGCGCCGTGACCGCGCTGGAGCTGGAGCAGTCCACCGAAGCCGGCGGCGCCCACCCCGGCGGCGGCCTCGTCCGCCGGCACCCCACCCTCACGGCGGCGCTCGGCTGTCTGGTCTCCTTCGCCGCCTTCTGGACCGTGCAGCGCCTGCTGCACGCGACGATGATCGACCTGATGGTCTACCGCGCCGAGGGCTTCACCGTCCGCAACGGCGCGTCCCTCTACGACATGGTGGCGACCTCGGCGCACCTGCCCAATACCTACCCGCCCTTCGCCGCCCTGGTGTTCACCCCGCTCACCCTGCTCGGGGTCCCGGCGATGCGCACCGTCGCCACGGCCGGCAACCTGCTGCTGCTCGTCGGCGTCGTCCACCTCTCCCTACGGCTGACCGGCCTGCCCCGGCGGCTCCCCCGGCCCGCCGCGACGTTCGCGGTCTCCGCGCTGCTGGTGTGGTGCGAGCCGGTCTGGACGACGCTGCGCTACGGCCAGATCAATCTGCTGATCGCCGTCCTGGTGCTGTGGGATCTCACCCGCCAGGACAGCCGGCGGTTCGCGGGCATCGGCATCGGGCTCGCGGCGGGCCTGAAGCTGACCCCGGCGCTGTTCGCGGTGTTCCTCGCGCTGGCCGGTCTCGTCCGCGCCGGGCAGCTGCTCCGCTCCGGCACGGGGGTCCGCGCCGCCTGGAACCCCTGGCTGCGGCAGGCCGTCGTCGCCACCGCCACCTTCCTGGCCACCGCGCTGCTCTCCGCGCTCGCGCTGCCCCGCGACTCCCACCGCTTCTGGACCGAGATCGTGTACGCCACCGACCGGGTCGGCGAGGTGGAGATCACCGCGAACCAGTCGCTGCGCGGCGTCCTCGCCCGGCTGCTGCACACCCACGACCCGGGCGCCGCCTGGCTCGTGGCCGCCGGTCTGACCGGGGCGCTCGGGCTGGCACTGGCGGTCGGGGCGCTGCTGCGCGGACAGCGCGCCTGGGCGGCCGTCGCCTGCGCGATGACCGCGCTCCTGGTCAGCCCGATCTCCTGGTCCCACCACTGGGTGTGGTGCGTACCGGTGCTGGTCCTCCTCGGCTCCGAGGCACTGCACCGGACGGGCGCCGCGGCCCGCCGGTGGTGGGTGACGGGCGGCGTACTGGGGCTGCTCTTCTGCTCGTTCGCGCTGTGGTGGGTGCCGCACCGCTGGCATCACCACGAGGAACTGCACCAGAACGGCCTGCAGATGCTGCTCTCCGCGGGCTATCCGCTCGCCGGTCTCGCGCTGCTGGCCCTGACCGCGGCCCGGTTGTGGCGGCTCCGGGAACGGTCGGGGCAGGGCGGCGCGCGTCCGTCCGCCGAAGCCCGCGTCGGTGTCCGAACCGTGCGTATGTACCGGGGATGTGACCGACCGTCTCATATCCGCCCCAACGCCCCCCGCCCCGGCGGCAGTTCCGCGTGACCGGAACCGTTCGGAGCCGCCCGGAAGTGTCCGTAGCCGCCCCGAGTTGCCTGAAACGGCGTCAAGGAGGAGGTGCGCTCGTGCGGTGGCCCCGGGGGACGGTGGGCCGGTCAGGCCGTGACGAACGAGTAGAAGCGCTTCAGCGTGCAGTGCTCGTCCAGCAGTCGCCCGTAGATCGGCTCCCCGTCGAGTTCCCGGTAGGTCTCGATGGGGTCGCCTTTTATGACGAGGGCGCGGGCGCATTCCTCGCACCAGTACTGGTAGTCCGTGTTGACGGGTTCCATGTCCCGGACGATCGGCGTACCACTGCCGCACCAGTCACATTTCCTGCTGTGGGCGCCCATCCATCAGCTCCAACTGTGGCCGCAGGCCGTACAAACGAAGGAAACGCCCCCGTTGTCACCCAGCACCTGTGCGACATGGGAGGAGCCGCACGAGGGGCACTGCAGGGCGGTGACGCCACTGCTGCACACGGAGACGGGGCCGCCAACGGGGCAGGTGAAGCGGAGCGCGTATTCCGGCAGCCAGTCATGGCCCTGCGCCTCGGCCACTTCGAGCAGGTCATTGACCTCCTCGAGGATGCTCGTGGGCATCGCGATCTCTCCTCCCCTGCCGGCGCCGTCCGATTCTGCCACGGACCGGGGGCCCGCACAGGCCCGCCTTTCGCGCCACCCTGGCCGACGACAGCGCCTTGCGCGGCGCCCCCGGCGACGGCGGCCGAGGGCGCCCCACCAGGAGAGCGCACGCCCCGGCACAGCGGTCCGTACAACGAGAAGATCCCGCCTCCATCAGGAGACGGGATCATCCGGGTTGTGGAGCTAAGGAGAATTGAACTCCTGACCTCCTGCATGCCATGCAGGCGCTCTACCAACTGAGCTATAGCCCCGGGTCTTGTTCCGCTCCCCCGGGTTTCCCCCGGCGGCGCCGCGAACAAGAAGAACTTTAGCCTGCGACCTGCCCAGATGTGAAATCCGGGGGCCGGACCGCTCGGGCGGGCTCAGTCGTCGTCGCCGAGCACCGGCTCCGGCAGGGTGCCGGCGTTGTGCTCCATCAGGCGCCAGCCGCGCGCGCCCTCGCCCAGCACGGACCAGCAGCAGTTCGACAAACCACCCAGGCCCTCCCAGTGGTGGGCCTCCAGACCGAGCAGCCGCCCGATGGTGGTGCGGATCGTGCCGCCGTGGCTGACCACGACCAGGGTGCCGTTCTCGGGGAGCTTGTCGGCGTGGTTGAGGACGACGGGGGCGGCCCGGTCGGCGACCTCGGTCTCCAGCTCGCCGCCGCCGCGGCGCACCGGCTCCCCGCGCTTCCAGGCGGTGTACTGCTCCCCGTACCGCGCCAGGATCTCGTCGTGCGTCAGCCCTTGCCAGGAGCCCGCGTAGGTCTCCCGCAGGGCCGCGTCATGCGTCACCTCGAGCCGGGTCAGCGCGGCCAGCTCGCCCGCCGTCGCCGCGGCCCGCTGCAGGTCGGAGGCGACGATGGCGTCCGGTCCCAGGGCGGCGAGCAGCCGGGCGGCGCGCCGCGCCTGGGCGACGCCCGCCTCGGTCAGCTCGATGTCCGTGGAGCCCTGGAAGCGGCGCTCCAGATTCCAGGCGGTCTGGCCGTGGCGCCAGAGGACGATGCGGCGACCCTGGCCGCTCCTGGTGGCGTTCAGAGCAGCTCACCGTCCTGATCGCCGGCCGTGGCGTCGGCGTGCGCCGCGGCCTTGCCCCGGGTGGCCTTGGCCTCCTCGGGGAGGTCGATCTCGGGGCAGTCCTTCCACAGGCGCTCGAGCGCGTAGAAGACGCGCTCCTCGCTGTGCTGGATGTGCACCACGATGTCGACGTAGTCGAGCAGCACCCAGCGGGCCTCGCGGTCGCCCTCGCGGCGGACCGGCTTGGCGCCGAGGTCCTTGTTGAGGCGTTCCTCGATCTCGTCGACGATCGACTTGACCTGGCGGTCGCTGGGCGCCGAGGCCAGCAGGAAGGCGTCGGTGATCGAGAGGACGTCACTGACGTCGTACGCGATGATGTCGTGCGCGAGCTTGTCGGCAGCGGCCTGGGCGGCGGCGTTGATGAGCTCGATGGAGCGGTCCGTGGCGGTCACAAGCGGCTTTCCGGTTCGAGGGCAGCCTCTCCGGCCGGGCAGGGGCGCTCGCTCGCTGCGGAACCGCGGCGCGCGCCGCGGAGTCCCCATGGGCAACCGGATCGGCGGTCAGGTACCCCTCAAGGGTCTCACGGACCGCCGACACTCCCGGCTGTGTTTTCGAACCCACCGGCCGGACCCGGCGTCCGGGCCGGTCAGCGCCGGGGCCGGGCCGCCGGGACCGGCCGGCCGCCATCGGCCCGGCCGGCCGCGCCCGGCCCGTCAGCCCTGGTAGTCCCGCCCCAGCAGCACGGTGATGTCGGCGTTCGAGGCGCCCTTGCCCTGCCGGACCGCGGTGCCCGGCAGCCCCAGTGTCTTGGCGACCTCCACGGCCTTGGTCTTCTGGGCGGCGTCCGCGTAGGTGATCCGGGAGGCGGTGGCCGCACCGGCGATGCCGCCGTCGACGAAGCTGTAGCCGCCATTGAGCAGCGCCACCTGCGCCTTGCCGGAGGCGGCCCGGTTTCCGGTGGCGTTACGGACCGCGACCCGGGCGGTCGCGTCGGGGGCGGTCTTCTTGACCGTGCCGCCGAGCACGTCCTTGACCACACGTGCCGAGGTCGTCCGGCTGAGCGTCCCGTTCGCCTGCACGGGCAGCAGGGTGGTCCGGTAGGCGCCGGTCTTCGCCAGCTCCGCGCGCTGCGCCAGCGAGCTGCCCAGCTGGGCCTCGGTGAGCGGTGGGTCGAGCACCTGGAGCAGCGTCTTCACGGTGGTGGTGGCGCCGTCGGCGTCGCTGGAGACCTTCTTCAGGGTCGCCTGCATGACCTGGCCGAACCGCTGCAGCTGCCTGGTCTGCGGCTCGCCCGGCCCCAGGTAGGTGGCGTAGGCGACGGCGGCCTGGCCGCTGAGGTCCTGGGCGGTGCCCTGCTTGACGACCGGGGAGGCGCCCTTCTTGGCGCCGGGGACCGTGGCGTCGGTGTCGAGCGTGATCCCCCCGACCGTCTCGACGAGGTTCTCCAGGTACGGGGTGTCCAGCCGCCAGCTGGCCTTGAGGTCGGCGCCGAGGAGGCTGTTGAGGGAGTCCCGGGTCGGCTCGGTGCCCTCGTCCTTGACGGACTTGCCGAGCGTCGTGGTGGAGCCGTCGTCCTTGGAGACGAGGAGGCTGTTGGGCAGGAGGACGGTGGTGCCCTTGTGGGTGGTCTCGTTGTCCACCAGCAGCGCCGTCGAGCTGTTCCCCGTCTTGGTGTCCCGCAGATGGACGACGAGGACATCGCGCTTCTGTCCGGCGCCCGCGGCCGCCGCGTCGGCGCCCGGCCCAGCCATGCCCGGCAGCTTGCCCGCCCACCACAGATAGCCGACACCGCCGGCCGCCAGCAGGGCCAGCACCACGGACAGCGCGACGATCCGGCTGCGGCCGCGCCGCTTGGCCTCCTCGCGCCGCTCGGTGCGGCTCTCGGTGAACTTCAGCCAGTCGATGACGTCTTCGGAGTCCTCGTCCGGCTCCTCGATGAAGTCGAACTGCTCGGTGCGGTAGTCGGGGCCGCCATCGGGCCCGCCGGAACCGCCCGCGGCCTCCGGCCCGCCGGTGTCACCGGCCGGCGCGCCGCGCTGCGCCGGCGGCCGGGGCGCGCCGTCCCGGCGCTGCGGGGCGGGCTCCTCGTAGCGGGGCTGCTCCCCGTAGGAGGGCTGCTCGTACGGGGACTGCTGGGCCTGCTGCGGGATCCACTCCTGCTGGTGCGGGGGCTCCTGCTGCGCGGGGCCGTACGGGTCGTACTGCTGGGGATAGCCGGTCCGGGCCTGCGCCTGCTGCTGCCCGTAGGCGTCGCAGCCGTACTCCGGCTGCGCCTGGTAGGACTGCCGGCCGCCCTGGTAGTCCTGCGCGGCCCGGCCGGTCTGATGGCCGCCGTAGGGGTCGTAGCCGTCATAGGCCGACGCCGCGGCCTGCTGCCCGTACGCGTCGTAGTGCTGGTCGTACGCCGGCTGGGCGGCGTCGTGGTACACCGGCTGCCCGTAGGCGTCGTAGGTGTAGCCCGGCTGCCCGTGCCGCTCCTGGGCATACGGGTCGTGGGCGTACGGGTCCTGCGGCCCGTACGGATCCTGTCGGTCGCTCACCGGTGCCCCTTTCCGTCAGCCCCGTCAGCGGTCGTTGCGGTACAGCTGTTTTTTGTCGATGTAGCGCACCACACCGTCCGGCACGAGGTACCAGACCGGATCCCCCTGGGCGACGCGCGCCCGGCAGTCGGTCGAGGAGATGGCCAGCGCCGGTACCTCGACCAGGGACACCGCCCCCTCGGGCAGCCCGGGGTCCGCGAGGACGTGTCCGGGCCTGGTCACCCCGATGAAGTGGGCGAGCGAGACCAGCTCCGCGGCATCGTGCCAGGTGAGGATCTGGCTGAGCGCGTCGGCGCCGGTGATGAAGAACAGATCCGCGTCACGGTGCTGCGTCCGCAGATCACGCAGCGTGTCTATCGTGTACGTCTTGCCGCCGCGGTCGATGTCGATGCGGCTGACGGAGAACTGCGGGTTCGACGCGGTCGCGATGACCGTCATCAGATACCGGTCCTCGGCCGGGGACACCGTCTTGTGGCTCTTCTGCCACGGCTGTCCCGTCGGCACGAAGATGACCTCGTCGAGGTGGAACTGGCTGGCCACCTCGCTGGCGGCGACCAGGTGACCGTGGTGGATCGGGTCGAACGTCCCGCCCATCACTCCGAGTCGCCGCTTCACGGGCCCTGTGTGCTCTCCCATGCGTGCAGACCCTACTGGGCGGCGCGCGATGCCGGGTGCCGGGTGCCAGGTGCCTCAGCGGTCCCGGTTGAAGCGGGTGGTGATCCAGAGCAGGAGGAGCAGGACAAACAGGGCGCCGCCGCCGGTCACGAAGGGGCTGAGGCTGGCGTGACCGCCCTCGTGTCCGGGTTCGGCGGCGAGGGTGGCCAGGGACTGTGCGGTGGTGTGCAGGCTCATCGTCGGCAGGACCAATCCGGGCTTGGGGTCGGGCAGGAGACTTCCACCACATCGTATGCGGCCGTCCGCCGCGGGCCCACGGCGACTCCGCCCGGACGCCCCCCGGGAGGCCGGCGGCGGCCTGCGGGAGGTCAGTCCTGGCCGTAGCCGCGCAGCAGGAACCAGGCGAGCAGGGCGGCGCCCACGACCCCGCCGATGATCACCGCGCGCAGGATCCATCCGGGTCCGCCGTCCCTGGCGGTCTCCTGGGCTGCGGCGAGCAGCACGCTCGGATACGGCATGACGATGCGCTCCCTACTGATGCGGCCCGTGCGCCATGTGTACGGGCCTGGGCGGGTATTGGTGCGATCGCCAGCGTACGCCCGAGCATCCATTCGCCTGTCGGTGGCGTCCTCTAGTCTGAACACACGCAGTCGAAGAGGGGGAGGCCCCAATGACGGAGAGCCCAGGCGGCAGCGCGAACGTACCGAGCCGGGACCGGCGGCGATTCCCCGGCATCTCGTCGCGGGCGTACGAGCACCCGGCGGACCGCTCGGCGCTGGTGGCGCTGCGCAAGCTGAGCGGGTTCGACACCGTCTTCAAGACGCTCAGCGGCCTGCTGCCGGAGCGCAGCCTGCGGCTGCTGTTCCTGTCGGACTCGGTGCGGGTGGGCGACCAGCAGTTCGCGCACCTCAACGACATGCTGCGGGACGCCTGCTACATCCTGGACCTGGAGAAGGTCCCGCCGATGTACGTGAATCAGGACCCGCAGCCCAACGCCATGTGCATCGGTCTGGACGAGCCGATCATCGTGGTGACGACCGGTCTGGTCGAGCTGCTGGACGAGGAGGAGATGCGGGCGGTCATCGGCCACGAGGTCGGCCACGCGCTGTCCGGTCACGCCGTCTACCGCACGATCCTGCTGTTCCTGACGAATCTGGCGATGAAGGTCGCGTGGATCCCCCTGGGCAATGTCGCGATCATGGCGATCGTGACGGCGCTGCGCGAGTGGTTCCGCAAGTCGGAGCTGTCGGCGGACCGCGCCGGGCTGCTGGTCGGCCAGGATCTGCAGGCCTCGATGCGCGGTCTGATGAAGCTGGCCGGCGGCAATCACCTCCACGAGATGAATGTCGACGCCTTCCTGAAGCAGGCGGACGAGTACGAGTCCGGCGGCGATCTGCGCGACTCCGTGCTGAAGATCCTCAACCTGCTGCCGCGCAGCCACCCGTTCACCACCGTGCGGGCGGCCGAACTCAAGAAGTGGGCGGCCGGCCGCGACTACCAGCGGATCATGGACGGCCACTACCCGCGCCGGGACGAGGACAAGGACACCTCGGTCTCCGACTCGTTCCGCGACTCCGCCGCCCACTACGCCGACTCGATGCGCAACAGCAAGGACCCGCTGATGGGCCTGGTGCGCGATATCGCGGGCGGCGCGGGCGACTTGGGCGGCAAGCTGCGCGACACGGTCTTCCGTGGCGGACCGCGGCCCGACGGTTCGGGCGGCGCCAATGGGAGCGGCGGAGCGGACTCCTAGCCCGCCCCGGCTCCTCGGAGGCCCGGCGCATGGGCGGGCCCGGCGGCTCAGCGCATCGGATGGCTCGGCTTCGGCTGGGCGGCGGGCGCCAGCTCTCCGCAGAGGGAGGGGTTGACGCGGTCCCGGGCGTAGGGGTCCGTACCCGAAGGCCGGTCGTTGCCGGCGTGCTGTCCCGCGAACAGCGGGCGCAGCGCGTCGGCCGGCTTCGAGGAGCAGGCCAGCGGCCCCGCCTGCAGGCTGCTCTGCAGCACCTCCAGACGGTGGTCGCTGAGGTTGTCGCGGGTCAGCCGGAAGTGCATCTCACGGCGGACGGTGACCAGCGAGGCGGCGCCCGGCGTGGGCTTGCCGGTGTCCTGGCCGGCGGCGTGCGGTGCGCCCGGCGCGGGCCGCACGGCGTAGACGAAGGTGTAGTCGGCGGTCACGTCGAGGGCGTCCGGGCTCAACTCCGAGGCGGACAGCGTGCCGTTGACCCGTACCTCCCGGTCGGCGAGCCGGGTCTGCTGTGGGTCGAAGCGGACCAGCCACCCGGTCGCGGCGTGGTGGCCGTTGTCGTCGGGGCGCGCCAGGCTCCGGTCGAACTGGTCGAGTTGGCGGGTGTCGAGCAGCAGCCGCACCGGCCGTACGGAGCCGCCGGTGAGGGTGTCCGGGTCCAGCGAAGAGCGGACGAGGTAGTCCTTCGCGATGGTCAGCGCGGAGACGATCTGGCCGTCGGAGAAGTGCTCGGTGCGGGAGACGGCGGGCAGATTGACGCCCGCGGCGCCGATCCGGTAATTCGCCGCGGGGCTGTGCGCGAAGAGGTCCTCGGGCGTCGCGCCGGGAACCTTCCCGGACGGTGCCAGCGGCACCACCGCGGAGCGCAGCAACTGCGGCCGGACCGTCTCGGGGGTCTTGTACGGGTGCCGTACGCCCATGTAGACGGCGGTGCCGAAGGCGAGCACGATCAGCAGCACCAGCAGGATCGCCTGCCGGGAGCCGCCCAGCCGCCGCCAGGCGTGCCGGGTCTTGACGGCCGGCGAGTGGTGCTCGCCGAGCCGCTCGTCCGCGGAGAACTCCTGCAGCCGCGCAGCCCGAACAAACGATTCGTCGAAGACGACGGATCGGTATTCGTCCTCACCGCCTCCCGGGGCGCCGTTGGGCGTCCCTTCCGGAGGGTCACCAGGCCCGGTCATACAACAAGAGTAGGTCTGCCGGGGCGAACGTAAACGCCGGGACGCCGGGCAACTTCGCCGGACAATGCGGTTTCAGGCGCCCGATTTGCGGGAAGTGTGCCACGCCGTCAGTGCGGCCTGGGGACCGCCGAGAACGAGGGCCGCGGAGCCTCGGCGGACGGCGCCGACGGCAGGCCCGGGCGGACCGTGCCGACGCCGCCGTCCGTGCCGCCCGTGGCCGGGGCGTCCACGCCGCTGGAGGTGGGTGCCGGGGACGGATTCTGGGTCCGCCCGGCAGAGCCGCGGTAGACGGCGCTGAAGGCCAGCGCGACCAGCCCGATGCCCATCACCACGGCCAGCACCCAGGCGACCGGCCGGTGCCAGCGGGTGCTGCTGCGGTACGGACGCAGCGCTCCACCGTAGGGGCCATACGGGTCATGCGGCGGATAGTCGCCGTACTCCCCGTCGTCGTACTCTCCGTAATCGGCGTAGCCGTCGTAGTCGTCGGGCTCGCGGCCGTGGCGACGGCCGCGGGGGCCGAGCCCGTCCAGTTCGTCGCCCTCGGCGCCGAAACCGGGTCCGGAGCGGGCCGCCTCGGCCTCGGCGCGTGCCTCGGCGGCGGCCAGCATCCGCTCGACCGCCGAGGGCTCGTGAACGGGGGCGGCCCGGACGAATTCCTCGTCGAAAACCACGGAGGCGAATTCTTCGTCCGCCCTTCCGTGGCTCCCGTGGTGGTGCTCGTCGGGCTCTTCACCGTCCGGGAACGGCTTGCCCCCCACGTCGTCCGGCACCCGTCCAGGTTAGCCCCGGCCCACCATTTTGGGCAGGGAGAACGGGGAATCCGGGGGACGTTCAGCGGGTGTGGCCGTCGCCCGTGACGATGTACTTCGTGGAGGTCAGTTCCGGCAGTCCCATGGGGCCGCGGGCGTGCAGCTTCTGCGTCGAGATACCGATCTCCGCACCGAAGCCGAACTCGCCGCCGTCGGTGAACCGGGTCGAGGCATTCACAGCGACGGTGGTGGAGTCGACCAACTGGGTGAATCGGCGGGCGGCGGCCTGCGAGGTGGTCACGATCGCCTCGGTGTGACCGGAGGTCCAGCGCCGGATGTGCGCCACCGCCGCGTCCAGGTCGGGCACCACGGCGGCCGCGATGTCGTACGAGAGGTACTCCGTCGCCCAGTCCTCGTCGGTGGCGGGGGCCACCAGCCCGGGGCCCGCCTGCTGCCAGGCGGCATCGCCGTGCACGATGACACCGGCCTGGGTCAGCGCCTCCAGGGCACGCGGCAGGAACTTCTCGGCGATCCCGGCGTGCACCAGCACCGTCTCGGCGGCGTTGCAGACGCTGGGCCGCTGGGCCTTGGAGTTGACCAGGATGTCGATCGCCATGTCGAGGTCGGCGGCCTCGTCGACGTAGACGTGGCAGTTGCCGGTGCCGGTCTCGATCACCGGGACCGTGGACTCCTCGACGACCGTCCGGATCAGGGACGCGCCGCCGCGCGGGATCAGCACATCGACCAGGCCGCGGGCGCGCATCAGCTCGCGCACCGAGTCCCGGCTCTCACCGGGCACCAGCTGCACCGCGTCGGCGGGCAGTCCGGCGCTCTGCACGGCGTCGCGCAGCACCTCCACCAGGGCGCTGTTGGAGGCGTACGCGGAGGACGAGCCACGCAGCAGCACGGCGTTGCCCGACTTCAGGCACAGGGCCGCGGCGTCCACCGTCACATTGGGCCGGGCCTCGTAGATGATCCCGATCACGCCGAGCGGGACCCGGACCTGCCGCAGGTCGAGACCGTTGGGCAGGGTCGAGCCGCGCACCACCTCGCCCACCGGGTCGGGCAGCGCCACGACCTGGCGGACGTCGGCGGCGATGGCCGCGATCCGCTCGGGGGTGAGGGTGAGCCGGTCCACGATCGACTCGGCGGTGCCGGCCTCCCGCGCCTTGGCGATGTCCCGGGCGTTGGCGGTGACGATCGTGTCGGTCCGCTCCACCAGGGCGTCGGCGATGGCGAGCAGCGCCGCGTCACGGGCCGTACGCGGCAGTGGCGCCAGGACGGCGGCTGCCTCCCGCGCGCGGCGGGCGGTCTCGAGGACGGGCGAGGAGTGCGGTGCGCTGCTGGTCATGGCCGCAGCCTAGCCGGGTGGCGGGCGGTGGCCACGCCGTATCTCACAGCGCGGGACGCGAACGGTCGCTGGTCAGAACGGGTGGACGCCGACCGGGGAGGCCGGCGGCGGCCCGTACCCCTCCGCGAGGCGCTGGTGGTAGGTCTCGCGGTCGATGACCTCCAGGCCGACGATCTCCCAGGGCGGCAGCTTGGCCGTCGAGCGGTGCTCGCCCCACAGGCGCAGGGCGACGGCCGCGGCGTCGTGCAGGTCCCGCGCCTCCTCCCAGTAGCGGATCTCGGCGTGGTCGTTGGCGTAGCGGCTGGTCAGCAGGAACGGGTGGTCGTGGGCGAGCTGCTCCAGCGCCCGCCGGACCTCCGTCAGCGGGGCCTCGGCGCCCGAGACGCTCAGGGTGATGTGCCACAGGCGGGACAGCTCCCGGCGTCCGGCCTCCGGTGCGGGCTGCGCCGCACCGTCACGCTCCGTGTCCGGTTCGTCCGGCCGGCCGCTGTCCTCGCCGGTTCCGACGCTGGTCAGGGTGCGCTCCGCCGTCCCTCGGGGCGGTGACCCCGGTCGCCCTCGCCTCACCGGCGGCCTCCTGTGATGAGAATCGCTCCGCCCGCGGGGGTGCGGAGCCGTCGTACATCGGCGGGTGCGCGTGCTGCGCTGCGGACGCCGCTCCCCTTCGGCGCCCCGCAACAAAGTTGACCAGCCCGCGGCCCGTCGCGGGGGCGTTTTCACCAAGGTCTCCATGGAAAGGCCGGTCTGCGCACCCCGCCGACGGGGCGGTTTTCGGCCGCCGGAGGACGTCGGGCGGCGGACGGTGCTCAGTGGTGCAGCAGCACCAGGTCGTCGCGGTGCACGACCTCCCGCTCATAGGCGGGGCCCAGCTCACGGGCGAGATCGCGGGTCGAACGGCCGATCAAACGGGGGATTTCCCGGGCATCGAAATTGACGAGGCCGCGGGCGACCGCCCGGCCGTCGCCGTCCCGCAGCTCGACCGGGTCGCCGGCGGTGAATTCGCCCTCGACGGCGGCGATGCCGGCGGGCAGCAGCGAGGAGCGGCGCTCGACGACGGCCCGCACCGCCCCGTCGTCCAGGACGAGCGCCCCGCGCGGTGTGGAGGCGTGCGCGAGCCACAGCAGCCGGTCGGCGGAGCGGCGGCCGGTGCGCAGGAAGTGGGTGCCGGTCGAACCGCCGGCCAGCGCCTCCGCGGCGTGCACGGCGGAGGTCAGGACGACCGGGATACCGGCCGCGGCCGCGATCCGGGCCGCCTCGACCTTGGTGACCATTCCGCCGGTGCCGACACCGGCCTTGCCCGCGCTGCCGATGGAGATGCCCTCCAGATCCTCGGGCCCCTGGACCTCGGCTATCCGGGAGGTGCCCGGAGTGGCCGGATCGCCGTCGTAGAGGCCGTCGACGTCCGACAGCAGGATCAGCAGATCGGCGCGGACGAGATGGGCGACCAGGGCCGCCAGCCGGTCGTTGTCGCCGAACCGGATCTCGTCGGTGGCGACGGTGTCGTTCTCGTTCACGATCGGGACGGCACCCATGGCCAGCAGCTGGTCGAGGGTCCGGTAGGCGTTGCGGTAGTGGGCCCGGCGGCTGGTGTCGTCGGTGGTCAGCAGCACCTGGCCGACGCGGCGGCCGTAGCGGGCGAAGGAGGCGGTGTAGCGGGCGACCAGCAGCCCCTGGCCGACGCTGGCGGCGGCCTGCTGCCGGGCCAGGTCGCGGGGCCGCTTGGCGAGCCCCAGGGGCGCCAGACCGGCCGCGATGGCACCGGAGGAGACCAGCACGATCTCCTTGTCCTCGTGCTTGGCCAGCACATTCACCAGGGCGTCGACCCGGTCCGCGTCCAGTCCCCCCGCGGCCGTGGTCAGCGAGGAAGAGCCGACCTTCACCACGATCCGGCGGGCGTCCTTCACGTCCTGCCTTGCGCCTGCCACCTGCGTTACCCCTGTGCTCTGCCGATCCCACCGCCGTACGGGTGCACTGCGCCCCGCACCACGGCCCTACGGGCGCAATCTACGGCAGTACGGGCCACGGGCGCTTCGTGATATCGCCTGGCGGACGCCCCGTGAGACCCGGCCGGCCGGTCACGGGCACGCGAAACGTCGCGCACAATAAGGAGGCGCGCACGGCCACGTCTCCCGTTGGCCGCATACCCACGAGGTTTTCCTTAAGAGGGAAGCCCGGGCCGGCGGGTTGCGTTCGATTGATCCGCTTTCGCGGTGATGAGAGCCACAGCAGATTGTCACCAGGGCCAACAAGGTCATACGGTCGGGTGTCCATCGGTCCCGTTTCGCCGCTCCGGCGGCGTCGCAGCGCGGGACCCGGCCGCCCCCCTCGGCCTCCCCTTGACCTTTCGTGCTGCCAGGAGCCCTCCCCCGTGCCTTCCGCCGGAATCGTCCCCCGTCGAGCCGTACAGCTCACGGCCCTCTTCGCGATGATGGTCGCCTTCACCGCGCAGCTCCTCGGTGCGCTGCTGCCCGTCATCCCGCTGTTCATCGCCGCCTCCGTGGTCAACCTGGGTCTCGACCTGGTCCTCCAGCACAAGCAGCCCGGCCTGCTCGCGGTGCTCGGCCGGATCCGGTTCGATGTCACGGTGCGCCAGTTGCTGCGCGACATGCTGATACTGGTCGGCCTGCTGCACATCGACGGCATCAACCCACTCGAGGAGCAGGCGCCGCTCACCATCACGCTGCTCCTCTTCTACGGCACCCACTTCGTGTGCCAGGCGGTCGCGGTGCTGGTCCGCCGGACCCGCAGCCTGCCGTTCGTGACCCGCAACATCGACGCGAGCGCGCTGCGGCTGTGCGACGCCCCGCCGCGCATCCTCTCCCGCCAGACGGGCCGCCGCCTGCTGCGCTTCTCGGTGCCGACCACCACCGGCATGATGCTCACCGCGATCACCACCGACGCGTTCTGGGGCGGCATCGGCCTCGCCGTCTCCCTGGCCCTGTCCGCCGGCGGCACCCTCTACCTGGGCACCTGGCTGCTGCCCAAGAAGCGGGTGGCCGGTGAGAAGCAGGCGCTGGAGTGGCTGGACAACTGGCTGACGGAGTACCGGCCGACGGTCGGCATGTACTTCTCCGGCGGCGCCTCCTCCGCCTACCAGGCCAACATGTGGCTGAGCACCCTCGCCGACCTGGACGGCAACCCGATCATCGTGCTGCGTGAGCGCTTCATGGTGCAGAAGATCGAGGCGACCGACATCCCGATCGTCTGCATCCCCAAGGTCGCCAACCTGATGCGCCTGGAGCACTCCGCGCTCAAGGTCCTGCTGCACCCGGCGAACTCCGGCAAGACCTCGCAGATCCTGCGCATCCCGTCCATCAAGCACGCCTTCATCAACCACGGCGAGAGCGACAAGCTGTCCTCCTGCAACCCGTACGCGAAGGCGTACGACGAGGTCTGGGTGGCGGGCCCGGCGGCCCGTGACCGCTACCAGCTCGCCGACATCGGCGTCGAGGACAAGGACGTCATCGAGGTCGGCCGCCCCCAACTGGCGCCGATCCGCCCGTACTCCGGCGCCCCGGCCGGCCGGCTGACGACCGTGCTGTACGCCCCGACCTGGGAGGGCTGGGACGGCAACCCCGGCAACACCTCGGTGATCCTGGCCGGCGAGAACATCGTCCGCGAGCTGCTCGCCGACGAGAACGTGCGGCTGCTGTACAAGCCGCACCCGATGACCGGTTCCGTGGACCCGCGCGCTGGCGCCGCCAACACCCGCATCCAGGCCATGATCACGGAGGCGAACGCCCGGCGCAGCGGCGAGCAGCCCGGCCCGGAGGCCGCCGCCGAACTCACCCGCCGCAGCGACGAGCTGAACGCGCTGACCACCTCCGCGTTCCGCAAGAGCGCGGACGAGCTGGAGCGGATGCGGCTCCAGGGCACCCCGGAGGAGGGCCGCGCCGCCGCCGTCGCGTCGGCCGTCACCGCCTGGGAAGAGGCGTACTGGAAGTCCTTCCCCGAGTGGGAGCACCGCATCGTCACCACCGCCCGCCCCGGCATCTTCAGCTGCTTCAACCAGGCGGACGTGCTGATCAGCGATGTCTCCAGCGTGGTCTCCGACTACCTGACGAGCGAGAAGCCGTACGCGGTCGCCAACACCTCGGGAATGACCGAGGACGACTTCCGGGTGAACTTCCCGACCGTACGGGCGGCGACGATCCTCACGCCGGACGCGGCGCAGGTGGCGGGTCTGCTCGACGCGGTCCGCAAGCCGGAGCTGGACACCCTGGCCGGCGAGCGGGCCGAGCTGAAGGAGCATCTGCTGGGCCCGTCGGACCCGCCGTCGTCGGTCCGTTTCAACCAGGCCGCGCTGGCCCTGGGCACCAAGGCCGACGAGCGGCGCATCCGGATGGAGAACCGGCTGGCCGGTATCCCCGGGCAGCGCTCGCAGGAGGACGTGGACCCCGCCGAGACGGCCGAGGACCCGGCCAACGGCACCACGGACGCCACCGCCGGCGTCTGACCCCGCAGCGGGCCGTCCACGGCCTCGGCGCGGAACCGCATACGGGGAAGGCCCCGGGAGGATCTCCTCCCGGGGCCTTCCCCGTATTCCGTGCTTTCCGTGTTTGCCGTCCGGCGGCCCGCCGTTGACGGGCCGCCGGCGCGGTCCTCCTAGAAGGGCCGGAAGCGCTCGTACTCCTCGGCGGCCTCGTCCCGCTCCGCGTCGCGGTCCCTGCGGCGCTGCGCGGCCGGCCGGGGCGCCTCCAGACGGTGGTCCTCACCACGCCGGCCCAGCATCTCCGCACCGGCCGCCATGGTCGGCTCCCAGTCGAAGACGACCGCGTTGTCCTCGGGGCCGATCGCGACGCCGTCCATGGCGCGGGCGCCCGCCTTGAGGAGCGCGTCCTCGACGCCGAGGCGGTTGAGCCGGTCGGCCAGATAGCCGACGGCCTCGTCGTTGTTGAAGTCGGTCTGGCGCACCCAGCGTTCGGGCTTCTCGCCACGGACACGGTAGAAGTGCTCGCCCTCCTCCGTGACCGTGAAGCCGGTGTCGTCCACGGCCTGCGGCCGGATCACGATCCGGGTGGCCTCCTGGACCGGCTTGGCGGCACGGGCCTTCGCGACGATGTCGGCGAGGGCGAAGGACAGCTCCTTGAGGCCCTGGTGGGCGACGGCCGAGACCTCGAAGACGCGGTAGCCGCGCTCCTCCAGGTCGGGGCGGATCATCTCGGCGAGGTCCTGGCCGTCGGGGATGTCGACCTTGTTGAGGACGACCACCCGCGGCCGGTTCTCCAGGCCGCCGTACTGGGACAGTTCCTCCTCGATGACGTCCAGGTCGGAGACCGGGTCGCGGTGCGACTCCAGGGTCGCGGTGTCGAGGACGTGCACCAGGACCTCGCAGCGCTCGACATGGCGCAGGAACTCCAGGCCCAGGCCCTTGCCCTGGCTGGCGCCCGGGATCAGACCCGGCACGTCGGCGATGGTGTAGACCGTCGAACCGGCCGTCACCACACCGAGGTTGGGCACCAGCGTCGTGAAGGGGTAGTCGGCGATCTTCGGCTTGGCGGCGGAGAGCACCGAGATCAGCGAGGACTTGCCGGCGCTCGGGTAGCCGACCAGCGCCACATCGGCGACGGTCTTCAGCTCCAGCACGATGTCGCGGGCCTCGCCGGGCTCGCCGAGCAGCGCGAAACCGGGGGCCTTGCGGCGGGCGGAGGCGAGCGCGGCGTTGCCGAGGCCGCCCCGGCCGCCCTGGCCGGCGATGAAGGTGGTGCCGCGGCCGACCAGGTCGGCGAGGACCTCGCCGTTCGTGTCGAACACGACCGTGCCGTCCGGCACCGGCAGGACCAGGTCCTTGCCGTTCTTGCCCTCGCGGTTGTCACCGGCGCCGGGCTGGCCGTTGGTGGCCTTGCGGTGCGGGTGGTGGTGGTAGTCGAGGAGGGTGGTGACGTCCGGGTCGACGACCAGGATCACATCGCCGCCACGGCCGCCGTTGCCGCCGTCCGGGCCGCCGAGCGGCTTGAACTTCTCACGGTGAACGGAGGCACAGCCGTGGCCTCCGTTACCCGCGGCGACGTGCAGCTCGACGCGGTCCACGAAGGTGGTCATGGTGGGGGTGCCTCCAGATAACTGCGGGTGTTGCGGTACCGCGCGGATGTCTCCGGTACCGCGGATGTCTCTCGTACTGCGGTGTCTCTGTATCAACGCGCCAAGGGCGGACCGGCCTTCCCGTTCTCACGGGAAAAGGCGGTCCGCCCTCGGAATGCTGCGGTGCGTGGAACTACGTCCGGGCCGGAATTACTCGGCGACCGGGACGATGTTCACGACCTTGCGGCCACGGTGGGTGCCGAACTGCACCGCACCGGCAGCAAGGGCGAACAGGGTGTCGTCGCCGCCGCGGCCGACGCCCGTGCCCGGGTGGAAGTGGGTGCCACGCTGGCGGACCAGGATCTCACCGGCGAGGACGGCCTGACCGCCGAAGCGCTTCACGCCGAGCCGCTGAGCATTGGAATCGCGACCGTTCCGAGTGGACGATGCGCCCTTCTTGTGTGCCATGTCTCCTCAGTCCCTTACTTCGCCGGAGCGTCGATGCCGGTGATCTTCAGCGCCGTGTGGAGCTGGCGGTGGCCGATCCGCTTCTTGTAACCGGTCTTGTTCTTGTACTTCTGAATCCGGATCTTGTCGCCCTTGTGGTGGTCCACGACCTCGCCCTGGACCTTCACGCCGGCCAGGACCCACGGGTCGCTGGTGACCGAGTCGCCGTCGACGACCAGCAGCGTCGAGAGCTCGACGGTGTCGCCGACCTTGCTGGTGGAAATGCGGTCAACCTCGATGACGTCGCCAACAGCAACCTTCTGCTGGCGCCCGCCGGTGCGCACGATCGCGTACACGCGGAACTCTCTTTCGCTGGAAACGGATCCTCTGATGCCAGCCGCTCACACGGGCTCGGGATAGGGCCCATGGAATCCGAGTGGACGAGCGGCCTCCCTCGGCGGACCGAGAGGTGTGTGCTCAGGGGTTTGGTGTCACAGACACCGACGGTCAAGGTTACGGGGCCTCGACCAGGGGGTCAAACCGGCCCCGGGCCACCTGGGCCCGGGGCACGGCCGTACCGCTCAGTCCTCCGCGGAGGCGGACACCGACGCCACGGCGGGCTGCTCGGCGGCGGCGGTCTTCTTGGCCGCCGCCTTCTTCGTCGTCTTCTTCGCGGTGGTCTTCTTCGCCGTGGCCTTCTTGGCGGTGGCGGTCTTCTTCGCCGCCGCCTTCTTGGCCGTGGTCTTCTTCGCCGTGGTCTTCTTGGCCGCGGCCTTCGTCGTCTTCTTCGGAGCCGCCTTCTTCGCGGTCTTCTTGGCCGCGGGCTCCGCCCCGGCCGCAGCGCCCTCGACGGGCTCCGCGGCCTCGCCCGGTGCCGGCTCGGTGGCCGGCTCCGCCGCCGGGGCGGTGATCACGACGGTGCCGGCGGAGTCGTCGGAGACCTCCGGGGCGGCCACCTTACGGGTCACCCGGCGGCGCGGACGGGCCGGCGCGGGCTCCGCGGCCGGCGCCTCGGCGACCGGCTCCGGAGCGGGCTCCGGCTCGGGTGCCGCCACCGGCTCGGCCGGCACGACGATCTCGGTGGCCTCCGCGGTCGCCTTGGGGGCGCCCGCCGGGGCGGACACCTTACGGCTCACCCGGCGGCGGCCACGGCCCCGTCCGGCGGCCGCCTCGGCCTCGGCCGGGCTGCTGAACCACTCGTCGGCCTCGGCCACCGCGGGCTGCAGCTCGGCCTCCGTCACGGCGACGGGCTCCAGCTCCGGGGCGCCGCCGTCCGGCGTCGGCTCGGCCGCCTCGACCTCGTGGACATGCGGCTCGGCCTGCACGGCCTTGCCCTTCTTCTTGCGCTTGCCACCGCCGCCGGCGGTCGTCGGCTGGTCCATGTGGACGATGACGCCACGGCCGTTGCAGTGGACACAGGACTCGGAGAAGGACTCCAGCAGGCCCTGACCGACCCGCTTACGGGTCATCTGGACCAGGCCGAGCGAGGTCACCTCGGCGACCTGGTGCTTCGTACGGTCCCGGCCCAGGCACTCCAGCAGGCGCCGCAGCACCAGGTCCCGGTTGGACTCCAGCACCATGTCGATGAAGTCGATCACGATGATGCCGCCGAGGTCGCGCAGCCGCAGCTGGCGCACGATCTCCTCGGCCGCCTCCAGGTTGTTCCTGGTGACCGTCTCCTCCAGGTTGCCGCCCTGGCCGGTGAACTTGCCGGTGTTGACGTCGACCACGACCATCGCCTCGGTCCGGTCGATCACCAGCGAACCGCCGCTGGGCAGCCAGACCTTGCGGTCCAGCGCCTTCATCAGCTGCTCGTCGATGCGGTACGTCGCGAAGACATCGACGTCCGAGGTCCACTTCTGGAGCCGGTCGACGAGGTCCGGGGCGACGTGCCCGACATAGCCGTGGATGGTCTGCCAGGCGTCGTCACCGCTGACGATGACCTTGGAGAAGTCCTCGTTGAAGATGTCGCGGACGACCCGGACGGTCATGTCCGGCTCGCCGTAGAGCAGCGAGGGGGAGCTGGTCGAGGAGGCCTTGGCCTTCTTCTGGATCTCCTCCCACTGCGCCTGCAGCCGCTGGACGTCGCGCGCCAGCTCGTCCTCGCTCGCGCCCTCCGCGGCGGTGCGCACGATGACGCCCGCGTCCTCGGGGACGATCTTCTTGAGGATCTGCTTCAGCCGCGCCCGCTCGGTGTCGGGCAGCTTGCGGCTGATGCCGGTCATCGAACCCTCGGGCACGTAGACCAGGTAGCGGCCGGGGAGCGAGACCTGGCTGGTGAGCCGGGCGCCCTTGTGGCCGATCGGGTCCTTGGTGACCTGCACCAGCACGGACTGGCCGGACTTCAGCGCGGTCTCGATCCGGCGCGGGCCGTTGGCCATGCCCAGCGCCTCGAAGTTGACCTCGCCGGCGTACAGCACGGCGTTGCGGCCCTTGCCGATGTCGACGAACGCGGCCTCCATCGACGGCAGGACGTTCTGCACCTTGCCGAGGTAGACGTTGCCGACGTACGAGGTCGCCTGCTCCTTGTTGACGAAGTGCTCCACGAGCACGTCGTCCTCAAGGACGCCGATCTGGGTGCGCTCGCCGCTCTGGCGGACGACCATCACCCGCTCGACGGCCTCGCGGCGGGCGAGGAACTCCGCCTCGGTGATGATCGGCACCCGGCGGCGGCCCTGCTCGCGGCCCTCGCGGCGGCGCTGCTTCTTGGCCTCCAGGCGCGTCGACCCCTTGATCGACTGCACCTCGTCGGCGCTGGTGCTCTCGTCCTTCTTCCGCGGCTCGCGGACCTTGACGACCGTGCGCTCCGGGTCGTCGGTACCGGCGGTCTCGGGCTCGGCGGCCTCACCGGTACGACGGCGGCGGCGACGGCGACGGCGGCTGCTGCTGGAGCCGCCGGCCGACGCCTCCTCGGCGTCCTCCTGCTGCTCCGGCTGCCCGGCGGCCGGTTCCTCGGCCTCCTCGGCCTCGGCCTCGGGGGCCTCGCGGTCCTCGGCGGTCTGCTCGTCGGCGCCCTCGGCGGCCTCACCGCGACGACGGCGACGGCCCCCACGGCGACGGCGGCGCGAGGGGCGGTCGGCGGACTCGTCCTCCTGACCGCTCTCGGCCGGCTCGGTCTCCGGCTCGGTCTCCGGCTCGGCCACTGCGGCGGCTTCCTCGGCGGCCGGCTCCTCGGCCGGGGCCGCGGACACCTGCTCGGGCTCGGCCGGGGCACCGCGACGGCGACGGCGGCGCGCGCCCGCGGCGGGCTGCTCCTCCACGGCCGGCTCGGCGGCGGGCTCCTCCTCGCGGGCCGCGGCGTGTGCGGCGGCCACGCTCTCCGGCGTCTGGAACATCGGCTCGGTGAAGACCGGCGCCTGGAAAACGGCGGTCGGGGGGCGCTGCGCACGGCGGCGGCCGCGCTGCGGCTCCTCCGCCGCGGGCTCCTCCTCGGCGGAGGGGGCCTCGGCGGCCGGCTCCGCGGGGCGCTCGCCACGGCGGCGCGACCGGCGGCGGGGCGCCTCGGCGGTCTCGGCGGCGGCCGGGGCCTCCTCGGTCTCCGCCGCTGCGGTCTCCTCGGCCTCCTCGGTGGCCTGCGGCGGCCCCGCGGGGGCGGTGGCCTTACGGGTCGCGCGGCGGCGCGTCCGGGCGGGCTTGGCGTCCTCGACGGGAACGGGAGCCGCGGGGGCCGCTTCCTCGGCGGCGGGGGCGGCGGCCTCGGCGGGCGCGGCGCTCTCGTCCGTCGTGGCGGTCTCGTCGGCGGCGCTCACCTGGGGGGCACCGGCCGGAGCCGTGGCCTTGCGGGTGGCCCGGCGACGGGTACGTCGCGGTGCGGCTTCCTCGGCCTGCGGCTCCTCGGCGGGCGTCTCGACGGCGGCCTCGACGGGCTGCGCGGCGGGCGCGGGCGCCTCGGCGGCCACCGGCTCCGGGGCGGCCTCGGGCTGCGGGGAACCGGCCGGCGCGGTCACCTTGCGGGTGGCCCGGCGGCGGGTTCGGCGGGGTGCGGCCTCCTCGGCCTGCGGCTCCTCGGCAGGCGCCTCGGCAGCGGCCGGTTCGGCGACGGCCGGGGCCTCGGCGGCCTCGGGCTCGGCGGCCGGCTCAGCGGCACCCGGCTGCGGGGCACCGCTCGGGGAGGTGACCCGGCGGGTCGCGCGGCGGCGGGTGCGGGCGGGCTTGGCCTCGTCGCCGGTGGTCACCGCGGAGGCGGTGGTCTCCTCGTCGAGGGCCGGATCGGCCGCGGGCGCGGCGTCGGTCCCGGTGCTCACCACCGCGGCTTCGGCGGTGCCGGCCGCCGGCGGACCGGCCGGCCGGGATGCCGCCCGGCGCCGGCGGCGCGGGGGCAGCGTGTCACTGGGTGAGTGGTTGTCGTCGGCACCGCGATCCGTGGCAGGCGCGGATCGGGTGGGCTCAATGGGCTCGAGCATGCGGGCGGTTCTCCCGTCACGCTCCCGGGCGCCGCGCCTGGTTCCGGTCGCGGTCCGCGTGATGAGCGCGGTCCCGCTGTCCGGGGCGCGGGCGCCGCACGGGAGCTGTCGTCTCGCTCGCCGGCCCGCGTGGGGCGAGACCGGCGAAAGTCTCCTGGTCAGTGCGTCTGCCGGACCGGGGTGGCTCCCTGGTTGATCGGCGACGCGACGACGGCGGTCCTACGCAGTGCCGTCCCCGGCTGCCGGGGAGGCCCCACTGGTCACCTTCGCGGCACTCAGCCCGGCGGCCGTGGATGGGGCGGCCGTGGCAGCGTCGCGGTCGGGCGCCAGCGGGTCAGTCACCGCGCCGGTCTCCTCATCGAGCAGCCCCTGCGCCAGCCTGGTCACCGCAGCGGGGACCGGCGGCGCCAGGTCGGCCGTAGCTCGGAGGCCGGACAGGACGTCGTCGGGTCGAACGGCAGGTGTCAAATGCCGAACAACCAGCCGCAGTATCGCACAGGCATTGCCGTCGGGCCTATCGCCCTCGCGGCCGGCGGCCTCCAGACGCGCCACTGCGGCCCGCGCGTCAAAGGTCCGCATGCCATTTTTTGTCCGGCGCTCGACCTGCACCTCTTCCGCGGCGAGGAACGCCTCGACGGCGTGCCCGGCTGCCGCCGGCTCGACCCCGTCCAGCCGGATCTCCCACACCGAGGCCTCCAGACGGTCGGCCAGACCGCTGGTGCGGGACTCGACGGCGTCGATCACATCGAGGCCGTCCGGCAGCGACTCGTCGAGGAGTTCGCGCAGCTTGTCCGGATCGCGGCGCTCGGCGAGCTGGATCTCCAGATACTCGGCCTCGCTTCCCGTACCGGTCGGGGCGGCGTTGGCGTACGACACCTTGGGGTGCGGGGTGAAGCCCGCCGAATAGGCCATGGGGACCTCGGCGCGGCGCAGCGCCCGCTCGAAAGCGCGCTGGAAGTCGCGGTGGCTGGTGAACCGGAGGCGGCCGCGCTTGGTGTAGCGCAGTCGGATGCGCTGCACCGCCGGTGCGGGCGGCGGGCCTTCGGGCTGTCGCTTGCCCAGTGTCGCTCAGTCCTTCGTGAGTGCGGTCGTACTGCTCCCAAGAGTACGTGCCCCGGACGCCCCCGGTTCCCGCCGGGGCGCAGCGGCGGCGGCGCGCGCCGGCTCGCGGGGTGCGCCGAACAGGGCCCGCCGCAGTTCCCTGCGGGTCTGCCGCACGGTCTCGCGGGCGGTGCGCAGCGCCTGCCGGACCGGGCGCCAGATGCCGTCCCGGATGCCGTGGCCGAGCGGGGTGAGGACGGTGCGGTACACCCAGCGCACCGGCTTGACGAAGACCCACCGCAGCACCGCGCCGAGGAACCGGCCGACGGCCCGGGAGATCATCCCGGCCACCCGCCAGCAGTGCCCGAACGCCGCCGCGACCTCGCGGACGAGCACCGTCACCACGGTGACCAGCGCCCGCCCGACGGGCCGCAGCACATACCGCCACAGGGCGGTCAGCGGAACGACCACGGTCCACCGGACGAGGGCGGCGAGCACCGTGCCGAGCCCGCGCACAAGCCAGGCGATTCCCCGCCCGAGCGGCGCCAGCACCGCCGAGTACAGCCACCGGGCGGGCACCACCACCAGATACCGCACCAGCCACGCCACCACCGCGACCGTCCCCCGGCCCAACGGCGCCAGCACAAACCGCCACAACGCCACCCACGGCCACACGAACAACGCCTTCGCCAGCCACGACAACCCCACACCCAGCCCCCGCAGCAGCCAGGCGATACCGCGGCCGACCGGCGTCAGCACCACGGCGTACAGCCACTGCGCCGGCACCACCACCAGATACCGCACCAACCACGCCACCACCGCGACCGTCCCCCGGCCCAACGGCGCCAGCACAAACCGCCACAACGCCACCCACGGCCACACGAACAACGCCTTCGCCAGCC
>NZ_JBHYPE010000036.1:43002-75297 GCF_042746015.1 Streptomyces sp. NPDC058773
CACAGCAGCCCCACGCCAAGTCCGCGCAGCAGCCAGGCGATTCCCCGCCCGAGCGGCGTCAGCACGTACTGCCGGAGAAAGCGCAGGGGGGCCACGACCAGCGTGCGCCAGGCCCAGGCCACGGGGAGCACGACGAGGGTGTGCCACAGCCAGGCGAGGCCGCGGCCGAAGGGGCGCAGCACGGTCCGGTGGAGGGCCCGGCCCAGGGCGGCCAGCGCGTCCCACACCAGACGCACCGGCACCACGAGCACCAGCACCACGATCCGTACCGGAATCCGGACCGCGGTGGTCAGACAGCCCTCGCCCGGCTCGTAACGGTCGGGCACCCGCCGGTCCTTGTCCATGGGCTCCATGTGGCCCTCCCCCTTGTACTTCGGTGCTTCGGTGCGCCGTTACGGCCGCTGACCGGCGGTGACCGCGGCCCGGTGGAACCAGTAGCGCAGCCGGTCGCCCCGCCGGTCCTCGAAGATCCCGCCGCAGGCCTCGATGACCTTACGTGAGCCGGTGTTGGTGTCGTCGCAGGTGACCAGCACCGGGTCGATGCCCAGCTCGTGGTGGGCGATCGGCAGTGCGGCGCGCAGCATCGCGGTGGCGTGGCCACGGCGGCGGGCGCCGGGGCGTACGGCATAGCCGAGGTGTCCGCCGTAGTTGAGCAACGACGCGGTGAGGGTGTGCCGGAAGGTGACCCGCCCCAGGTAGCTGCCGTCCGCCACCCACCACCGGGTGGTCGTCGGGACCGGACCGTCGTCGCGCTGCTCGTCCGCGACGCCGGCGGTCAGCTCGACGTACTCGGCGAACCCCTCGGCGGTCGCCCAGCGGGCTCCCCAAGTCCGCAGCTCCCGGGCCAGGCCGGAGTGCGGCACGGCCTCGGTGCCGTCGGCCCGGAACTCGTCCATCGCGGCGAGGAAGGAGGCATGGACATCGACGGTGGGCGCGATGAGCTCGGGGGGCATCGCCTCATTGTGCGGCAACGCACGGCGGCCCGGCCACGCGGGTGCGGGGCCGGGCCGGGCCGAAGGCGCGTACGGGAAGCGCTACTTGACGACCGTCAGCGGCAGCAGTTTCTTGCCCGTGGGGCCGATCTGGATCTGGGTGTCCATCTGCGGGCAGACACCGCAGTCGAAGCACGGGGTCCAGCGGCAGTCCTCGACCTCGGTCTCGTCGAGGGCGTCCTGCCAGTCCTCCCAGAGCCAGTCCTTGTCGAGACCGGAGTCCAGGTGGTCCCAGGGCAGGACCTCCTCGTACTCCCGCTCGCGGGTGGTGTACCAGGCGACGTCGACACCGAAGCCGGGCAGCGTCTCCTCGGCGGCCTTCATCCAGCGGTCGTAGGAGAAGTGCTCACGCCAGCCGTCGAAGCGGCCGCCGCCCTCGTAGACGGCGCGGATCACCGAGCCGACGCGGCGGTCACCGCGCGAGAGCAGGCCCTCGACGATGCCGGGCTTGCCGTCGTGGTAGCGGAAGCCGATGGAGCGGCCGTACTTCTTGTCGCCGCGGATCTTGTCCCGGAGCTTTTCGAGCCGGGCGTCCGTCTCCTCGGCGGACAGCTGCGGCGCCCACTGGAAGGGGGTGTGCGGCTTGGGGACGAAGCCGCCGATGGAGACCGTGCAGCGGATGTCGTTCTGCCCGGAGACCTTGCGGCCCTCGGCGATGACCTTGACGGCCATGTCGCCGATCTGGAGCACGTCCTCGTCGGTCTCGGTCGGCAGACCGCACATGAAGTACAGCTTCACCTGCCGCCAGCCGTTGCCGTAGGCGGTGGAGACGGTCCGGATCAGGTCCTCTTCGGAGACCATCTTGTTGATGACCTTGCGCATCCGCTCCGAGCCGCCCTCGGGCGCGAAGGTCAGGCCCGAGCGACGGCCGTTGCGCGTCAGCTCGTTGGCCAGATCGACGTTGAACGCGTCGACCCGGGTCGACGGGAGCGACAGGCCGATCTTGTCTTCCTCGTACCGGTCGGCGAGGCCCTTCGCGATGTCGCCGATCTCGGTGTGGTCCGCGGAGGACAGCGACAACAGGCCGACCTCCTCGAATCCCGTGGCCTTCAGGCCCTTGTCCACCATGTCGCCGATGCCGGTGATGCTTCGCTCCCGTACGGGGCGCGTGATCATGCCGGCCTGGCAGAAACGGCAGCCGCGGGTGCAGCCACGGAAGATCTCGACCGACATCCGCTCATGGACGGTCTCGGCCAGGGGGACGAGCGGCTGCTTGGGGTAGGGCCACTCGTCGAGGTCCATGACGGTGTGCTTGGACACCCGCCACGGGACACCGGAGCGGTTCGGTACCACGCGGGAGATCCGGCCGTCGGCCAGATACTCGACGTCGTAGAACTTGGGGACGTAGACACTGCCGGTCTTCGCGAGGCGGAACAGCAGCTCATCGCGGCCACCGGGCCGGTCCTCGGCCTTCCAGGCGCGGATGATCTCGGTGATCTCCAGCACCGCCTGCTCGCCGTCACCCACGACCGCGCAGTCCAGGAAGTCCGCGATCGGCTCGGGGTTGAACGCCGCGTGACCGCCGGCGAGGACGATCGGGTGGTCCTCGGTGCGGTCCTTGGCCTCCATGGGGATGCCGGCCAGGTCCAGGGCCGTCAGGAGGTTGGTGTACCCCAGCTCGGTGGAGAAGGAGACGCCGAGCACGTCGAAGGCGCCGACCGGGCGGTGCGCGTCGACCGTGAACTGTGGGACGCCGTGCTCACGCATCAGCGCTTCGAGGTCCGGCCACACGCTGTAGGTGCGCTCGGCGAGCACGCCCTCACGCTCGTTGAGGACCTCATAGAGGATCATGACGCCCTGGTTGGGCAGACCGACCTCGTATGCGTCCGGGTACATGAGCGACCAGCGGACATCGCACTCGTCCCACGGCTTGACTGTGGAGTTGAGCTCGCCACCGACGTACTGAATGGGCTTCTGCACGTGCGGGAGGAGGGCCTCCAGACGCGGGAAGACCGACTCGACAGGCATCGTGGTGATCTTTCATCAGCGGGCAGGGGTGACCCTCAAGCCTAACGTGCTCGCGGCGAAGCCTTGACGCGTCGGCTCCCGCGCAGGTCACGGCCGGAGCGCCGCCCGGTGCTTCGGCCGCGAGGCCTTCCGCCAGACGTCCGGCAGCGCCCGCTCCCGGTCGGCCGCCAGGGTCTCCTCGCGCCCGTACAGCAGGCCGAAGGTGAAGCCGCCCTCTCCGGCCTGCTGCGCCTGGGTCGCCAGCTCGCGCAGGGCACCGCGGGCCACGACGCTGTCCTGGTGGTCACCCAGCAGCTGCTGCACCCGCTTGGTCCGCTTGGCGAACTTCTTCGCCGGTCCGCCGAGCGCGGGGCGGGCGGCCTCCGCCGCGTACCGGGTGCGCTTGGCCGCCTTGCGGGCGCCGTGCAGCGCCTCGTCGCGCTCCCGTCCGGCGGGTGCGGTCAGCGCGGTCTCCATACGGCGGGCCAGCCGCCGGTAGTCCTTCAGCACGGCTCCGGCGACCACTTCGGGCGCGGGGCGGCCGGCGGCCTTGCGCAGCGGCGGCTCCGCCAGGAAGGCGTGCAGGGCCCGGAGCAGCGACAGATAGCGCGGCCCGTCCAGGGCGGCGAGCACACCGTCCCGCGCACCGGCCCGGCGCCGTTCGGACCAGATGGTCAGCCGGGCGTCCACCGGTCCGAGCCGGAGCGCACCGGGCGCCTCGGCCAGCGCCTCCCGGAGCCGCTCGGTCAGCACCTCGCGATCCCGCTCCACGCCCAACTCGGCGGCCAGCCACTTGAGTTCGATGCCGATGGGCTGGGTGACGGCGCGGTCGAGCACCTTGGTGTACGAGCGGAAGGCGCTGCGCAGCCGGCGGGTGGCGACCCGCATCTGGTGCACCGCGTCGGGCAGATCCCGCCGTACCGCGGGGTCCAGCTCGATGATCACCCGCACCTGCTCACGGGCGTAGCGCAGGACGACGTCAGCGGCGGTCCGTCCGGGCTTCTTGCCCTTGCCGGGCTTCTCGCCCTTGGCGGCCTTCTCGCCCTTACCGGCCTTCCCGGCCCCGTCGTGCCGCCCCGGGCCCGTCTCCGCCAGCGCCCGCGCCAGCTTCGACGCCGCGGAGGCGGGGCGCACCCCGGCCGCGGCCAGCGCCCGGTCGATCTCGTCCAGCAGTCCGGCGCCGCCCTTCCCGAGCAGCTCCACCTCGATCTCACGCCAGCGGCTCTTCGTGGGCCCCGGGCCGGCCTTCCCCGCCTCGGCGCCGTCGAGCCGCCACGCGCGCACCGCGTCCTCGGCCACCTCCGCGACCGGAGCGCCCGCGGCGTCCCGCAGCACCCGGACCGTGCGCCGCGTCCGCAGCCGTACGAGCGGGACCAGCTCCCGGTCCAGCGTGCGGGAGCGGACGAGCGCGGTGAGTTCCGGGGGCGGTGTCTCGGACAGCGGTGCCCGCAGCTCGTCGCGTACGCCCGGCGCGACCGGCAGCTTCAGATGCCAGCCCGCGTCCTTGCCGCCGGTGCGCCTGCGGAGCGTGAGGCCGTCCGCGGCGAGGCGCTGGTCGGCGGTGTCGTAGTAGACGGCGTCGAGCTCCTGGGTGCCCGCCTCTTCCACGGCGGCGACCCGGCCGACTCCGGTCAGGTCGGGCAGCCGGGTGCCGTCGTCGGCCTCGTACTTCCGCTCGATCTCCCGCACGGTGTCCGCCATGCATCGAATCTAGTCACCCCGTCCGGCCGGGACCACCCACGCGGACCGGGCTACTGTCACGGGGCCGGAATCCGCCGCAGCGGGTGGCACTCTCCGTACACCGTTGCTTACCGTGCGTGATGAGCCCGCCACGCAGAGTGGTAATGGGCGCACTCGACCCCTTAGGGGAGGGAGACACCCGTGCACCCCCAGACCGCACCCGTCACCCGGACACCCATCCGCGTCGCGGCAGGCGCCCGTGCGCATCTGCTGTCCACACCGAGCAGCCCCACCGCCCCGAAGGCCGCCCGCGACTTCGTCCGCGCGGTGCTGCGCCGTACGCCTCTGGTCCCGCTGCTCGACACCGCGGTGCTGCTCACCTCGGAGGCGGTGACCAGCTCCCATCTGCGGACGCCACGGTCCGCGGACATCCTGCTGCGGATGCTGACCACCGGCCACGGCCTGCGGATCAGCGTGCACGACGAGGCGCCGGTCCGGTTTCCCCGGCCGGCCCCGGTGGCCGGGGACCCGGAGGCCGATCACGGGCTGCTGCTGACCGCCCGGCTCGCCGACGACTGGGGCACGACGCCGTTCGGGGGCCTGCCGCGCTCCGCCTCCCTCTGGTTCGAGCTGCGTCTGGAGCGCTGACGCCGGGTCAGCGGGAGGCCGACAGCGGGCGCTGCACCCGGATCGACTGAAGCAGCCCGATCGCGATCCAGACCGCGAACATCGACGTGCCGCCGTAGGAGACGAACGGCAGCGGGAGACCGGTGACGGGCATGATCCCGAGGGTCATGCCGATGTTCTCGAAGGCCTGGAAGGCGAACCACGCGATGATGCCGGCGGCCACCACCGTGCCGTACAGCTCGGTGGACTCGCGGGCGATCCGGCAGGCGCGCCACAGGACCACCCCGAGCAGCACGATGATCAGGCCCGCGCCCAGGAAGCCGAGTTCCTCACCGGCGACGGTGAAGATGAAGTCCGTCTGCTGTTCGGGGACGAACTGACCGGTGGTCTGGCTGCCGTGGAAGAGACCGGATCCGGTCAGTCCGCCGCCGCCGATCGCGATCCGGGCCTGGTTGGTGTTGTAGCCGACACCGGCCGGGTCGAGGCTCGGGTTGGCGAAGGCGGCGAAGCGGGCGATCTGGTAGTCGTCGAGCAGTCCGAGCTGCCAGACCGCGACACAGCCGACGACTCCGGTGCCGACCAGGCCGAGAATCCAGCGGTTGGAGGCGCCGGAGGCGAGCAGCACCCCGAGGATGACGGCGCCGAGCACCATCACCGAACCGAGGTCGGGCATCAGCATGATGACGGCCACGGGCACCGCGGCCAGCCCGAGGGCCTGCACGACGGTGCGGTGGTCGGGATGCGGGCGGTCCCCCGCGTCGACCCGGGACGCCAGCAGCATCGCCATGCCCAGGGTGATGGTGATCTTCGCGAACTCGGCGGGCTGGAGGGAGAAACCGCCGGGGATCGCCAGCCAGGAACGTGAGCCGTTGATGGTGGCGCCCAGCGGCGTCAGCACCAGCAGCGCCAGCACGACCGAGAGGGCGTACATCACGGGCACGGCACCGCGCAGCGTGCGGTGGCCGAGCCAGATCGTGCCGGCGGCCAGCGCCAGGCCGATGCCGACGTTGAGGAGGTGGTGCAGGAAGAAGTAGTACTCGTCGCCCTTGTTGAGCTCGGTGCGGTTGCGGGTGGCGGAGAAGACCAGCAGCGAGCCGATCAGCGACAGCAGCAGGCAGGACAGCAGCAGTATCCAGTCCAGCTTGCGCAGCACCGAATCACGCGCCGTCAGCTTGCCCCAGGTGCCGAGCTCGGGGGTGTAGCGCCGGATCGAGAACGCCCGGGAGGTGTGGCTGGTCGTCATCGTGGGCTCTCCGATGCGGACGGCGACGGCGACGGCGGGACATACGGCTTGATGGGCTGGGACTGGATGGCGCCATCACTTTCGATCTTGGGCAGCTTGGCCTCCGGCTTCGGGAGCAGCGCGGCCTTCGGGTCGATGCCGCCCTTCTCGTCGACTCCGTACAGGGCGTTGTAGATGTTGCGCACGGCCGGACCGGAGGCGCCGGAGCCGGTACCACCCTGGGAGATGGTCATCACGATCGTGTAGTCCTTGGTGTACGTCGCGAACCACGAGGTGGTCTGCTTGCCGTAGACCTCGGCCGTACCGGTCTTGGCGTGCATCGGGATCTTGTCCTGCGGCCAGCCGCCGAACCGCCAGGCGGCGGTACCGCGGGTGGCGACACCGGCGAGGGCGCTGTCCATCTGCCCGAGGGTCTTCTGCGACACCGGCAGCCGGCCGTGCGAGTGCGGCTTGACCCGCTGGATGTGCTTGCCGTCGGGGCTGATGACGGCCTTGCCGACGGTCGGGTCGTAGAGCGTGCCGCCGTTGCTGATCGCGCCGTAGATGGCCGCCATCTGGATCGGGGTGACGAGGGTGTCACCCTGGCCGATGGCGTAGTTGATCGAGTCGTAGGCGTGCAGCTTCATGCCCTCCAGGCAGCCCTCCCGGGCGAGCTTGGTGCCGAAGTCCTTCTTCTTGGGCCAGGCCTTGGCCTGTTCGCACCAGCCGGCCTTGTTGGCCTTCCAGAAGTCGTTCTTCCACTTGCGGTCGGGGACCCGGCCGCGGACCTCGTTCGGGAGGTCGATTCCGGTCTCCTTGCCGAGGCCGAACTGGTGGGCCGTCTTGTAGAACCAGTTCTTGGCGTCCTTCTTCGGCTTGTCCCCGCCGTCCTTCCGCCACTCGTCGTGCGAGAGCCGGTAGAAGACGGTGTCGCAGGAGACCTCCAGCGCCCGGCCGAGGCTGATCGCGCCGTGGCTCTGCGACTCGAAGTTCTTGAAGACCTGGCCGCCGATGCTGTACGAGCTGGTGCAGGGGTAGTGGCCGTTGAAGTCGTAGCCCGCGTTGACCGCGGCCGCGGTCGAGATGACCTTGAAGATCGAGCCGGGGGCGGCCTGCCCCTGGATGGCGCGGTTCAGCAGCGGGTAGTTGGAGTCCTTGCCGGTGAGGTGGGCGTAGTCCTTGCCCGAGATCCCGCCGACCCAGGCGTTGGGGTCGTAGCTGGGGTTGGACGCCATCGCCACCACGCGGCCGGTCTTCGCCTCCATGACGACGACGGCGCCGGAGTCGGCCTTGTAGTTGGTGCCGGTGTTCTTGTCGTGCTCCTTGCGGGCGTCCTTCATGGCCTGGTCCAGCTGCTTCTCCGCCAGGGCCTGCACCCGGGCGTCGATGCTGGTGACGACGCTGGCGCCGGCCCGGCCCTTCTCGTTCTTGGCCTGGCCGATGACCCGGCCGAGGTTGTCGACCTCGTAGCGGGTGACGGCGGCCTTGCCGCGCAGCGCGTCGTCGTACGTCCGCTCCAGACCGGACCGGCCGATCTGGTCGGAGCGCAGCAGCGGCGAACGGCTGTGCTCGGCCTTCTTGATCTCCGCGTCGGTGACCGGCGAGAGATAGCCGAGGACCTGGGCGGTGTTGGCCTTGCCGGGGGCGGCGTAGCGGCGGACCGCGGTCGGCTCGGCGCTGATGCCGGGGAAGTCCTCGGAGCGCTCGCGGATCTGCAGGGCCTGCTGGGTGGTGGCCTCGTCGGTGATCGGGATCGGCTGGTAGGGCGAGCCGTTCCAGCAGGGCTGCGGCGTCTTGGAGTCGCAGAGCCGGACCTTGTTCCGGATCTCCTTCTCCGACATGCCGAGCACCTTGGCCAGCCGGCCGAGCACGGCCTTGCCGTCGTCCTTCATCTTCAGCAGCTCGGTACGGCTGGCCGACACCACCAGACGGGTCTGGTTGTCGGCCAGCGGCACCCCGCGCGCGTCGAGGATGGAGCCGCGGGTGGCGGGCTCGATGACCTGCTGGACGTGGTTGTTCCTGGCCTCGGTGGCGTACTCCTGGCCGTTGCGGATCTGCAGGTACCAGAGCCGTCCGCCGAGGGTGAGCAGCAGCGAGAAGACCAGGATCTGGATCGCGATGAGCCGGACGCTGACCCGGGAGGTCCGGGATTCCGGGAGATTACTCATGGCGCGACGCGCCTCCATGAGGGGTCGTGGTCGAGGGGCGGGAGAGCGTCACAGCCGCTTGACCCCCTTGATGCGGCCCACCTTGTCGCGGGCCGACTTGCCGAGCAGACTGCCGCGCTGGCCGCCGATCCGGACGCCGGAGCGCACCGACTTCATGGCGCCGCGGCTGGCCTTGAGGCCGGTGCCGGTGGTGAGCCAGCCGTATCCGGAGCCGCCGGAACCGCTCGTGCCGCTCGTGCCGTCACCGGTCAGCGGATCGCCCTCGGTTCTGCGCGCCGCGGCCATCACCAGCGGGACCACGAACGGGGCCAGCAGCAGGTCGTAGAGGGTGGCGCTGAGCAGCAGTCCGACGATGCCGACGTGCCGGGCGGCGGTGTCGCCGACCAGCGCGCCGACGCCCGCGTACATCAGCGTCGAGCCGACCGCGGCGCCGAGGACGACGATCAGCGGCAGCGTCGCCGAACGGTGCCGGCCGGACTCCGGGCGGGTCAGGCCCGCCGCGTAGCCGATGACGCAGAGCACCAGCGCATAACGGCCGATGGCGTGGTCGGAGGGCGGGGCGAGGTCGGCCAGCAGCCCGGCGAAGAAGCCGACGAGCGCGCCGCCGACATGGCCGTGGACCAGCGCCAGGCCGACCACCACGAGCAGCAGCAGGTCCGGTACGGCGCCGGGCAGTTGGAGTCGGGCGAGGATGGTGACCTGGATGACGAGGGCGACGACCACCAGCGGGGCCGAGAGCAGAATCCGGTTGATGCGCATCGGTCAGCTCCTGGGAGGGACGCTCGCGGAGGGGGTGGCCGTGACGGTGACCGTCGGTGCCGGCTTGGGCTTGGCCGGCCGGGGCGGCAGGACGGTGTCCCGCGGATCCTCACGGGGCGGCTGGACGACCACGCCGACGATGTCGAGCTGGGAGAAGCCGACGAACGGCCGGACCTGGAGGGTGCGGGTCAGATCGCCGTTGAAGGGCTCGACCCGGACGACCCTGCCGACCGGCACACCGGGCACGAACGGCTTGTCCTTGCTGGAGCCGAAGGTGACCAGGCGGTCGCCCTTCTTGATGTTGGCCCGGCCGTTGAGCAGCTGGACACGCATCGAGCGGACGCCCTGCCCGTTGGCGAAGCCGATCTCGTTGGTCTTCTCCATGCGGGTGCCGACGGTGAAGTCCGGGTCGGCGGCCAGCAGGACGGTGGCGGTTTCGGCGCCGACGGTGGTGACCCGGCCGACCAGACCGTCGCCGTTGAGCACGGTCATGTCGCGGCGGATGCCGTCGCGGCTGCCGGCGTCGATGGTGATGGTCCAGGAGAAGCCCTGGGCCGAGCCGATGGCGATGACCTGGGCGCCCTTGATGGCGTACTGGCCGGTGCCCGCGGTCTTGAGGATCTTGTCCAGCTCGGCGGCGCGGCTGCGGTTCCGGTCGGAGGAGCCGAGCTTGGCCTTCAGGGCCTCGTTCTCGTGCTCCAGCTTGCTGATCCGGTTGTGGCGCCGGCCGGAGTCCCGTACGGCACCGACCGCGTGGCCGACCGGGTCGACGACGCGGGCGACGCCGCTCTCGACCGGGCCGAAGGCGGAGGCGGCGGCTTGCCGGGCACCATCGAGCGGGGACTGTTCGCCGCCGCGGATATCGACCGTGATCAGCGCGAACGCGATCGCGACCAGCAGCACCAGAAGCAGCCGGCTCTCTCGTGTGTCCCTCACGTGCGGCGGCCGTGTCCTTCCTCGTAGGACCGGCCGGCTGCGGGCCCCGCCGGTCTCGTTCGGGAGTTGAGCGTTGTGCCTGATGTGACGGTGCCGGCCGGTGGAGCGCCGGTGCACCGTGTCTGTCGGGGTGTTCGGGCCGTCCCCCGGCCGGTCCGGCGGACGGACCGGCCGCGGTCGCCGGGGTCCCCGCCCGCCGCGTCCGCCGCTCGGCGGGCGCGGCCCGGGGCGGTTCCCCCGGCCGTGTCGCTACCTGCGCGGCTGGGAGTCGAGGACCTGCTGGAGCGCCTCGAACTCCTCGACGCACTTGCCGGAACCGAGCGCGACGGAGTCGAGCGGGTCCTCGGCGATGTGGATGGGCATACCGGTCTCGCGGCGCAGCCGCTCGTCGAGGCCGCGCAGCAGGGCGCCGCCTCCGGTGAGCACGATGCCGCGGTCCATGACGTCACCGGACAGCTCCGGCGGGCACTTGTCGAGGGTCGTCTTGACCGCGTCGACAATGGAGTTGACCGGCTCCTCGATGGCCTTGCGGACCTCGGCGGCCGAGATCACCACGGTCTTCGGCAGGCCGGAGACCAGGTCCCGGCCACGGATCTCGGTGTGCTCGTCCTGCTCCAGGTCGTACGCCGAGCCGATGGTGATCTTGATGCTCTCGGCGGTGCGCTCGCCCAGCAGAAGGCTGTACTCCTTCTTGATGTGCTGGATGATCGCGTTGTCGAGCTCGTCGCCGGCCACCCGGATGGACTGCGCGGTGACGATGCCGCCGAGCGAGATGACCGCGACCTCGGTGGTGCCGCCGCCGATGTCGACGACCATGTTGCCGGTGGCCTCGTGGACCGGCAGGCCCGAGCCGATCGCGGCGGCCATCGGCTCCTCGATGATGTGGACCTGGCGCGCGCCGGCCTGGGTCGAGGCCTCGATCACCGCGCGGCGCTCAACTCCGGTGATACCGGAGGGAACGCACACCACGACCCGCGGGCGGGCCAGGTAGCGGCGCTTGTGGATCTTCAGGATGAAGTAGCGGAGCATCCGCTCGGTGATCTCGAAATCGGCGATCACGCCGTCTTTCAGGGGCCGTACGGCGACGATGTTGCCGGGCGTACGCCCGATCATCTTCTTCGCCTCAGCACCCACCGCGAGGATCCCGCCGGTGTTGGTGTTGATGGCCACGACCGACGGCTCGTTGAGGACGATTCCGCGGCCCCTGACGTACACCAGCGTGTTGGCGGTCCCGAGGTCGACAGCCATGTCACGGCCGATGAACGACATGTTGTTCCCCATGAGGATACGTCTGGCCTTCCCAACTGGAGCGAATGCTTACTGGAGGTCGGCAGGAGGTGATGCGCTGTGAGGCGCGGAAGTCTCCATCGTAGTTCGTAGTGCGCCCACTCGAACACGTCGGGAGGCTGTTCTGCCATTGTCAGCCGTACACGCACCCGCCCCCCTCAATGGTGACGTCGTGTCGCGGTGATGCGTTCCCCCGATCGTGTCGGATACACCAAAGGGCGACCGATGATTTTCTCGGTCGCCCCAGGTCACGGGGGGTGTGCAGCTGATGACGCGTCAGGAAATGCCGGGGAAGAAAATCTTGATCTCGCGCTCGGCGGACTCTTCGGAATCCGAGGCATGGATCAGATTCTCCCGGGTGATCGTCCCGAAGTCCCCACGAATGGACCCACTCGGCGCGGCAATCGGGTCAGTCGGACCGGCCAGCATCCGTACGCCCTCGATGACCCGCTCGCCCTCGACGACCATCGACACGACCGGACCGGAGGACATGAACTGGACCAGCGGCTCGTAGAACGGCTTGCCGACGTGCTCCGCGTAGTGCTGCTCCAGGATCTCGCGGTCCAGGCCGCGCAGCTCCAGCGCACTGATCGTCCAGCCGGCCTTCTTCTCGATACGGCCGATGATCTCGCCGATCAGACCGCGCTTGACGGCGTCAGGCTTGAGGAGGACGAGGGTGCGCTGGCTCACGAAGGGACTCCCTGAATTGAACAAACGGTCAGCGGGTGCACTGAGGCTACATGGGGGACACGGCGCCTCGCGGCGCAGCCCCCGGCCCCAGGGACGGCCCGTGGAACCGGCTCCTAGGCCGGTTTTCCGGCCGGTTCGCCGGACGCGTCACCGGCCGCCCCGGACTGTGCCGCCCAGCGGGCCTTCGCGTCATCGATCTTGCGGCCGAAGTGGACCGACGCCCACCACAGGGCGGCGAAGACCACCCCGAGGAAGAACATCGCCGGTACCACGAAGCCGCTGGCGATCAGGGCGGCCTGCAGCGCCCAGCCGAGCGTGACACCACCCGGACGGGTCAGCATCCCGCACAGCAGCAGGCTCAGCAGCATCGCGATCCCGCTGACCGTCCAGATCGTGGCCGTGGACAGGTCGGACATCTGCATCGCGACCAGGCCGGCGAAGCCGATCACGAAGAATTCGCCTATCAGAGTGCTGGCACACAGCGTGCGCACGGTCAGCCCCTTCCCAGCAGCAGTCGGGCCTCGCCGACCGTGATCACCGAACCGGTCACCAGCACACCGGCGCCGGAATACTCGCCCTCCTCCTCGGCGAGGGTGATCGCCGCCTCCAGGGCGTCGTCGAGCCGCGGCTCCACCTGGACCCGCTCGGCGCCGAAGACCTCGACGGCGACGGCCGCCAGCTCGTCCGGGTCCATCGCACGATGGCTGGAATTACGGGTCACCACGACCTCGGCGAAGACCGGCTCGAAGGCCTCCAGGAAGCCCCGTACGTCCTTGTCGTCGCTGGCGCCGACCACGCCGACCAGCCGGCTGAAGCCGAACGCCTCGGTGACCGCCTCGGCCGCCACCCGCGCACCCGCGGGGTTGTGTGCCGCGTCCAGCACGACCGTGGGGCTGCGGCGCACGACCTCCATCCGGCCGGGCGAGGTGACCGCGGCGAACGCGGAGCGGAGGGTGTCGATGTCGAGCGTGCGGGCGTGCTCGGAGCCGACGCCGAAGAAGGCCTCGACCGCGGCGAGCGCCACCGAGGCGTTGTGCGCCTGGTGGGCGCCGTACAGCGGGAGGAAGATCTCCGGGTACTCGCCGCCCAGCCCGCGCAGCGTCAGCATCTGCCCGCCGACGGCCACCTCCCGGGAGAGCACCCCGAACTCCATGCCCTCACGGGCGACGGTGGCGTCCACCTCGACCGCGCGCTTGAGCATCACCGACGCCGCGTCCACCGGCTGCTGGGCCAGCACGACCGTGGCGTCCTTCTTGATGATCCCGGACTTCTCGCCGGCGATCTGCTCGGGTGTCTCCCCCAGCCGGTCGGTGTGGTCCAGCGAGATGGGGGTGATCACGGCGACATCGCCGTCGATGACGTTCGTCGCGTCCCAGGTGCCGCCCATGCCGACCTCGACGACCGCCACGTCCACGGGGCTGTCCGCGAAGGCGGCGTACGCCATCGCCGTCAGCACCTCGAAGAACGACAGGCGGTACTCCTCCCGGCTGTCGACCATCTCCACGTACGGCGCGATGTCGCGGTACGTCTCGATGAAGCGCTCGGCGGAGATCGGGCCGCCGTCCAGGCTGATCCGCTCGGTGACGGACTGGACATGCGGGCTGGTGTAGCGGCCGGTGCGCAGGTCGAAGGCGGAAAGCAGGGCCTCGATCATGCGGGCGGTGCTGGTCTTGCCGTTGGTGCCGGTGATGTGGATGGAGGGGTAGGCGCGCTGCGGCTCGCCGAGGATGTCCAGCAGCGCCGCGATGCGCTGCACCGACGGGTCGAGCTTGGTCTCACCCCAGCGTCCGGCCAGCTCCTCCTCGACGGCGCGCAGCGCACGGTCGACCTCGGGGTCGGCCGGACGGGCGGGAATCCCGTCCCCCTGCGGCGGCCCGGCCTGGGCGCGCAGGGTCCGGCTGCCGGCCTCGATCACCGCCAGATCGGGGGTTGGGGTCTCCCCTGACCGAGCGGAGTCGAGATCTTGGGGAAGGTCGGTCTCCGCCTCGACCAGCTCGTCGAAGGCATCGTTCGGGTCGGGCTCGTCGTTCTGGGGGCGCTCGCTCACGCCGACCAGTCTACGAGGCACGTCTGACAGCGGTGCGCTGGCTTGCCCTCCGCCGCTACCGCGGGGCGGCCGGGGCGGCCGGCCCGGTCCGCGCCCCGGCGTGCGCCCCTGCGCGGGGGCCTCCGCCCAGGGGCCTCTGTGCGGGGCCCCTGCCCGGGATCCCGCACCTACGGCAGCGCGGCCTTCATCATCGCCCGTGCGATCGGGGCGGCCAGCCCGTTGCCGGAGACCTCGTTGCGGGCGGCGTGCCCGTCCTCGACCATCACGGCCACCGCCACCCGGTGCCCCTTGCCGTCCTCGGCGTACGAGACGAACCAGGCGTAGGGCGTACCGCTGTTGTCGACGCCGTGCTGGGCGGTGCCGGTCTTGCCGCCGACGGTCCGTCCGTCGATCTTCGCGCCGGAGCCGGTGCCCTCGTCCACCACCGTCTGCATCGCCGACCGCAGCTGCTGGGCGGTGCGCGCGGACATGGTCTTGCCGTCGCCGTAGGTCTTCGGTGCGTAGTCCTGGACGGTGTTGCCGCCGGCGTCGGTCAGCTTGTCGACGAGCTGCGGGGTCTTCAGCTCGCCGCCGTTCGCGATGGCCGAGGTGACCATCGCCATCTGCAGCGGGGTCGCCTGGTCGTTGAACTGGCCGATACCGGACAGCGCGGTCTGCGCCTCGTCCATGTCGCCGGGGTAGACGCTCTTTCCGGCCCGCACCGGGGTGTCCACCTTGCCGTCGTTGAAGCCGAACTTCTCGGCCTGCGCCTTCACCTTGTCCTTGCCCAGGTCGACGGCCATCTTCGCGAAGACGGTGTTGCAGGAGTACTGGAGCGCGGTGCGGATGTCCGCGTTCTTGCAGGGTGCGGCGCCGTTCTCGTTGGTGAGCCTGGTGCGGGTGTGCGGGAGGGTGTACGGGTCGGGGCTGTGGGTGGGCTCGTCGACCGACGCGTACAGCCCGTTCTCCAGGGCGGCCGCGGCGACCACCAGCTTGAAGGTGGAGCCGGGCGGCAGCGGCTGCCGCAGCGCCCGGTTGATCTCGGGGTGGTCGGGGTCGGCGGCCATCTTCTGCCACGCCTTCTGGTCGGCCGAGCCGGACCCCGCGAAGGTCCCCGGGTCGTACGACGGGGTGCTCACCATGCCCAGAATCCGCCCGGTGGCCGGGTCCAGGGCGACGGCGGCGCCCTTCTTGCCGTCCAGTGCCCGGTAGCCGGCCTTCTGGACCCGGGCGTCGATGGTGGTGGCCACGTCACCGGCCTTGGCCCGGCTGCGGGTCAGGGCGTCGGCGGGGCTCTGCAGCCGGCTGTCGGAGCCGTCCAGCAGATCGCCGTACAGGTTCTCCAGCTGATTGCTGCCGAAGGTCTGCGAGGTGAAGCCGGTGACCGGGGCGTACAGCCGGCCGTCCTTGTAGGTCCGCTTGTACTTCAGGGTGTCGGAGGTGGCCGCGGAGCCGGTTACCGGCTCCCCGTCGACCAGGATGTTGCCCAGCGGCGCCGCGTACTTGCCGATCGTCACCCGCGGATTGTGCGGGTCCTCCTTGTAGTCACTGGCCTTCGCACCCTGGAGCCAGGTCGCCCAGCCCATCAGCGCGACGATCAGGGCCAGGCAGAAGACCGCGGCCCGTCGCAGGGGTTTGTTCATCGGGCGCGGCTCCTTACGGGACGTGCGGTGCTGCCGGGACCCCGGCATACCGGTCCACCGTGCCTCGACGAGATGAGAGGGCGATGAGAGCGCGATGAGAACGGCCGGACGGCGGGCGGGGACCGCCCCGCCGGGCCCGGCACGTCCGCGTCCGGCCGCCGCCCGCCGGGAACGCCGCAGGCCCCCCGCCCGTGAGGACGAGGGGCCTGTGGCGTTCTCGGGGGCAGCCGCCGTTACGCCTGGGGCAGCGCCGCGATCTGCGCGGTGATCCGGACGATGTCCGCCTCCGCGGCCTCCAGCCGGCCGCGGATCTTGTCCACGACCTTCTCCGGCGCCTTGGCCAGGAACGCCTCGTTGCCGAGCTTGGCGGTGGCCTGCGCCTTCTCCTTCTCGGCCGCGCCGAGATCCTTCGTCAGCCGCTTGCGCTCCGCCTCGACGTCAATCGCGCCGGACAGGTCCAGGGCGACCGTGGCGCCCGCGACCGGCAGCGACGCGGTGGCGCTGAAGTCCTCACCGGCCGGCTGCAGCCGCAGCAGCGAACGCATCGCGGCCTCGTGCGCGGCCAGCGCCGTACCGGACAGGTCCAGCTGCGCGGGGACCTTCTGGCCCGGCTGGAGCCCCTGGTCGGAGCGGAACCGGCGGACCTCGGTCACGACCTGCTGAACGGTCTCGATCTCCCGCTCCGCCGCGGCGTCGCGGAAGCCGGAGTCCTTCGGCCAGTCCGCGATGACCACGGACTCGCCACCGGTCAGCGCCGTCCACAGGGTCTCGGTGACGAACGGGACGATCGGGTGCAGCAGCCGCAGGGTGACGTCCAGGACCTCGCCCAGCACCCGGCGCGAGGCGTCGGCGGCCGGGCCGCCCGCCATGAAGGTGGTCTTGGACAGCTCGACGTACCAGTCGAAGACCTCGTCCCAGGCGAAGTGGAAGAGCGCATCCGACAGCTTCGCGAACTGGTAGTCGTCGTAGTACGCGTCGACCTCGGCGACGACCGAGTTCAGCCGGGACAGGATCCAGCGGTCGGTCGCCGACAGCTGCTCGGCGGGCGGGAGTTCGCCCTCCACCGTCGCACCGTTCATCAGCGCGAAGCGGGTGGCGTTCCAGATCTTGTTGGCGAAGTTACGGGACCCCTGGACCCAGTCCTCGCCGATCGGGACGTCGACACCGGGGTTGGCACCACGGGCGAGCGTGAAGCGGACGGCGTCCGAGCCGTAGGAGTCCATCCAGTCCAGCGGATTGACCGCGTTCCCGAAGGACTTGGACATCTTCTTGCCGAATTGGTCACGGACCATGCCGTGCAGCGCGATGGTGTGGAACGGCGGGGTGCCGTCCATCGCGTACAGCCCGAACATCATCATCCGGGCGACCCAGAAGAAGAGGATGTCGTAGCCGGTGACCAGGACGGAGTTCGGATAGAACTTCTCGACGCTCGGGGTCTGTTCGGGCCAGCCGAGCGTGGAGAACGGCCACAGGCCGGAGGAGAACCAGGTGTCCAGGACGTCGGTGTCCTGGTGCCAGCCCTCGCCGCTCGGCGGCTCCTCGTCCGGTCCGACGCAGACGACCTCGCCGTCCGGGCCGTACCAGACCGGGATGCGGTGGCCCCACCACAACTGCCGCGAGATGCACCAGTCGTGGAGGTTGTCGACCCAGCCGAAGTAGCGGGACTCCATCTCCTTGGGGTGGATCTTGACCTTGCCGTCGCGGACCGCGTCACCCGCGGCCTGCGCCAGCGGGCCGACCTTGACCCACCACTGCATCGACAGCCGCGGCTCGATGGTGGTCTTGCAGCGCGAGCAGTGCCCGACGGAGTGGGTGTACGGGCGCTTCTCGGCGACGATCCGGCCCTCGGCGCGCAGCGCGCCGACGATCGCGGAGCGGGCCTCGAAGCGGTCCAGGCCCTGGAAGGGGCCGTGCGCCGTGATGACACCGCGCTCGTCGAGCACGGCGAGGTTGGGCAGCCCGTGCCGGCGGCCGATCTCGAAGTCGTTCGGGTCGTGGGCCGGGGTGACCTTGACCGCACCGGTGCCGAACTCCGGGTCGACATGCGCGTCGGCGACGACCGGGATGCGGCGGCCGGTCAGCGGGAGCTCGATCTCGGTGCCGATGAGGTGGGTGTAGCGCTCGTCCTCCGGGTGGACGGCGACCGCGGTGTCACCGAGCATCGTCTCGGCCCGGGTGGTCGCGACGACGATCGAGGCGTCACCCTCGCCATACCGGATGGAGACCAGCTCGCCGTCGTCGTCCTGGTACTCCACCTCGATGTCCGAGATGGCGGTCAGACAGCGCGGGCACCAGTTGATGATGCGCTCGGCACGGTAGATCAACTCGTCGTCGTGCAGCCGCTTGAAGATCGTCTGAACGGCGCGGGAGAGCCCCTCGTCCATCGTGAAGCGCTCACGGGACCAGGCGACACCGTCGCCCAGGCGCCGCATCTGGCCGGAGATCTGGCCGCCGGACTCGTTCTTCCACTGCCAGACCCGCTCGACGAACGCCTCACGGCCCAGGTCGTGCCGGGAGGCGCCCTCCTTGGCGAGCTCGCGCTCGACGACGTTCTGGGTGGCGATACCGGCGTGGTCCATGCCGGGCTGCCAGAGGGTCTCGTAGCCCTGCATGCGCTTACGGCGGGTGAGCGCGTCGATGAGGGTGTGCTCGAAGGCGTGCCCCAGGTGCAGGGAGCCGGTGACGTTCGGCGGCGGGATGACGATGGTGTACGGCGGCTTGTCGCTCTTCTCGTCCGCCTCGAAGTAACCCCGCTCTACCCAGCGCTCGTACAGCGGCCCCTCTACATCGGCCGGCGTGTACTGAGTCGGCAGTTCGGGGGCGCTGTGGTTGCTCTGCTGAGTGTTCTCGGTCACGACGCACAGTGTACGGGCGCCCATGTAGCAGCTTCGAATCGGTTTCGCCCCCGGGGCACCGGCTGTCGGCGGCGTCGTACAGGATGGCCGCAGCGCATCAGCAGCACGCAGAACTTCACACGCAGAACTCAACTGAATTCAGTTGTCACGAGGGGAACCGCTCCATGAGCTTCAACCAGCCGCCTCCCGGCCCGTACGGACAGCAGCCCCAGCAGCCGGGCCCGTACGGCCAGCCGCAGCAGCCGCCGGCGCCCCAGCCGGGTTACGGCTACCCGCAGCAGGGCGGCCAGGTGCCTCCGCAGCAGGGCTACGGCTACCCGCAGCAGGCCGGCCAGGCGCCCCCTCAGCAGGGCTACGGCTACCCCCAGCAGCCGCAGTCCGGCTACGGCCAGCAGGCCCCGTACGGCGGCCAGCAGACGCCCTACGGCATGATCCCGCAGGGTACGGAGCCAAGCGGCGGCAACGGCAAGAAGATCGGCCTGATCGCCGGCGCGGTCGCGGTCGTCGCGGCGATCGGCGTGGGCGCGTACTTCGTCTTCGGCTCGGGCGGGGACGTGGCCCCCTACACGATCTCGCTGCCGGACAAGCTCCTGAACGGGGAGTACAGCCAGGCGCCCGGCTCCCCGGCCGGTGCCGCCGAGGACTTCTCGAACGACAAGGACGCCAAGGCGATGGGGATCACGGAGAGCAAGGGCGTCTCCCGCAAATACGCCAACGCCAGCAAGCTCCAGCTGACGGTGGGCGGTGTCTACGGCAAGGTCGCGGACCCCGAGTCGGCCGTGGACCAGGCGTTCGCCAAGCTGGACGCGGACCAGAAGAAGAACATGTCGAACCAGGGCCTCAAGGTCGAGACGGTCTCCGGGCCGACCGAGTACTCGCCGGCCGACTTCGACGGTGCGGTCATGAAGTGCAAGGAGCAGAAGCTCACCGCCTCGCAGAACGGCATGAACGTCTCGGTGAGCTTCTCGCTGTGCATCTGGGGCGACAGCAGCGCCGTCGGCACGGTGTCGGTGGTCCCGACCCCGTCCCCCAACGGCGCCTCCGCCACCGCTCCCAGCCCGGAGCAACTGGCGGAGAAGACCGCCAAGATCCGCAACGAGGTCCGCAAGGAGAAGTAGCCCCCGGCCCACACGGCCATCGAGGCACCGAGGCGCTCGACGGGGAACGCTCGTCGAGCGCCTTCGGCCGCGCGCAGTCCTGCGCACGCCTCCCCAACACACCACCGCCCGGCAGCCGTTCAGCTGCCGGGCGGTTCGGTTTCGGTGAGCGGCTACCCGCGCCTCAGGCGCTCTTCTCCTGCGGCTCACCCGACTCGCCGCGGCCCCGCGGGACCAGGGTCGGGTTCACGTTCGAGTGGACGACGTCCTCGGTGATGACGACGCGGGCGACGTCCTTGCGGGACGGGATCTCGTACATCACCGCCTGGAGGACCTCCTCCATGATGGCGCGCAGACCACGGGCACCGGTGCCGCGCAGGATGGCCTGGTCGGCGATGGCCTCCAGGGCCGGGCGGTCGAAGTCCAGCTCCACGCCGTCGAGTTCGAAGAGGCGCTTGTACTGCTTGACGAGCGCGTTGCGCGGCTCGACCAGGATCTGCAGCAGGGCCTCGCGGTCGAGGTTGTGGACCGAGGTGAGGACGGGGAGGCGGCCGATGAACTCCGGGATCATCCCGAACTTCACCAGGTCCTCCGGCATGACGTCCTGGAGCTGGTCCTTGGACTCGATCTCGCGCTTGGAGCGGATCGTGGCGCCGAAACCGATGCCCTTGGCACCGGACCGGGCCTCGATGATCTTCTCCAGGCCGGCGAAGGCACCGCCGACGATGAAGAGGACGTTGGTGGTGTCGATCTGGATGAATTCCTGGTGCGGGTGCTTGCGGCCGCCCTGGGGCGGCACGGAGGCGGTGGTGCCCTCCAGGATCTTCAGCAGCGCCTGCTGGACGCCCTCACCGGAGACATCGCGGGTGATCGACGGGTTTTCGCTCTTCCGGGCGACCTTGTCGATCTCGTCGATGTAGATGATGCCGGTCTCGGCCTTCTTGATGTCGAAGTCCGCGGCCTGGATCAGCTTGAGGAGGATGTTCTCCACGTCCTCGCCGACATAACCGGCCTCCGTGAGCGCCGTGGCGTCGGCGAACGCGAAGGGGACGTTGAGCATCCGGGCGAGGGTCTGCGCGAGCAGGGTCTTGCCGGAGCCGGTGGGGCCGAGCAGCAGGATGTTGGACTTGGCCAGCTCGATGCCCTCATCGCCGCGGCCGGGGCCGTTCTCGCCCGCCTGCACCCGCTTGTAGTGGTTGTAGACGGCGACCGACAGCGCCTTCTTGGCGGGCTCCTGGCCGACGACATAGCCGTTCAGGAACTCGTAGATCTCCCGCGGCTTGGGGAGCTCCTCCCACCGCACCTCGGAGGTCTCGGCGAGCTCCTCCTCGATGATTTCGTTGCAGAGGTCGATGCACTCGTCGCAGATGTACACACCAGGTCCCGCGATGAGCTTCTTCACCTGCTTCTGGCTCTTCCCGCAGAATGAGCACTTGAGCAGGTCGCCGCCGTCACCGATGCGTGCCACGAGGTGCTTCCCCTTCGCCTGGGATCCGTATTGCTCCACGGACCCGGGTGCTTGCCTATCGACGGTACCTTGCCGGGCCCCCCGTTCGGGCCCCCCTTGGCCGGACTCGGTTCACTCGGTCCCGGCCCGGCCCAAGGGGGCGGCGCTCCGGCGCATTTCGCGCGGACCGCTAGCCGATCGAAACGGACGACTTCCGCGTCGAGACGATCTGGTCGACCAGACCGTACGCGAGGGATTCCTCGGCGGTCAGGATCTTGTCACGCTCGATATCATCCCGGATCTTCTCGATCGGGGTGGTGGAGTGCTTGGCCAGCAGCTCCTCCAGCTGCGAACGCATCCGCAGGATCTCGTTGGCGGCGATCTCCAGGTCGGAGACCTGACCGCGGCCGGTCTCGCTGTAGGGCTGGTGGATCAGGACGCGGGCGTTCGGCAGCGCCATCCGCTTGCCGGGGGTGCCGGCGGCGAGCAGCACGGCCGCGGCGGAGGCCGCCTGGCCCATGCAGACCGTCTGGATGTCCGGCTTCACGAACTGCATCGTGTCGTAGATGGCGGTGAGCGCCGTGAAGGAACCACCCGGGGAGTTGATGTAGATCGAGATGTCCCGGTCCGGGTCCATCGACTCCAGGCACAGCAGCTGCGCCATGACGTCGTTGGCCGAGGCGTCGTCGATCTGCACTCCGAGGAAGATCACACGCTCCTCGAACAGCTTCGCGTACGGGTCGTACTCGCGCACGCCCTGCGAGGTGCGCTCGACGAAGCGCGGGACGATGTAGCGAGCCTCGGCCCGGGGGCCGGAGTACTCGGATTCGGCGCGCTGGTAGAGGCCGCTGCCGGGGAAGTTGTTCATCGTGGTGTTCACCGTCCTGGTGGCGATCAAGTGGGCTGGGGGCGGAAGGGCGAGTGGTACGGGGCTCAGGCGCCCGTGCCGCCCCCGCCCGGAACGCCGGCGGCGGAGGTCATGACGTCGTCGATCAGGCCGTACTCCTTGGCCTCATCGGCGGAGAACCAGCGGTCGCGGTCGGAGTCCTGGGTGATCCGCTCGACGGTCTGACCGGTGTGGAAGGCCGTCAGCTCCGCCATCCGCTTCTTGGTGTGCAGCAGCCGCTCGGCGTGGATCTTGATGTCGGACGCGGAGCCGGCCAGACCCGCGGAGGGCTGGTGGATGAGGATCTCGGCGTTCGGCAGCGCGAAGCGCTTGCCCGGGGTACCGGCGCTCAGCAGGAACTGCCCCATGGAGGCGGCGAGGCCCATCGCGATCGTCACCACGTCGTTCTTGATGTACTGCATGGTGTCGTAGATCGCCAAGCCGGCCGAGATCGAGCCGCCCGGGGAGTTGATGTAGAGGTAGATGTCCTTGTCCGGGTCCGCGGCGAGGAGAAGCAGCTGCGCCGTGATCTTGTTGGCGATGTCGTCGTCGACCGGCTGGCCGAGGAAGATGATCCGCTCGCCGAGCAGCCGGTTGTAGACCTGGTCGCCGAGGCCACCGAAGGTCGGCTCAGCGGCGGCGGAAGGCATCGGGATCGTCACGTGTCCACCTGCTCGTTGTCGGACGGCCTGGGGCCGTCTCAGCGTCGTCTTCTGGGGCGCGGGGATCAGGCGCCGTATGTCGCCCCGGCGCGGTTTCAGGGACTCCCCTGCCCTCGTATCTACGGACCCTAACGCGCAGGTCGGACAACGCCATCCCGCATCGATAACTGTTCGCTGTGAGCGCAGGCTCACCGGCCCGCAAACGCGTACGGGCCCGAACACGCGGGCGTGCGTGTCCGGGCCCGTATTCAGCGCTCTACGGGAAGGCGCGAGGCAGCCGTGGCTCAGGCCTCGGGCTTCTCGTCCGCGGCCTCGACCTCGGTGCCCTCGGCCTCGGCGACGACGGTCTCGGCGGTCTCGTCCTCGTCGTCGAGGTCGATGACCTCGCCGTTGCTGTCCTTGACCGTGGCGGCCTCGACGACGACCGCGAGGGCCTTGCCGCGGGCGACCTCACCGACGAGCATCGGCACCTGGCCGCCCTCGACGACGGCCTGGGCGAACTGGTCGGGGGACATGCCGGAGGACTGCGCGCGGCGCATGAGGTGCTCGGTGAGCTCCTCCTGGCTGACGTTCAGCTTCTCCTTGTTGACCAGCTCGTCCAGGATGAACTGGGTCTTGATGCCCTTCTCGGCCTGCTCCTTGGTCTCGGCGTCGAACTCCTCCTCGGTCTTGCCCTGGATCTCCAGGTACTTCGCGAGGTCGAGGCCCATCTGGCCGAGCTGGTGGTTGACCAGGTTGTGCTTGCGGGTCTCGATCTCGTCCGCGAGCAGCTTCTCCGGCATCGGCACCTCGACGAGCTTGAGCAGCTCGTCCAGGACCTTCTCCTGCGCCTGGGTGGCCTGGTCGTACTTCTTCATCTGCTCAAGGCGCTTGCGGCTGTCCGCGCGCAGGTCCTCAAGGGTGTCGAACTCGCTCGCCAGCTGCGCGAAGTCGTCGTCCAGCTCGGGCAGTTCGCGGGACTTGACCTCGGTGACCTCGACCTTGACCTCGGCCTCCTTGCCCTCGGCGGAGCCGCCCTTGAGCTCGGAGGTGAAGGTGGCGGAGTTGCCGGCGGTGACGCCGGTGACGGCCTCGTCGATGCCGTCGAGGAGCTCACCGGAGCCGACGGTGTAGGTGACGCCCTCGGCGACGCCGTCCTCCAGGACCTCGCCGTCCACCTTGGCCTCGAGGTTCAGCGTCAGGACGTCGCCGTCCTGGGCGGCGCGCTCGACCGGGGAGGTCGTGGCGAAACGCTCACGCAGCTGCTCGACGGACTTGTCGATGTCCTCGTCCGACACCTCGACGGCGTCGACCTCGACCTCGATGCCGGAGTAGTCCGGGATCTCGAGGGCGGGACGGATGTCGACCTCGGCGGTGAAGGCCAGCAGCTCGCCGTCCTTCAGCTCGGTGATGTCGACCTCGGGCTGGCCGAGGACGTTGAGCTCACCCTCGTTGACCGCCTCGGTGTAGAACTTCGGGAGCGCGTCGTTGACGGCCTCCTCCAGCACGGCACCGCGGCCGAAGCGCTGGTCGATGACGCGCGCCGGGATCTTGCCCTGGCGGAAGCCCTTCACCGTGACCTGCTGGTTGATCTTCTTGTACGCCGCGTCGAGGCTGGGCTTGAGCTCCTCGAAGGGCACCTCGACAGTGAGCCGAACCCGAGTCGGGTTCAGGGTCTCCACGGCGCTCTTCACGGTTCGGTCTCCTTGGGGCTGACTTCTGGGGTTCTGCATGGGATCCGCCCGTATCCGGCTGTTCCGGAACCGGCCGATCACGCCCGGTACACAGACACACGGGCACGCAGCTTGCATAGTAACCGCAAGGAGGATGACGCCCACAACGCGATCTTGAACGGTGGCCGGTCACACGAGGCCGCCACGGTGGGCCGGGGCCGGGCCCGGCTGCTGTCGCCGGGCCTTGCCTGCTGCTGGTCGGGGTGGCCGGATTCGAACCGACGACCTTCCGCTCCCAAAGCGGACGCGCTACCAAGCTGCGCCACACCCCGTCGGTGCGACACGTAGGGTACATGGCCGCGGACGCTCCGGCTGCCAGTTATCGGGGCGGCCGGGGGCGGGACATGGGCGCTCACGCGGCGACGCGCTCCGCCTTCGGGAAGGGATGTGCGGGGCACCGCCACGACCCGCTAGGATGCACTGCGTGCCGGGGTCCGTGCGACCTGTGGCGCTTGCGGGCGTAGCTCAATGGTAGAGCCCCAGTCTTCCAAACTGGCTACGCGGGTTCGATTCCCGTCGCCCGCTCTTCTCGGGGAAGCCCCGGCCGTTCGGTCCGGGGCTTTCCGCTTTCCGGGACGGCCGTCGTGGGCCCGCCTCTTCGCTCCGCGGCCGCGGTTCCATAGGGTGGCCCGCATGGAGATCTGGCTCAATCCCGCGTGTTCCAAGTGCCGTTCCGCCGTGGAAATCCTCGACGAGGAGGGCGCCCACTACACCGTGCGCCGCTACCTCGATGACCCGCCGAGCGCCGAGGACCTGCGGGACGTGCTGACGCGGCTGGGGCTGGAGCCCTGGGACATCACCCGGACCCAGGAAGCCGAGGCCAAGGAGCTGGGGCTCAAGGACTGGGAGCGCACCGACGCCGCGCGCGAGCGGTGGATCGCGGCGCTGGCGGCACACCCCCGGCTGATCCAGCGGCCGATCATCACCGCCGACGACGGTTCGGCGCTGGTGGGACGCAGCGAGGACGCCGTACGCGAGGCGGTGGCGCGGGCCGGGGGCGAAGCCTCGTAGGACGGGACCTTGGGCGGCACGGAGGGCCGGCGGATCACCTAGAAGGTGATGTGGTTGATGGTGTCCGCCAGGGAGTTCAGGAATTTGTTGATGGACGGCGCCACGCCCGTGGAGGCGAGGAAGAAGCCGAACAGTATGGCGACGAGCGCCGGTCCGCCCTTGAGGGACTTCCCTCTGATCAGCACGATCAGGATGATCCCCAACAGCAGCACCACTGACAGCGAAAGAGCCACAACTGATCACAACCCTTGGTCGGAACGCCTCACCGGCCCGGGAGCATGCCGCGCACACCCCCCGGCACCCATCGTGCCACCAACTCCATGCCCACTGCAGGCCGGTGACGAATCATCGGCCAACGCTTTGCCCGATTCCGGTCGCCGGTGGCGGACCGGTGACGCAGAGGCCACGGCAGGGTGTCGTGCGGGTGCCGTACGGGTGCCGCCGGGGCGCCGCACGGGAGGGGCGCCACGGGAGGGTCGCTGCGGGCGAAGGGGCGGCGGGCGCGCGGGCCGCGGCGGGGTAACCAGGGAGCGGGAATTTCCGCCGCCTGACGCCGCATCGATAATTCGCGCCGGCCATTCGACCGATCATTCCCCCGGCATTTTGATCATTGAGCGGCACGGCGGAATTCGAAATTCGTGGTATCCATCACTGCCTTACGGCGCACCCCGAAGGCGTATTAGCATTCGGACATAAGACTAAGGATCGGGACATTCACCCAGAGTCGTTTGCGGGGGATACAGCCCGATTTGGGGTGATGATAGGGGACGAACCGGACGGCTTCGAGGGGCCTCGCCCCGACGATTGCGGATTTTATCGGGGCACTTTCCCGAGCGGCACCCCGCGGAAAAGACAAGGGCTTGCCGCACGGTTTTACGGGCCCGCCGACCGCCGCTATCGTGCGTCAAATGTTTCCCGCTGCCCCGACACCCCGACGCGCCCTGCCTCCTGCCCAGGAGGCGGCGGGCACGGACCGGACCGGGCCCACGGCTCAGCCGTCCGGCGCGCCGGAGGGCGCGGCGGCGCCCGCTCCGAAGTCCGATGGCCGTAACCCGTTCTTCGACAACGCGAAGTACCTGGCCATCGTGCTGGTGGCGATGGGGCACGCATGGGAGCCGCTGACCGACGGCAGCCGGGCGGCCGAGGCGTTCTACATGACCGTCTACACCTTCCACATGCCGGCCTTCATCATCATTTCCGGTTACTTCTCGCGCAGCTTCGACATGCGCAAGGACCGGTTGCAGCGGCTGGTCACCGGGGTCGCGGTGCCCTACGTCCTCTTCGAGACCGCGTATGCGTTCTTCAAGCGCTGGGCGGACGACGACCCCGGGCACCCCATCAGCCTGCTCGACCCGTGGTTCCTGACGTGGTTCCTGGTGGCCCTGTTCATCTGGCGGCTCACGACGCCGCTGTGGAAGATCGTGCGCTGGCCGATCCCGCTCGCGGTGGCCATCGCCGTACTCGCCTCCGTGTCACCGGACATCGGCGACGACCTGGACCTCCAGCGGGTGCTGCAGTTCCTGCCGTTCTTCGTCCTGGGACTGGCGCTGCGGCCGGAGCACTTCAAGCTGGTGCAGCGGCGAGCGGTGCGGATCGCCTCGCTGCCCGTCTTCGCGGCGGCGCTGGTGATGGCCTACTGGGCGGCGCCCCGGATGTCCTCGGCGTGGTTCTACCACCGGGACAGCGCCCAGGAGTTGGGCACCACCTGGTGGGTCGGCGCGGTGATGACCCCGGCACTGTTCGGCTGCTCGCTGGTGCTGGTGGCCTGCTTCTTCGCCTGGGTGCCGACCCGGCAGACCTGGTTCACGGCGCTCGGCGCGGGGACGCTCTACGGCTATCTGCTGCACGGCTTCCTGGCCAAGGGCTCGCGCTTCTGGGGCTGGTTCGACGACTACGCCTGGCTGCACACCCCGCTCGGTGAGATCGCCGTGACCCTGATCGCGGGCGGCATCGTGACGGCCCTGTGCACCCCGCCGGTCCGCAAGGTGTTCCGCTTCGCCATGGAGCCGACGATGGCCTGGGCGTTCCGCAAGGACCCGGCCGATACGGCGCGGGCGCGGGTCAGCGCCTGAGCGCCCGGCCGCCCGGCGCCGCCGTTCCCGTCAGCCGTCCCGGCAGATCAGCAGCAGCGCCCGGTCGTCGTTGACGTCCTTGGCGACGGCCTCGATCAGATGCCAGGCGGCGCCGGCGAATCCGCCGGTGACATAGCGGTCGGCCTCGCCGGTCAGCCGGTCGATGCCCTCGGCGATGTCGCGGTCGGCCGCCTCGACCAGGCCGTCGGTGAACAGCATGAGGACGTCGCCCGTCCGCAGCGTGCCCTTGACCGGGTCGAACTGGGCGCCGTCGTAGACGCCGAGCAGCGGCCCGTCCCCCGCCTTCTCCTCCCAGCGGCCGGTGCCGGCACAGAGCTGGAGCGCCGGCAGATGGCCCGCGGAGAGCAGTTCGTAGTCGCCGGACTCCAGGTCGAGGACGAGGTGGATGGAGGTCGCGAAGCCTTCGTCCCAGTCCTGGCGCAGCAGATAGCCGTTGGCGGCGGGCAGGAAGCCGTGCGGCGGCAGCGAACCGAGCAGACCGCCGAAGGCGCCGGACAGCAGCAGGGCGCGGGAGGCCGCGTCCATGCCCTTGCCGGAGACATCGGTCAGCACCACTTCGAGGATGGTGCCGCCGTGGGTGCGCGAGGCCACCACGAAGTCGCCGGAGAAGGACTGTCCGCCGGCCGGGCGCAGCGCCATCTCGTGGTGCCAGCCCGGCGGCAGCTTGGGCAACTCGCTCTGGACCCGGATGCGTTCGCGCAGGTCGAAGAGCATGGTGCCGCCGCGCCGCCAGGGCACTCCGACCCGGCTGCGGAACTGCGCGATGAGCAGCCCGAAGAGCCCGACCGCGGCGACGACCAGGACCGTGCCCGGAGTGATCCGTTCCGGCCCTTCGTCGTACGGGCCGAACAGCGCGGACTCCACCACCAGCGCGGTCGCCGAAGCGCCGTACAGGACGAGGAGGTTGGCCGGCCGCAACAACAGTCCGCCGGCGATGACCGGCAGGACCAGCGCCGTCGGGGCGATCCATTCGGGCCACCAGAGTGTGCCCGCGGCGATGGCGGGTATGGCGAGGAGCAGGGCGCCGAGGGCGAACCGGTCGGAGCCCTCACCGCGGAAGTAGTCGACACCGGCCTTGCGCACGCCGATGCGGGCCCGGTGCAGACCTTTGTGCATCCGGGCCGTCAGGGTTTCCGTTCCCCGGCCGCTTGTCATCGCTCTCGGACCTTATCCACCCGTTCGGCGGTGCGTCGATTCGCCGCACGTCGGCCTGGAAAATTCCCGGGAAACCCCGTCAGAAATGCGCTCGCGCCGCTATGGAGGCGACTGCCGGCGATCGGCTTTTCGCTGACGGCGCCGCCGGCGCGGGCCGGGCCGGGCCGGGCCGGGTCGGGGAGCTGCGGCCCGGGGGCCGCCGGAGCCGTCAGCCGCCGCCCGTGCCCGGCTGGCACCCCGGGCACCAGAAGAGGTTGCGGGCGGCGAGACCGGCGGTGCGGATCTCGCCGCCGCAGATGTGGCAGCCCTGGTGGGCGCGGCGGTAGACGTACACCTCGCCACCGTGGTCGTCGACCCGGGGCGGGCGGCCCATGGCCTCCGGCAGATGCTCCGGGCGGACGGTGTCGATCCGGTTGTGCCGGACACCCTCGGCCATCAGGAACACCAGATCGGCCCAGAGGGCGTCCCATTCGGCGCGGGTGAGGTCGCGGCCCGCCCGGTACGGGTCGATCCGATGGCGGAAGAGGACCTCGGCGCGGTAGACGTTGCCGACGCCGGCGATGACCTTCTGGTCGAGCAGCAGCGCCGCGATGGTCGTCCGGCTGCGGGAGATCCGCTGCCAGGCACGGGTGCCGTCGTCACCGGGGCGCAGCGGGTCGGGGCCGAGCCGGTCGTGTATCGCGCGCTTCTCGGCGTCGGTGATCAGTGCGCAGGTGGTCGGGCCGCGCAGGTCGGCGTACGCGGAGGGGGTGGCGAGCCGGAGGCGCACCGTGTCGGTGGGCGGCGGGGCGGGGGCTGCGCCGAAGCCGAGCTTGCCGAAGAGGCCGAGGTGGACATGGACCCAGCGGTCCATGCCGAAGCCCAGGAAGAGGTGCTTGCCGTGCGCCTCGGCGCGGGTCATGACCTGGCCGTCGATGAGGGCCGCGCCGTCCGCGAACTTGCCCTGCGGACTGCTCACCCGGACCCGTTCGCCCTCGAAGCGGGAGCGGTGGTCCAGGGCGAGGCGGTGGATCGTATGCCCCTCGGGCACGGAGGTCCTCCAGTGGGCGCGCCCGCCCGCCCCGGCGTCGGGGGCGGGCGGGCGACGGGATGAACGGGGGTCAGCCCTGCGGGTGGTGGGCGGGGATGGCGGGCAGCTCGCCGGTGGTCTCGTAGGCCGAGAGCATCTCGATGCGGCGGGTGTGCCGCTCCTCACCCGAGTACGGGGTGGCCAGGAAGACCTCGATGAACTTGGTCGCCTCTTCCTGGGTGTGCATCCGGCCGCCCACGGAGATGACGTTGGCGTTGTTGTGCTCGCGGCCGAGCTTGGCGGTCTCCTCGCTCCAGGCCAGCGCGGCCCGGACGCCCTTGACCTTGTTGGCGGCGATCTGCTCGCCGTTGCCGGAGCCGCCGATCACGATGCCGAGGCTGTCCGGGTCGGCGGCGGTCCGCTCCGCGGCGCGCAGGCAGAACGGCGGGTAGTCGTCCTGGGCGTCGTAGATGTGGGGCCCGCAGTCGACGGGCTCGTGGCCGTGGGCCTTGAGCCATTCGACGAGGTGGTTCTTGAGGTCGAAACCGGCATGGTCGGAACCGAGGTACACGCGCATGCGATGAGTGTGACACGGGAGCCGTCGGGTAGGCGCGGCTGGGTCTACCCGGGCTTCCTGTACGGAACGCGACTCTGCGCCTTCTGTACGCAAGCACATCACGCATCAATCCAGGGTTTCCCACAACAATCCGGCTGTAGACCTTCCAATCCACGGTTAACGAAGATCTAATGCGAGTGATCCATCCGCGAACCACTAAGGACGGTGCACATGGGCGCGCACCCGCCTACCAGCACAGCGGTTCCGACGACCGGTGACCCCGGAAGCGGACCCACCGGCGGGCAGTCACAGGACGGGCTGCAAGCAGGACTCAAGAACCGCCATCTGTCGATGATCGCCATCGGCGGCGTCATCGGCGCCGGCCTGTTCGTCGGCTCCGGCGCCGGGATCGCGGCCGCCGGCCCGGGCATCCTGCTCTCGTACGCGCTGACCGGCCTGCTGGTCGTGCTCGTGATGCGGATGCTGGGTGAGATGGCCGCGGCCTCGCCCACCTCGGGGTCGTTCTCCGCGTACGCGGACCGGGCGCTGGGCCGCTGGGCCGGTTTCACGATCGGCTGGCTGTACTGGTTCTTCTGGTCGGTCGTGCTGGCCGTGGAGGCGACCGCGGCCGCCGCGATCCTGACCGGCTGGGTGCCGGCCGTCCCGCAGTGGGCCTGGGCGCTGCTGGTGATGATCGTGCTGACCGGTACGAACCTGGTCTCGGTCAGTTCGTTCGGTGAGTTCGAGTTCTGGTTCGCCGGGATCAAGGTCGTCGCGATCGTGATCTTCATCGTGGTCGGCGCGCTGGCGATATTCGGGCTGCCGCCGGGCGGTGACCCGGTCGGGGCGGCGAATCTGACCGGGCACGGCGGCTTCCTGCCGAACGGTCCGGGCGCGATCCTCTCCGGCATGCTGCTGGTGGTCTTCTCCTTCATGGGCAGCGAGATCGTCACTCTGGCGGCGAGCGAGTCGCCCAACCCGGTGCAGGCCGTCCGCAAGGCCGTGAACAGCGTCATCTGGCGGATCGGGCTCTTCTACCTCGGCTCGATCACGGTGATCGTGACGCTGCTGCCGTGGGACGACCCGGCCGTGGCGAAGAGCCCGTACGTGGCCGTGCTGAAGTCGCTGGACATCCCGTACGCGGGCACCGTGATGGACGTCGTGGTGCTGACCGCGGTGCTGTCCTGTCTGAACTCCGGGCTCTACACCGCCTCCCGGATGGCGTTCTCGCTCGGTCAGCGCGGCGATGCGCCGAAGTCGTTCGCCTCCGTCAACAAGGGCGGCGTCCCGGCGGTCGCGATCTACGCCTCGGTCGCCTTCGGATTCATCGCGACGATCTTCAGCTACACCTCCAAGGACACCGTCTTCCAGTTCCTGCTGAATTCGTCGGGCGCGGTGGCGCTGTTCGTCTGGCTGGTCATCTGCCTCTCGCAGCTGCGGATGCGCCGGACCCTGGAGCGGGAGACGCCGGAGCGGCTGACGGTCCGGATGTGGCTGTACCCCTGGCTGACGTACGCGACGATCGGGCTGATCGTCTTCGTCATCGGCTACATGTTCTACGACCCGGACGGGCGCCAGCAGATGGTGCTGTCCGTGGTCGCGGCCGTCGTGGTGCTGGCGGTCGGACTGATCCTGGACCGGCGGCGGCCGCGCGACAAGGACGCGGTCGGAGCCGGAGGCGCATAACGCCGTCCCGGGGCACGGAAAGGGCGGGGCCCGCACCGGATCGGTGCGGGCCCCGCCCATTACGTGCGGTGCCGGCTCTCAGTCGCGGCCGCCCGCCCCCGGCCCGGCCGGTCGCTTATAAACAACAGACCCAGCCGACCACACGAAGA
>NZ_JBHYPE010000037.1:0-73019 GCF_042746015.1 Streptomyces sp. NPDC058773
CTGCTGAAACAACCACTCTGCACCTGACAAAACACCACCACACACCCGCACCACCAGCCACCACGACTCCTTCACCACCACAACCAGGCACACTCCCTCAAGCAGCTCGACAGCGACGCACCACCCACACGAAAACGCACCGCACCCCGCGCCCACGACCAACGAGCAAAGCGGCGCATCAGAGCAGCTGATTTCAGAAAGGTTCGTCATGTGGCAGTCCGTGATCGCGATCTCAGACACTCTGGCCGGGCAGCGGCGTCGGCCGGCGTTGTCCCAGACACCGCCGCAGCAGACCGGCAGACACCGCACCAAAAGTCGACACCGACACCGACACCGCAGCGGGTGTGGTGACCTGGCCCATAAACTGGAGACGCTCGCAGGATCCGGGAGGAGCAGCTGAGTGGACGTCCGGACAATCCGATCGATCCGCACGACCGCCCGGCCACACTTCAGATGCCGGGTAAAGAACTGAGCCGCGGCACCCCACGAACGGCGGGACGCCGGTGCGCCCGCCCGAATCGGCGTGCAGGACTCCTCCCCGCAGCCGAAGACCTCAACAGGCCAGGCCGCCTGCCAGCCGCTCCCCTCGCCGTCCCACTCCAGCCAGACCTGCAAAAGAACGGCAACCTGGCGAGCCCCTCGAACATGACACACGAGACAAACTCCCAGCGAACAGAACAACAGCCGAGATACCCGACCCCACCACCGCCAGCCGGGTCCCGAGGGAGAACACTCCCCCCGAGTACCCGACCGGGCCGCCGATCTCGGGCAGCGACAGGAGGGCGTCCAGGGCGGCCTGCCATTCCGGGACCGCCTTGCCGACCAGGGGCGGATGAGGGCGTCGATGATCCCGTCACTGACCGGCTCGCCGGCCTCCATAACCCGGCGCAGGCCGGCGAAGCCTCGGCGGCGGGCCAACGGGGCCGGTCGCCGCTTCCGGGGAGCTCGATGGTGACCGTGGCGAAGCCGCCCGCCGCAGCGTACCCGGCTCGCGCCACCAGCCGGGGGCGGCGCCCCATAGGCTTACGTTGCCGTCAGCGGCGCCGCGGCTGGTCGCAGTGAGGACAGTTCCGGACTGCCGTCGGCGCCAGAGGGTCGATGCTTCCCGGGGCCGCTGGCTGCGGGGCGGGCGGAAGGGCTCGGGGGTGTTCGCCGAGGCGACGTGCTCGTTCTTCGTCGCGGATCCGGTTGCATTGTCTTTCCGACTCGCGCGCCGAACGGTCAGCCCCAGTCGCCCGGCCCCGCGGGAACGCATTCCTGGTCCTCCTCCACATCGGGCGGGGCGTACACATACGGAGGTTTCCAGCCCGTAGCAGTCCTCGGCGAACCGCAGGGCCGGTCCGCGCTGCGGCAGAGGACGGTCCGCCCCCCACCAGAGCACGGCAGGCTCGGCAGCGCCAAAGGCGTCTCATGGGATCCACCGGGCACGGTCGCAGCTGGGCACGTCATGTAGTAGGCGGGCGGGCCGACTGGCGTGTCCCAGGCGACGTACCCGGCAGGCGGGCACCGGCCGGGCTCCAGGCGACCGCTGGGGAAGGACTGCGGTCCTTCGATCACGAGTTCCCCGCCGGGCCAGCGACACGTGCACTCGCGCTCGCAGCAGCAGGTTCGCATCCGGGCGAGTTCGGCGGCCTTCTTGATCCGCGGCACGTTCGGTCCCTTGGCCTCCAGCCACACGCCGATCTCCGGAAGCCAGAAGTCGGGGATACAGACACGCCCGGAGGGCAGAGCGATCGGCGCACTCCATAGGAAGGTCAGGGGCAGGTTCTGTCTTCCGGTAGCGCGTGAATCAATTCTCCCCAATGGTTCGCTTTGCTCTGCCGGCAGACGCGGGTGGCGATGTGGTCGGCGTTGAGATCCCAGAGTCGGAGGCTGGTGCCGCTCAAGCTGATGAGGGTGCGGCTATCGGAGGTGAACTCCAGCTTCGGAAGAGAGGAGTCCGGGTCGTCCGGGAGTGGTGCACGGTAGCTGGTGAGGGTGGCGGTGGTGCGGTGGGTGGCGGGGTCCCACAGGCGGATGGTGCGACCCGGCCCGCCCGTGGCCAGTGTGTTGCCGTCTGGGCTGAAGCGGACGGAGGTGATCCTTCCACTGTTGTCGGTGAGGGTTGCCCGTGCCTGGTGGCTGGCGACATTCCAGAGGCGGATGGTGCGGTCGTCGCCGGCGGAGGCCAGGGTTTTACCGTCCGGACTGAAATCGATGGCGAAGAGAGTGTTGGTGTGTCCGGTGAGGATGGCCTTTCGTCGGCCGGTGGTGACGTCCCACAGTTGAATGGTGCGGTCGTCACCCGCAGAGGCCAGGGTTTTACCGTCCGGACTGAATGCGATCGCGTGGACCGAATCGGAGTGCCCGGTGAGCACGGAGACCGTGTGCCGGGTGGCCAAGTTCCACAGACGAATGGTGTGGTCGTATCCGGCTGTGGCCAGGGTGCGGCCGTCCGGGGAGATTTCGAGGTCGGTGACGGTGGTGTTATGGCTGTCAAGCGTGGCCAGGAGCCGACCGGTGGGATAGCTCCACAGCATCGTCTTGGAGCTGGTGGCTGTGGCGAGGACTCGGCCGTCAGGGGTGAAGGCTTCGGCTAGCACGAAATCGGGTGTGCGGAAGGCACTGGTAAGGCGCTGGCGGGCGGTATCCCAGGAGGTGATCTTTCCGTAGCCGACTGCTGCTACGACGTTGCTGGCGGGTCGCAGTGCGATGGCGGAGAATCCCGGCTGGGCGGAGAAGAAGCCAGAGGAGGGAACCTCATGTGTACGCAGGTTCCACAGACCTGCGTGACCCGAGGTACCGACGGCCGCGACGGTGCGGCCGTCCGGCTGCCATGCCACCGCCCGCACCGGAGTCTCTCCCAGGGTTGCGGTCTTGTGTCCGGTTCTCGTGTCCCACACCGAAACTCCGCCCACGTCCACCGGGCTGGCTGTGAGTAGCTGCCCGCTATCGGGAGCGAAGGCAAGTGCTGGTGCAGCTCTGTCGTACACGGACAGGGTCTTCTTCAGTCTGTGGGCGGAGGCTGTCCACAGTTTCGCGGTGCCGTCGTTGCTGGCAGTGGCGAGGGTGTGTCCGTCGGGGCTGAAGGCCACGGTGGTCACGGCGTCGCCGTGACCGGTCACAGTGGAGGTCCACCGGTGGGTGTCGACGCTCCAGAGCCGGGTCCTACTGTCGTCCCCGCCCATCGCGAGGGTGTGTCCGTCGGGGCTGAAGGCCACGGCGTTGACCGCCCCGCCAGGCCCGGTAACAGTCTCCTTCGGCTTATGTGAGGACGTGTTCCACAGGCGGACTGTTTTGTCGGCACCAGCTGTGGCGAGGGTATGGCCGTCGGGGCTGAACGCCACGCCGTTGACCGCTCCCTTATGGCCGGTGAGGACAGCTTTGGCGCGATGCGTGGTGAGGTCCCACAGACGTACCGTGCCATCGTCGGCGGCGGTAGCCAGAGTACGGCTGTCGGGTGCGATGGCTACCGCATTGATGCCGGCGACGTGCCCCACGAGGGTCGCAAGCAGACGGTGGCCGGTGGAGTCCCAGAGTTTGACGGTGTGGTCGTCGCTGGCGGTGACCAGAGTGCGGCCGTCGGGGGCGAAGGCCAGAGTGGTCAGGTCACGGGTGTGGCCGCCGAGGCGGTTGGCACCGTACTCGGCATACGTACTGATCAGGGCGGAGCGGGCCTCGTCGGTGTGAGCGTGCTGGTAGCCCGCCAGTGCTGTCAGCAGCGCCGCCTCCGGCTGGTCGGTTGCCGCATCCGCTGCTTGGCCCGCCAGTTCACGGGATCGTGCCGACTCACGAAGCTCGTTGGACGTGACGGCTCGTTGGACGGCGATGGTGCCGGCGATGAGGGCAAGGACGCATAACGCGGCCACGGCCGCGGCGGCCCGGCGTGAGCGGCGTGCTGTGCGGGCCGCGTGCTCTCGCTCTGTCACGCGGGCTGCGATGCCGGCGTCGAGGAATGCGGTTTCGAGTGCGTTGAGTGCGTTGCGTGCTTGGTCTGCGAAGGCTTCTTCTGCGCGGGTGAGTCGGGTGCCGCGGTAGAGGATTCCGGGATCGCGGTCGAGTTCCTGCCAGCTGGTGGCGTCGCGGGTGAGCTGGCGGTGCAGGCGGATGCGGTCACGCTCGTCGGTGATCCAGCTGTGGAGCCGGGGCCAGGCGGTGATCAGTGCTTCGTGTGTGAGGCGGACGTGGCCGTCGTCGAGGGTGAGTAGCCGGCTGTGGGCGAGGCGGTTGAGAACCGCGTCGGTCTCGGTCTGTGCTTCTTCGGTGCCGTGCTCGGTGGTTGCGAATTCGGTGCGGGCGGTGGGGCGGTGGGTGTCCTGGGTGCCGTTTCCCGGCGCGATGAGGCGGAGCAGGATGTGGCGGGCGAGGGTGGCCTGGGCTGGGGTGAGCTGGTGGTAGGCGTCTTCGGCGGTGCGGGCGATGGAGGCGTGCAGAGCGCCGGCGGCTTCATAGGCCTGGGTGGTCAGCGTCCGTCCTCGCCGGCGGCGGCGCCAGGTTTCCCTCAGAGCGTGGGACATCAGCGGCAGGGCGCCGGGTTCGTCCCCGACGTCTTCGATGATGCGGGCGGTCAGGTCCCGTTCGACGATCAGTCCACGGGATACGGCCGGCCTCACGATGGCCGCCCGTAGCTGCTCCTTGTCCATGGGGCCGACCAGCACCACGGTGTCCTTGAGAGCAGCCGCCAGATTCCTGTGGGCGGCGCAGTGGCCGAAGAAGTCGGCCCGTACGGCCAAGACCACGCGCAGTCGGCTGGTCTCGTCGCGCGCGGCCAGCAGTCGCTCCAGGAAGGCCCCGCGTTCCGTGTCGTCGTTGCAGACGGTGAACAGCTCTTCGAACTGGTCCACCAGCAGCCAGGTTTCCCCGGGCCCCGCGGCCGGTTCCAGACGTTTGCCGTGCGCCATGGGGTGTGCGCCGGGGGTGAGGATGCGCACAGCGGCCGGCGCCTGGTGGGCGGCGCCGTCTGTGTGCCGCAGGCCGGGGACGAGTCCGGCGCGCAGTAGTGAGGACTTGCCGCTGCCGGAGGCACCCACCAGCGCGGTGACGCGGTGCCGGCGGGCGGTGCCGACCAGTTGGGCCGTCAGCTCGTTGCGGCCGAAGAACAGCTCCGCGTCGTCCGGCTCGAAGCGGGCCAGCCCCCGGTAGGGCGGATCGGTGTCGTCCTCGGGTGAGCGGGGCTGGTGGGACAGCGCCTTGTCGGCCTCCGTCCAGCGGCGTCGCCACTCTTCCTCGACACCGCCGCAGGCCCGCACGTAAGCCACAAGTACCGGCAGGGTCGGCAGACGTTCGCCGGCGGCCGCCTGCGACAGCGTCGCCGCGGAGTAGCCCGCCCGCCGGGCCATGGCCCGGTAGGCCGGCGCACCCGCCTCGTCCCGGAGCTTGCGTAACTCATAGGCGAAACGCTGGACCGGTCCGTCCTGCGGATCGATCGGATTCTCCGGACGCCCCACCCGACTCCCCCAAAGATCTTCTGCGCTTGCCCGTCAGCCTAGGAACCGCACCACCAGGCCACAACGGCGCCGAGACCAAACGCGGCCCCCGGCTGATTGATTAGTGCAGCTCAGAGGAGGTGCCAAACAACTCCGCGGCGGGTGAACTCGATGTTGTCGGGCCGCTTCTCCCTGCTTCGGGGCATGGACGGGCCGACCCAATCGATCACCCGCATCACGTATTCCGTGTGATCACTAGCCAAAGGAGCACCTCATGCGTATTCGCCACATGGCCGCCGCGGGCGCCGCAACTGTCACGCTCACGCTCGGTATCGCACTGCCGGCCTCCGCCAGCGACGCCCAGCCGTCCACCGGGCGGTCCCATGCGGTGGCCGCACACCACACCGCCGGCCTCGGGACGCTCATGGCCAGCAAGAAGGTCCAGGTCTTCCAGGACGCCAACTACGAGAACCGGAACACGACCTTCACGTCGTCCAAGTGGGATCTGAGCAAGGACGGCTGGAACGACACCATCAGCTCCGCCAAGAACCTGGGCACCCGCACCGTCACCTTCGCCTCCGGCGAGAAGGGCACCGGCGCCAAGTTCTCCCTGGCAGGAGGCGACCGGGAGGCGCACTTCGGCTACCGCGGCCTGCCCGACACCACGACCTCCGTCATGTTCCGCTGACAGCAAACCCTGAGCTTTGCTGACAGCGCGTCGCTGACGGGCGGGGTGCGGCCACGGGGGACCGCATCCCGCCCTGCCCCGCCCTGCCGCCCCGCTCCACACGCACCGCGCATCGCACGCCGCACGACGAGAGGCCACCATGCCACCCTCCCGCGCCCGGACCACCCTTGCGCTCGCCCTGCTGCTCCTGGCCACCACCGCCTGCACAGCCGCCGAGCACGAACCCACGCCCGCCCCGCAGTCCCTGACGGTGTCCCGGCAGGCCCGGCAGCTCCGACTTCCCCTGGACGCCTACGCGTCGACCGTCGCCGAGACCCACCTCGTGGAAGACGCACAGGACATCCTCATACGCCGGTGCATGAAGGACCAGGGCATGGACTGGAAGACCCTGCCCCCGGTGGACGCCCAGGACACCGAACCGCCCAACCTCCGGCGGTACGGAGCCGACGAGGCCGAAGCCCTCCGCAACGGATACCACCCCAGCCCCGACCCACCGTCGGTGATACGGCGCAGCCGCGCCTGGGACGCACGCGACGCACTCCCGGCCGAAGTGCGGCGCGCGGCCTACGGGCCCTCCGGCAAGGGCGGCTGCCTCAAAGCCGCCGACCGCCAACTCGTCGGCGACACCGCGCCCCTCGACTTTCACGCCTTCAACCAGCTGACCGGCACCGCTCTGGAAACCTCCCGGCGCACCCCCGAAGTACGCGACGCCCTGCACCGATGGCACACATGCATGGCGAAGGCAGGCTACGACTACCCCGACCCCTATACCGCCGCCGGCGACGAGCGCTGGGAGACGTCTGAACCCACCTCGGCCGAACGCGCCACCGCCCGCGCCGACGTGGCCTGCCAGAAGTCGACACAGTTGGTGAAGGAGTGGGCCGCAGCCGAGACCCGCATCCAGCACCACCTGATCCAGCAGAACACCCACCGCCTGCACGAGGCGAAGGCCCGCAAGGACCACTGGCTGGCCGCCGCCCGCCACGTCCTGAACCACGAAGGCTGAACGCGCCGTCCGAATCTTCCGGCAATCAACCTCCAGAGGAGTCCATCGTGCCCATCGGCCGTACAGCCGCTGCGGTCGCCGCCGCTGCCGCACTCACCCTCGTCTCCGCGCTGCCGGCCTCCGCCGACGGCTACCGGGCCGCCGCCCCGCCCAAGGCCGGCCGGGCCAAGGTCAACGTCTACACACAGCCCGTGTTCCACGGTAGGTACACGACCTTCACCCACAACATGCCGAAGCTGTCGGCCGGCAGCTGGGACGACACCGGCTCCGCCAGGAACACCGGTAAGCGCACCGCCGTCTTCTACCAGTACGCCGACTACCGCGGCGCCAGCTTCTCCCTGGCACCGGGCAAGTCGGAGCCCCACTTCGACGGCCCGTCCGGCTCGCTCCGTTTCCGCTGACCACGAGCGGCTGCCTTCGCCTCCGCTTCGGCCGGTCAGCCCGCTGACCGGCCGAAGCCCTCCGCAACGGCTACAGCCCAAGCCCCGAGGCGCCATCCGTGGTACGGCGCAGCCGCTCCTGGTCCGCACGCGAGGCACTCCCGGCCGAGGTACAGCGCGCGGCCTACGGGCCCTCCGGCAAGGGCGGCTGCCTCAAGACTGCCCAGCAGCAACGCGTCGGCGACATCGCCCCAGCCGGCTACCACGCCTTCAACCAGCTGACTGGCACCGCCCTGGAAACCTCCGGCGCACCCCCGAAGTGCGCGACGCCCTGCGCCGGTGGCACGCATGCATGGCGAAGGCGGGCTCGACTACCCAGACCCCTGTGCCGCCGTCGGCAACAAGCGCTGGGGAACGGCCGAAATCACACCGGCCGAACGCGCCACCGCCCGAGCCGACGTGACCTGCCAGAAGTCGACACAGTTGGTGAAGGTATGAGCAGCCGCCGAAAGCCGCATCCAACACCGCCTGATCCAGCAGAACACCGCCCGCCTGCACGAGACGAAAATCCGCAAGGACCGCTGGCCGGCAGCCGCCCGCCGCATCCTGAACCACCAGGACATCAGGCGCCTTCAGCGACCCGACCAATAGCGCCCGTCACCGCTTTGGTCGGCGACCGACCCATGTGGCGAGCGCCGACGAGCGGGCGGCTTTCTGCTCCGTCTGAGGGTTCGAACCGGCCGTCTCTCGCGCTGGACGGCTAGTCCCAGCCCGCCGCCCTGCCACTCGACCAGCTTTTGGTGATCCAGCGCGAGGACGCTGTCTTCGATTCGGACGACTGAGGGGAATGTCATGGAGTTTGAGGTTCAGGTGCGTGGGCGGACTGCCCGTCGGTGGATCATGTTCGGAATGATCGCGCTCGGGGCGATGTTCCTGGCCATCGGGTTGGTCCTGACCGGGGTGACCGCCTCATTCCTGTCGGATGCCAAGCGGGCCCGGGGCTCAGTGGTGGCGCTGGAGTGGCGCGACGACGACCACGGCGCATCCGGCAAAACGCTGGAGCACGACACGCCCGTGGCGTACCCGGTGGTCGAGTTCACATCGGCGGACGGCATGCCGAGGAAGTTTCGGAGCTCGGCGGGTTCCAATCCGCCCTCGTACCAGAAGGGTGACCTGGTCGAGGTGCTGTACCGCGCCGATTCCCCCGAGGATGCTCAAGTCAACGGGTTCGCCTCGCTGTGGCTGCTGCCGTTGATCTTTGGTGGGGTCGGGTTGGGGCTGTCGGGGGCCGGGACAGCCGTTGCCATGGTAAGGCGGTGGCGTTCCTAGCCGATGGCGCGTGCCCGACCTGGTGGCAGGGTGGGGTGGCAGCGGCAGCGAGCCTGAATGGAGGTCTTCTCGTCCGCGCTGAGGACGTACTCGTCCACTCCCAGCGCGACACCGTCGAAGGTGCGGACGTACAGGTCAAGGACGCATTCGGCCTTCGCGCGGAAGCCGGGGTCGGTGAGGAAGATCCAGGAGCGGTGTTGCCAGGGCTTGAGCACGTCCTGGGCCGGCCAGCGGCGCACGGTGGAAGCCGACACGAAGGTGGCGATGCCACGCTCGGCGGCTTCCCGGGCCAGCTCCGGGCATGACCGGCACGACAGCGGAGTGCCGGTCTCGGCGGGCAACTGCCATGCTAACGCCTCGACTTGGGCGACCTGCAGCGCGGTGAACGAGGGCGGACGACCGGGACGCCGACGGTCGGCCAGCCCGGGCATGCCCGCTTCGGCGAACCGGCCCCGCCAGGTCCGCGCCGGGTCCACATACAGGCCGGTCTCGCGGGCGATACGCGCATTGGAATGCCCCCGTGCCGCATGAAGCACGACATGCGCGCGGACCCGGGCCTGATGGGGAGTCTTGTGGCCGTAGGCCAACTTCTTCAGTAGGCGCCTGTGCGAGGCGGTCAGCGATAGCGGGCAGGCGGCGGCAACGGGCAAGGCAAGCAGGCCAATCAGCAGAAGCGGATCGTACCGGCCAGAGCCTGCCGTACCACCTGACGCCACGGCCCGGCAGGATGCCCCCATGCTCACTGTCCCGAAGCCGGCCAGAACCCCCTCGCACAGAAGCTGAGCACGCCGCGGACGACTGAGCCGCTCGTGTGCTCCGCCCGCTCCCTCGCGTTGACTTTGAGGACCTGGGCACGCGAGCGCAGGTTAGCGCCTCCGGCGGAGTTGTTTGATCTTGATGTGGCCAGCTCGCGGATGCCCGACGACTGTGAGCGTGGGGGAGGCCGGGTCCGCCGTTGCGGTGGCCTTGTTGCTGATGTGAGCGGTATTGGTGCTTGATGCATCGATCTGCACTGCCCAGCCCTGCGGGACGATCAGCTGGATGCCGCCCGTGCCGCAACTCGCCTCCACGGTGACATCACGGTGCGCACAGGCAGCCTCGGTGAAGTCGATCACGATGCTCAACATCTTGCACTCGGCGATGATTCTCCGGGGAACTGTCCACCGGCCGCCCTGCTTGATATTGCCCAGGCGGGTCTTGAGAACAAGCGTTTCCGTATCAGTGCCGGCAGGCAATCCGAAAGGCCGCTCCTGCGGCAGGTCGGCCACCAGGACGTCGAGTTCGGCGTACGTCTTCGCGCTGTAGGCCCGATCGAGTCTCTCCTCCAACTCGGCAAGCTCGATACGGCCTTCCCCCGCCGCAACCCGCAGCCTCTCAATCACCGACTCCCGGTCGGCGTCTCCTGCCCGAGGCGCCACCGCGCCCTGCGACGTCGCCAGCTCCTGCCCCTGCTCCCCACCAGTCATAGTGAGACTGTAACCGCACGGGCGAATCACCAATGCACACCATCGGCTACGGCGTCAACCCCCGAAGGACTTCCGGAGCCGAGCACTTAGTTGATCATCGCGGGACAGCCGTTACATCGTCTTCTTGCAGCCGACCCATAGGGGCCAGGCGGTGATGTCGTCGTTCTTGCGCTGGGTGCCCAGCTTCACCGTGATCTCACCCCGGGCGCCCGGAGCCGCCGCGCCAGTTGAGATCGTCAAGCGGGCGGGCCGCGCCGGAGCGGGCTACACGGAGTTGGGCGAGGCGGCCGGCGGGCTCACACGTCAGGCCGCCCGCAAGCGGTGGCCGGATGCCGCCGTCACACGCGGTCGAGATGACTGCCCGACGACCTGAGCGCCGTGCCCCCGCAGGGCAGCACCGAGAACGCCTCCTGTGCGTACGGACGGGAGGCGCTCCTCCACGGCATCAACTGACCAACCGGCACGGGAACGCACGCCCGCCTCCGCGGGGCCGACGCCGGCAGTCTCATCTCGTCTGGTCGTCAAGGGGTGTTCACGCCGAGGATTGCCACTGCGCTCACCTGCAACCGACATCCCAGCTCGGGCGTTGTGCAATACATGGAATCTGAATGGCTCATGGCTCTCATCGCGCTGATGTTGATGGGCACGGCCTTCCTCAGTGCCGGTGTGTACCTGCTCCACCGTGCCAGCAAGCTGCGTCGGACAGGTGTCATCGCCAACGCCCGGATCGTCCGGCACGTTGTCCGGTGGTACAAGGACAGCGACGGAGTCAAGTCCAAGGGCTACCACCCGGTCGTGGCCTGGACGGCGCAGGACGGGCGCACATGCGAGTACGAATCCATGTTCGGCCGCGGAGTCGTCAAGCACGGCTTCGGCCTGGGTGCGCACGTGATGGTTCGATACGATCCGGAAGCCCCCGACCGGTTCACAATCGAAGGCTGGGAATCGAAAGCGCCCTCCCTGGCCTTCACCGCAGTGGGGGCTGTGCTCACAGTGGGCACGGTGACCGCGCTGATCGTGCGGTTAGTCGCCTTCTGACCGTGATCGCGGGCTGCCGGTGGGCACGGCGGCGATGTCGGCGGCACTTGCCCCTTCCCACGACGCCGAGGGGCGCAGCCGGCCCGGGTGCGATGGCCGATTCAGTGGGCCGAGGGCCTACGGACAACCCCCCTGCCGCACTCGCTCCAGCTCCTGCGTCAGCAGCCTGGCGACCTCCTCATAGCCCTGCCCGGCGAACAGGCTCATGGCAAGCACGTAATACACCACCACTTGGGCCTGTCCGCAGCCGCGACCGCTGTTCCACACGCTCGCACTCAACGATCACCTCGTCCCCCGGCTCAGGCGGGAACGCCCGCGTCAGAACATCCAGAGCGATACGGTCCGACTACCGCTCACCCAACGACGACTTCACCTGTCCAGGCCTTGGCACACCACACCCAGCGACCCGGCCAAAGTCACCGGTATTGCCCCTAGAGGTCGTCTTGACTGGCGTCCTACCTGCCTGAACTCGGCAATTTCGCTCGTTCTAGGCTCCGAACATCATCGTGCGGTCCGCGATCGCGGAAGGTGTGTCGTCACGGTTGGCTCTTTATGGCGAGTTGAACCCTGCCGATGCACCCCTGCCCCATCAGGCCGCCGATGGCGTCTGGGCAGGTATCCGCAAGCAACAGGGCCGCACGGTGTCGTTGTCGGTACAGCTGATTGCATAGTCCTCGACCTGGTAGCTAGCGACCCCCAGCGCTGTCCGAAAATGCCTGGTTGTCTGAGTGGTGCTGATTTCAGTACAACGTTCATCAGAGGCCAGACACTTCGAGCGTGGAGGCAGCACAGGCCTCCACGGATGCCGGTGGGACGGCTGTACCACGCGCCAGAGCCCGAGGTAACAGTGAGTGTCAGAGGCACAGATCGAGCCCGCAAACCGACGGGCTCCGGCAGTCAGGGGGACACGATGAAGCGCAAGTTCGCATTGTCGCTTGGGGCAGTGATTCTCAGTACGGCGTCGGCAGGGCTCATCTCGGCCACCCCGGCGGCTGCAGGCGACGTCTACCACTTCGGCCAGGTCACCTGCTGGAATTACAAGCACACGCGTACCAGTTGGACCATGTCATGCCGTGTCCCGTACGGCCACGCTCGAGCAAAGGCTGTCTGCGCTGACGGAACGGAGCACTACGGCAGGTGGGTGGGGCGTGGCCAGTGGAAGTTCGGCATGAGCTGCGGCCACAGCAGGCTCCGCTATCTCAATGTGCAGACTACGACGAGATGAGCTTGAACTGATCGTCCCTTACGGAATCGCCGTGTACTGCCACCGCATCTCTGACCAGGTTCATAGGCGGGCAGGGGCAGCGTGGCCGCGGGGGCGGGCCTGTGGAGTTGGCGGGGCTGTCGCGGGCATGAGCGGCAGGCCAGCCTGACGATCGCGACGAGGTCGTCGCGGTATTGCGGGAGCGTCGTGTGCAGCCGGCGCTGGACGGCGCGAACCGAGCGGCCTCTTCGCCGGTGCAGGGCGGGCCTGGTCCGCGGCCAGGGTCAGCGCAGCGGCCGGGCGCCGTGCCCACCGCCCTTGTCCGCCCAGTGTGTTCCGATACCGGAGGTGGGCCTCTCGGCGCATCAATCAGCACCTCGTCGACGGCGGACAGGTGGTGGATCGCATACTGGAGTGATGCATGTGTCGTCCTCGTCATCTCGGTTTCGGGACCCTCAGCACTCGAAGGAATCGTTCATCGATGCGGTCCTCGTGCAGTGTCCGAGTGCGTCAAGGTGGCCCATGTGGTCCCGGCTCCCCGCGCCGTCGGCAGTGGCCGGCCGTCGATGTTCGACAAGCGGAGTCTCCTCTGCCGCAGCTGCGGCCTGTCCCGGCAGTCGCGGAGAGATGAGTCGGGTTTGGTGCTGACGTTCTCCCGGGGGCCTGGTCCGATCACTGACCCTTATTTCCAGGTGCCGCTGTGGTTGCAGACCGAGACGCGGCACGGCTGCATCTGGGCCTACAACCCGGAGCACCTGGAAATCATCAGGCAGTTCGTACAGGCACCCTTGCGCGAACGGGCTCCCTGGTACGAGTCGGGAAAGAAGATGACGTTCATTGCCCGGCTGCCGGGATGGATGAAGCAGGCGAAGAACCGCACCGAGGTCTTGCGGGCCATCGACCGCACTCGGGCCTCGCTGGTGAACTGATCTACTTGGACTTGCGTCAGGGTTTTGCGTCTGTTTTGTGGTGGGCTGGTCGGCTGTGCGCCTCCTGTGGCGAGCACTCGGCTCACGTCGTGACGGGTGGCCGAGCGGCGGTTCTTCGAGCCAGGTGGCCGCCCCGGGCCTGGCTGTGTGGAGGTTTTGTGCACGTGCTGGCGACGGCACCTTCATGAGGGCGTTGACGCGGTTCTCGAAATCGCGGCGGGCCCTGGCTGGGCCGGGAACCGCCCGCCCCCGGCGCGCCGGCCGAATTGCTCGCCCAGCTGCGCGCCGACCGCCGCGCAGCGCAGTGGGTGCCGGCCTTCGAGCGGGAGTGGACGGCCGCGCTGGAAGATCCCGCCGGACGTTCTCCCCGGCCGGGCTGTACGAGGTCGTCCAGGACTGGCAGGGCCGCCTGGCCAACGCCCCGGCGGTCGAGGCGTTCGTCCCCTCCGGCTATGACGCCAGCGAGTTCATCGAGGTCGCGGAGCTGCGGGGAAGGCGCCGGTGACCGCACAGCCGTACGCGGTCCGCTTCTCCTCCTACTGGGTGAACCGGCCTCTGCACCGCCTGACAGTTGTGAACCTCGCCTGGCTCGGGTAGCCGCCCCCAGGGACGAGTTCGAGCGCCTCATCACGTCTGGTCGTCAAGGGGCGCCATCCCAAGGGTTGTTACTGCCTTCCAGCGCAACCGGACTCCCAGATCAGGCGTCGCGTAATACATGGACAGCAACTGGCTCCTCATCGCCCTGGCCCCATTCCTCGGTGTGTTCCTTGTCCGTTTCGGCGTGGACGGGCTCCGCCGTACCAGAAGGCTGCGTCGGACGGGCGTCACCGCCGACGGCTGGATCGTCCGCAACGCTGCCAGGCAGCGCAGGAGCGACGGCGCCAAGCGCACGTTCTACTACCCGGTCGTGGCCTGGACAACGGAGGACGGGCGCACGTACGAGTACGAACACTCGTGTGGCAACGATGCCGCCTTCGGCGTGGGGGCGCCTGTGACGGTTCGATACGCTCCGGAAGCTCCGGACGAGTTCACCATCGAAGGCTGGGCGCCGGACATCCCCTACGGGGCGCTCACCGTGGGGGGCGCTGTGCTCGCAGTAGGCTCGGTGACAGCGCTGATCGTGCGGTTTCTCGCCTTCTGACCGTGAGCGTATCGCTCGGCCCGGCCGTTGAGCAGGCGCTGGTGTTGCGCCGCGGGCGCAGGGTGGGCGTGGCCGCGTCCAGCGAGGCGGACAACGGCCGCCGCGTGGCAGTGGAGGACCTGCCCGGTGGGCCGGTCGATGAACGCCAGGCCCAGGCCGTGGCGGGTCAGGACGCGGTGCACGGTGGAGGCGGGCATCCCCGGAATCGGCCCCGTTCGGGCCGGTCCGAGCTTTCGGCTTGTGCGCAGCCGGCACACACGCGCTTCGTCTGTCGCCGACGTGCGGTGTGGGGTCCTGTGTGCCAACAGCTGGTGCGGTCGTGCAATCCCGCTTCGCCTCCCGCCGTGAACGGTCAGCCGGGCATTACGGTGGGACACGAAGACCACCGCCGTGCCCAGACAGCCTTCGGAGGCCCTTTCAAGATGGAGCTGGAGCAAGCCGGCCTCGCACGCCTCAACTCAACAGGTCTGGCTCGCGACTTCGATGTAAAAGGCAGCTCGGGCCAGATACGGACCACGGTATGAGCCCCCGCTACGTCGGCCGCCACACCGGTGGGCGCCCTCGCGACCCACATGTTCCGAGGACGTCCTCGCACAAGCCGCTGAGGCCCGCTTCCAGGCCCCTCGACCGCCGGGTCAAGAAGACCGCCCTCTGGGTGGGGCTGGGCACCTGCCTGGTGTTCTCCATCGCGGTCCTCATCGGGCTGGTCCAGGGCTTCTACGAGATGGACCACCCACCCGGCGGCTGGTGCCAGGACAACTCAGCCAGCTGCGTGCACCCCTGACTGAGCATCGACGACCGGATAGGGCCCAGCCCTCGAAGGCAACGGCCGTCCCGCGGGATTGAACCGCCCGCTGTACGCCCGCTGGCGCGTTCTCACTCCGATTGCGGCTTGAAACCGTACAACCCCACAGCATAGTGGCAAGCATCACTTAGCTCTGCAAGCCGGAATGTCGGTTCCAATCCATAAGTGCCGATTCGCGAAGGTATCCAGGCAAACACTCTTGCCTATACGTTCCCGTCCACAACTTCTTCATGAAATCTTCATTTTTCGGGCGGGGGATGACGGGGATGCCTGTCTCGGTGCGTCGAAGACGCGTTCATCGGGTGTTATCGGCGGGGATGAGCGGTCTGCTGGCGGCAGGCCTGCTGCCCGCGGTCCTTGGCTCGTCCGCCTGGGCCGCGCCTCGTCCGTCGGAAGGCGCCGCGGCCACCGCCAAGCTGCAGGAATCGGACGGACAGGCCGCCACTGAGGACGCCGCCCTGGAGCAGGCCAAGCGCACGGGGCACCGGATCGAAGTCGCCTCCCTGCGCAGCGAGTCGGCCGATGTCGTAGCCACCCCTGAGGGCAAGCTCCAGGCTCGGCAGTACCTGCGGCCGATTCGCACGCGGGCCTCTGGCAAGTGGACGGACATCGACACCGACCTGACCGTGCAGAGCAATGGAACGGTGGCGCCAAAGGCCGCAGCCGTCGGCCTGGCATTCTCGGGCGGCGGTGACAAGCCGCTGGTGACGATGAGTAAGGCAGGGCGCGAACTGGCACTGTCCTGGCCGGGGACGCTGCCCGCCCCGGCGCTGGACGGCGCGGAGGCCACGTATCGCGACGTACTGCCCGGTGTGGACCTGCGGATGGGAGCGCAGGCAGATGGTTTCACCCAGCTGCTGATCGTCAAGTCGGCCCAGGCCGCGCACAGTTCGGATCTGGGACAGCTTCGGCTGAAGCTGGCGGCGGACGGCGTGGACGTCAAGGAGACCGCTGCCGGCGGTCTGAATGCGGTTGACCAAGGTGCCGGCTCGCCGGTGTTCGAGGCGCCGACGCCGCTGATGTGGGATTCCAGCACGGGCCCCGGTTCCGACGCTTCCCAGAAGGGACTCACGTTCCGGAAGGCTGCCGGTAGGACACCCCGTGGCGCCGGGGCCTCGGATGGCGCCCAAGGCGATGAACCGTCGGCCGGTGAGTCGGGCAAGCTCGCGCCCGTGGGGGTGGACGTCCCAGCCGGCCAGGACCAGGTCGTCCTCAAGCCCGACGCCGACGTCCTGAAGGGCAAGAACACCGTCTACCCGGTCTTCATCGACCCGCAGTGGTCCACACCGCGGGCGACGTCCTGGACGATGGCGTCGAAGTACTGGGCGTCCTCCCCGCAGTGGAAGTTCAACGGCGACCATGACGCGGGGATGGGGTACTGCGACTGGAACCACTGTCAGCCCGAGGACACCAAGCGGCTCTTCTACCAGATTCCGACCTCGGCGTTCGCCGGGAAGTCGGTGCTGTCGGCAGATTTCGTGGTCCGCAATACCTGGTCCGCCTCCTGCAAGGAAAAAGAGGTGGAACTGTGGCGGACCAGACCGATCTCGCCCTCAACGACCTGGAACTCCCAGAACGAGTCGGGGTTCTGGCAGAAGCAGCTGGCCTCGGGCAGCTTCGCCTACGGCTACGAGGGCTGCTCGGCCAAGGACGCCGAGTTCGGTGTCAGGTCGGCCGTGCAGGAGGCGGTGGACAACAAGTGGCCGACGCTGACGTTCGGGTTGAAGGCCGCCAGCGAGATCGACGGCGTGGCCTGGAAGCGGTTCTCGGACAAGGCGTATCTGCGGGTGACGTACAACCGGCCGCCGCCGCAGGTCAAACCGTCGCAGCTGACGATGGAGTACGGCGGCACCTGCAAGAAGTCGAGTGCACCGGCTCGGATCCGCACCCGGGGCAAGATCCACGCCACCCACATCACCGACCCGGATCACGACAGGGTTCAGGTCCAGTTCCAGGCCAGCTGGGACGCGGGAGACGGAAAGGGCACCACCGCACGGTGGAAGCCGGGACTGACCACGGCGAAGGAGTCCGGCCGGGACTTCGTCGTCAGCCTGCCCACCTCGATCCCGGAGAACAAGACGGTGAGCTGGGCGGTGCGGACCTACGACGGCGCCCAGTACTCCCCCTGGTCGTTCACCGGTTCCGCTGAGGCCTGCTACTTCGTCCTCGACCACGAATGGCCCGCGGCCCCCTCGGTCACTTCAGGGGAGTACCCCTCCTCCAACCCCGAGAACCCGGACGATCCCTGGTACGACGGGGTGGGCCAGTACGGCACCTTCACTGTCGCCGACACCCACCGTGACGTGAACCGCTACAGGTACGGCATCAACGGCGACCCGTCCGACAAGAACACGGTGACGACCAGTGCTGGTGCGGCGCGGAACATCCCGGTCCAACCGGAGAAACCCGGGCTGAACTTCGTGACCGTCCAGGCTTTCGACACGGCCGGAAACAGCAGTGAGATCCGCACCTACCGGTTCCGTGTGAAGGCCGGTCAGCCCGAGCGGGCCACCTGGCAGTTCGACGAGTCGGCCGACATCACCGAGGCGAAGGGCTCGACCCCGGCACGGATCGCCGACCTGCACGGCGGCGCCACGCCGGGTGCGGACGGGGTGGCCGGCAGCGCGCTGTCCCTCAACGGCACCGACGGCTACGCGGCGACCGACATACCCGTCGTCGACACCTCCCGCGGCTTCTCCGTCTCCGCCTGGGTGCGCCCACGGGAGATCCCCGACCACCCGGCGATCGTGGCCACCCAGCCGGGCAACAACCGGCCGGGCTTCGAGCTGTACTACTCCGCCGAGCTCAAGCGGTGGGTGTTCAACCAGTACACCTCCGACAGGCCCGACGCCGGCATCGCCCGCGCGATGGCACCCCAGCCCGGCGGAGTCACCGCCAACGAATGGACCCATTTGGTGGGCGTCTACGACAGCACCGCCAAGGTGCTGCAGCTGTACGTCAACGGCAAGCTCGCCGGCCAGACGCCCTACGCCGACGCCTGGAACGCCCGGCGCGGCCTCCAACTGGGCGCCGGATCGTACGACGGGAAGCCTGGGGCCTTCTTCCCCGGCGCCCTGGACGAGGTGCAGATCTTCGACAAGCCGGTCGCCGCCGCAGAGGTCACCCGGCTGTACAACAAGGAGCGGATCCGCGGGCCGGGACGGCCGGCCCGCGCGGTCTTCCCGCTCGACGAGCCGGCCGCGGCGCAGCAGGTCACCGCGCACGGCGAGGTCCTGCCGGCCGTCCTCCACGGCGGCACCGAACCCGGAAAGGCAGGGGTGGCGGGCAACGCCCTGTCCCTGGACGGCAAGGACGACTACGCCTCGGTGGACGCGCCGCACTTCAGCACCGAACGGTCCTATGCGGTCACCGCCTGGGCCCGGGTCACCGACGCCACCCGCAACCAGACCGTCGTCGCGCAGGACGGCCGTTTCCTCAGCGCGTTCTACCTGTCGTACGAGGCGTCCGGCGGCGTGTGGAGTGCCCGTCTGGCCACCAAGGACGCCGCCGACGGCAACCTCACCCAGCAGCGCATCGCCTCCAAGCAGAAGGCCGGCATCGGGAAGTGGGCTCATCTGGCGGCGGTGCACGACACGGTCGACAACACCGTGAGCCTGTACGTCAACGGCATCCTCCAGGGCAGCGCCACGGCGCCGCAGGCCTGGTACGGCGACGGTGCCCTGCAGATCGGCCGGGCCCTGTACCGCGGTGCCTACACCGACCAGCTCGCCGGGCAGGTCGACGATGTCCGGATCTTCGACCGGCCGGTCTCCGAGGGGGAGATCCACCAGCTCGTGCAGCGTCGACCGGTCCTGACCGGCCGGTGGCAGTTCGACCAGTCGGCCGGTCCCGGAGCCAATTCCGTACCCCGCGGGCCGGCCATGGTGCTGAGCGGTGGGGCGAAACAGGTCAGCGGCGCAGGGTTCCTGGGAGCCGGAGGGCTGGTGCTGGACGGTGCCCAAAACCATGCCTTCAGCGCGATCCCCCTCGACACGACTGAGAGTTTCACCGTGACCGCGTGGGCACAGGCGGCATCGGCACCCACCCGCCCGGCGTCGCTGGTAAGCGCTGAGGCAACGAATGCCAGCAGCTTTGCCATGGGGTTCGTACCGAACCCTGCGAAGACAGGTGACGGAGTGTGGCAGGCGGTCACCGCCCGGACGGACACGAGCGATACCGACTACGACTGGGCAGGCAGCGCGCGCCCCATGAGCAGCGTGGCGGACTGGAACCACATCGCGATCGTGTACGACGGTTTCGCCAAGCTCCTGCGTATCTACGTCAACGGTGAACTCGGGGAGGCGGCCTGCCTGGACGCTGACGGCGACGGCAAGGCCGACGATACGCAGTGCACCGAGGTGGTGCCGTGGGCCGAAGGCGTGCTCTCCATCGAGGCCCTGAAGTCTCTGCAGATCGGCCGGGCGAAGGGGCGCGGCGCCTTCCGGGACTACTGGCCTGGCTCGATCGACGACGTCTGGGCCTTCCAGGGCGCCCTCACCGATGAACAGATCGGCCGCCTGGCCGGTGAGTGGTACGAGCTGCCCACCGAGGTACCGAACGTGCCCGGCGCGGGGTGAGCGGCTGCCGGGCACAGACCGCGATCCATCAACGCATTTTTCCGGAGTGAAACACCACGGTGCCGACGGCTCCGATCGGTGAGCAACAAGGGGTGGGGACAGAAGTGAACGGCATGCGTGGTCTCATCAGACGTACCTGGTTCCGGCGCAGAGTCGCCATGTGCGTCTCTGTGGTGCTGACCGGATCCCTGTTACAGGCTCTCCCGGTGGCTCAAGCGGTAGCGGCACCTGGAGCAACGAGCCGCCCCGACGCCGGAAAACCCGTTCCGGGGGTCGATGGCATGCGGGTCAAACCGCGGAAGCCGGCCAAGGGACCACGCATCCCCCGAGCACACCCCAGGAGCGATTGGCCCAAGGCCGGTTCCGCAACCCTCCGTCCCGACGAAAGAAGCGCGGATTCGTCGGCATCTGGTGCGGGCGGGGACCTGCCCCTCACCCTGGCGCCCGCCCGGGGTGCCAAGGCGTCGTCCGCTGCGGGGCGCTCCGCGACGCCCGGCGCGGTGACCGCTCGGGTCCTCGGCCGGAAGCAGACCCGCCGGGCCGGCGTCGACGGCATGCTGTTCACTCTCCGGCCGAAGCCCGCCGCGACGACGGGCGCGGTGTCCCCGGCGCCCGTGCGGGTGACCGTCGACTACGCGGCCTTCGCCGGGACCTACGGCGGTGGCTACGCTTCCCGACTGCGTCTGGTCGAACTCCCCGCGTGTGCGGCGACCACCCCGGAGAAGGACGGTTGCCGCACCGACCGGCCGCTCGCCACCCGCAACAACACCGAAAAGCACACCCTGACCGCGTCCTCGGTATCGTTGCGTGCGAACGGACCCACCGTGCTCGCGGCGGTCGGTGACGACAAAAGCGTCAAGGGCGACTACAGGGCCACCAGCCTGTCCCCCTCCGCCACGTGGAACACCAACCTCAACACCGGTGACTTCACCTGGTCCTACGACATGCCCGTGCCCGAGGTCCCCGGCGGTCTGAAGCCGAGCGTGGGTCTGTCGTACTCCTCCGGCTCGGTCGACGGCCGCACCGGCAACAGCAACAACCAGGGCTCCTGGGCCGGTGACGGCTTCGAGCTGTGGCCCGGCTACATCGAGCGCCGCTACAAGCCCTGCTCCGAGGACGGGGAGAAGCACGCCGACGGTAACAGGCCGGGCGACCTGTGCTGGTCGTATGACAACGCCTTCATCTCCTTCAACGGCAAGGCGGGCGAGCTGGTCCCGGCCGGCAAGGACGAGTGGAAGCTCCAGAACGACGACGGCACCAGGATCAAGCGGCTGACCTCGTCGGCACGGGACAACGGTGACAACGACAACGAGTACTGGGAGCTGACCGAACCGTCCGGTACCCGCTTCTACTTCGGCTACCACGAGCTGCCCGGCTGGGCCGCCGGCAAGGACGCCACGAACTCAGCCTGGACCGTGCCGGTTTTCGGCAACGACAGCGGCGAGGACTGCCACAAGGGCGCCTTCAAGGACTCCTGGTGCCAGCAAGGCTGGCGCTGGAACCTTGACTACGTCGTCGACCCGCACGGCGACGCCATCGCGTACTACTACGACAAGGAGACCAACTCCTACGGGCGTGACCTGAACAAGGACGACGACACCCCCTACGTCCGCGGCGGCTCCCTCAAGCGCATCGAGTACGGCCGGTCGTCCGGCGACCTGTACGCGGGCAAGCCGCTGGCCCAGGTCTCGTTCAGCAGTACCGAGCGATGCCTTCCGCAGACCGGGGTCACCTGCGCGACGGACACCATCGATGCCAAGAGCTTCTACTGGTACGACACCCCGTGGGACCTGAACTGCAAGGCCGGCAGCACCTGTGACCAGGGCCGCCTCTCCCCCACCTTCTGGACGCGTAAGCGGCTGACGGGCGTCACCACGGAGGTCCTCAAGGACAACGCCCTCACTCCCGTCGACTCCTGGTCGCTGAACCACCGTTGGGGCAGGGCCGATGTCGACTACCAGCTGGAGCTGGATTCCATCCAGCACACCGGTCACACCGACACCGCGCCCCTCTCCTTGCCGAAGACCACCTTCGCCTACACCCAGCTGGCCAACCGGCTCGACAAGACCGGCGACGGCTACGCCCCCTACGTCAAGGACCGTCTGTCGACCATCGACGACGAGTACGGCGGCCAGACCGACGTCAACTACTCCGGCCCCGCCTGCTCGTTCGACAGCCTGCCCACTCCGGAGTCCAACACGTCGCGCTGCTTCCCGCAGTTCATCGGCGGCAGCTCCAGCGACGACATGGACAAGTCGTGGTTCAACAAGTACGTCGTCACCTCCGTCACCACCACCGACCGCACCGGCGGCGCCCCCGACCAGGTCACCCGGTACAGCTACCTCGATGACGCGGCCTGGCACTACGACGATGACGACGGCCTGACCAGGGAGAAGTTCAAGACCTGGTCGCAGTGGCGCGGCTACGGCCACGTCCGCGTCCAGACCGGCGGCCAGGGCAAGACCGCCGACGCCATGAAGACGCAGGAGGACAGCTTCTTCCTGCGCGGCATGGACGGCGACCGCAAGAGCGCGAGCGGCGGCAGCAAGGACGTCAGCGTCTCGCTGAGCACCGGGGAGGGCGATCCCCTCACCGACGACGCCTCCGCTGCCGGATTCGCCTACAAGACGGCTACCTTCTCTCGGCCGGACGGGAAAGTCCTGGCCAAGACCGTCAGCCGGCCCTGGCACCACCAGACGGCCAAGAAGACCCGCGACTGGGGAACGGTCACCGCCAACTTCTCCGGCACGGCCAGTACCCGGGCATGGACCTCCCTCGACGACGGCGCCGGCTCGAAGTGGCGCACGACCACCACCACTTCCACTTTCGACACCGTTGCCGGGCGCGTCAAAGAGGTCAGTGACCGCGGCGACGACGCCCTCACCGACGACGACCGGTGCACCCGCACCACCTACGCCACCAACACCGACAAGAACATCCTCACCCTGCCCGCACGGGTCGAGACCGTCGCCACCGAATGCGGCAGCAGCCCGGACCGGTCCAAGGACGTCCTCTCCGACGTCCGCACCGCCTACGACGGCGGCAACTACGGCGCCGCGCCCACCAAGGGTGACACCACCGCCGTCGCCAAGCTCAAGAAGCACGATGGCACGACTGCCACCTACCTCGAGACCGGCACCACCTACGACGGCTACGGCCGGCCGCTCAAGGTCACGGACCTGACGGCCGACGTGACCGCCATCGGTGACAGTGCCCCCACCCGCAGGGCCCGGACCGACGGGCACACCACCACCACGGCCTACTCCCCCACCACCGGTATCCCCACCAAGACCGTCCTCACCACACCGCCCGCCGACTCCAAGGACCGTACGACCGCTCAGACCACCACGACCGAACTCGACCCGCTGCGCGGCCGGCCCGTCGCCACCATCGACACCAACAACAAGCGCACCACGCTCAAGTACGACGCGCTGGGCCGCTCCGTGAAGGTGTGGCTGCCCGACCGCGGCGGCTCCATGCCCACCTACCAGTTCGCCTACCAGGTCGAGGAGGGCAAACCGGCTGCTGTTGCCCAGTACACCCTCAACCCCAGCGCTCAGTCGCAGACGGTTTCCTACACCCTGTACGACGGCTACCTGCGCACCCGCCAAACTCAGGCTCCCGGCCCGGACGGCGGGCGGCTGATCAGCGATACGTTCTACGACGAGCGCGGGCAGGTGGCAAAAACCTTCGCCCCGTACTACGCGCAGAAGGAGCCGGAACGCGAGCTCTTCAAGCCCGCCGACGCCCTGAGCGTCGAGACCCAGACCTGGAAGACCTACGACGGGCTGGGCCGGGAAATCGAGAGCCGGGATGTCGCCGGAAACGGCGAGGGCGGCAAGGTCCTGGCGGTCACCAAGACACTCCACGGCGGCGACCGCACCACCGTCGTCCCGCCCGAAGGCGGCACCGCCACCACCACGGTCACCGACGCCCGCGGCCAGACCACCCAGCTCCTGCAGCATCACGCCCGCACCGCCGACGCACCTGCCGAGGCCACCCGCTACTCCTACACCCCGGCAGGCAAACTCGAAAGCGTCACCGACCCGGCAGGCAACACCTGGGCCTACCAGTACGACCAACTCGGCAACCAGACCTGGTCCAAAGACCCCGACAAGGGCATCACCAAGGCTGTCTTCAACGACCGCAACCAGCAGATCTCCAGCGAGGACGCCAACGGCGCCGTCCTGGCCACCGTCTACGACGGCCTCGGCCGCAAGACCGAACTGCACGACAAGACACCGGGCGGACCTCTGCGTGCCATGTGGGTCTACGACACCCTCGCCGGCGCAAAGGGACAGCTCGCCGAATCCACCCGCTACCTCGACGGCACGCCGTACACCACCAAAGTCACCCGGTACGACACCCTCTACCGACCGCAGAGCACCGCCACCGTCATCCCCGAGTCCGAGGGCGCACTGGCCGGCACCTACCAGGCCGGCACCTCGTACTACGGAAACGGCCTGCCGAAGGCACGCAGCTTCTCCGGCATGGGGAACATCGTCGGGAAGGGATGGAACTACACCTACGCGAACGACACTCTGCGGATGACCGCCCTTTACGGCGCAGACATCCGCTCCGACGCCACCTACACGCTCACCGGCAAGCCGCTCACCTACAAGATCGTGGGCAGCGGTAAGCCCACCCAGGTCACCAACGCCTACGAGTGGGGCACCCAGCGCCTGGCCAACTCCCGCGTCGACCGCCAGGACGTCGCCGGAGTCGACCAGTCCGCCACCTACGGCTACGACCCGGCCGGCAATGTCACTTCCCTCTCCGATGTCTCCCGCTCCGGCACCGACACCCAGTGCTTCGCCTACGACCACCTGCGCCGCCTGGCCGAGGCCTGGTCCCAGGACGAGAAGACCTGCTCCGACAGGCCCGCCGGCGACCTGATCGCCGGCCCGGCCCCCTACTGGCAGTCCTACGGCTACGACCCCGCCGGCAACCGCTCCACCCTCACCCAGCACGACCCCACCGGTGATCCGGCCAAGGACACCAAGACCACCTACCGCTACCCCAAGCCCGGCACACCTCAGCCCCACACCCTCACCTCCGTCGACACCGCCGGCCCGACCGGCACCAGCACCTCCGCCTACGGCTACGACGACACCGGCAACACCACCACCCGCACCCTCCACGGCGACAAACAAACCCTCACTTGGGACGTCGAGGGCCATCTCACCAAGGTCACCGAACCCGCCGGCGACAAGGGCACCAAGACCACCAGCTACCTCTACGACGCCGACGGCAACCGCCTGATCACCCGCACCGGCGACCGGACCACCCTCACCCTCGGCGACCACACCGAACTCACCCTCGACAAGGGCGCCGACAAGCCCAAGGCCACCCGCTACCTTCCCCTCGGCAGCGGCAATCAGGCCGTTCTCGCCGACGACGGCACCTGCACCGTCACCCTCGCCGACCACCACGGCACCGGCCAGCTCGCCATCAACGCCGCCAGCCAGTCCCTCACCCAGCGCCGCGCCCTCCCCTTCGGCGGCCCCCGCGGCACCAAACCCACCAACTGGCCCGGTACCAAAGGCTTCGTCGGCGGCACCGACGACACCACCGACACCGGCCTGACCCACCTCAGCGCCCGCGAATACGACCCGGAAACGGGCCGCTTCCTCTCCGTCGACCCCGTCCTGGACCCGGCCGACCCCCAGCAGATCAACGGCTACACCTACAGCAACAACAACCCGCTCACCTTCAGCGACCCCACAGGCCGGTTGTTCGCCGACCCCGACGGCTCAGGACGCGGCACCGGCGTCGTCCACAACCGCCACGGCGGCATGCGCCTCTCGGGCTCGAAGAACTACATCCCTGGCCCCGGCGCCTGCATTCAGCCCTACTGCCACATCCCCTACAACAGCTTCGCGTATTTTCGGTCCGCCAGCTTGGGGGCACGAGTGAGCGCAGCGTACAGATCCGGTCTGCCCATAACCCTCAACCCCGAGAACCCGAGCCCTGTACAAGTGGTCGCTCTTTGGTTCATGGGCGCCGCACCTCAAAACTGGAGCTTCTGGGAGGGCGATCAGTTCACCGATGATGTGCGCCGCATGCCATGGGTATCGAAGATCAAGAAAATTCTTTCGATGTGCCATAAATGCTCGTTCGATGAATCCATCACAGGACTCGACTACAAAACAAAGTTCGGCGAGGAAGAGTTCGGTATACCGATGAAAGAGATGCCGGTGGTGGACGGCGCAGCCTTCGCGATGAGTGAAATCGGGGACGGGAGTTCCGGACCCGGCGCCGCACAAGCGATCCTGGGTTCATACAACCTCTCGGCGAAATTCGAAGGATACAACCGCAAGAGCAAGTCCGCTACGGTTAGCTTTACCCTGAAAAATCGAATGGGGGTCGAATCCCTTACCAGGAAAATCGCGAAAGAAGGATACGACGGAAGGAACCTGAAGGACCCGACAATGACAGGAGCATCAGCAGACATAAAGCAAATTTTCCCGAACGGGCAAAAAGACAGCGACATCACCGTCCACTGGCAGGAAGAGATCGCCATGCGATTTCCCGTGAAATGAAATCCGAGAACAACCCGCACGCTTCGGTGCTGCCGATTTGGCTCTGACACCTCACAGGGCAGCACCCAGGCAGTTAACGACAGTGGAGAAAATATGCCCGTTGCCGTGAGTCATCGACGGAGACCAGCATGGATCCTCCTCGCGAGCACTTTCGCGTGGCTTACCTCGCTTACCTCCTGCACGGTCGACGCCAGATATCAGCCGGCACCCAAATCCGTCTCGATCAAATCAAGCGACATAGCGGGAACATGGAAAGGTGCCCGTGGAACCTGGATCCGATTTTCCACTGACGGCCGCCTGAAGGCTGAGCGACTGCAGCCTCAGGAGGCTCAGCCCGATACGCTGGACACAACCTCAGGAAGCGGCGAGTGGAAAATTATCGAAGCGCGGAATTACAAGGGCGGTATGACGACCGCGCAGTCAGGACGATTGCTCAGGTTCTCGCTCACCCGAATAGAGCCAGCAAGCCAGTCAAGTGGATCTTCGGCAGACCCCACCGGTTCAAAAAATGCACCCTCCTTGCCGGACGCCCAAGCGCCGAAGCGTCGCACTTGGATTACCAGCCCGGCAAGCGACACGAAGGGCCTCTACTTGTACTATCTCGTCGGCGACCCCGACGTGCGACAAAAATTCATCCTTCGCAAATCGGATAATTCCCAGAAAGCCTCTGCTGTACCGAAGTAGCCCCGCACGGTGCGTCCGCGTCAGGCAAAGGAAATTGCGCTACAAAATGAACCATCTGGGGGTGTTGTTCAGCTCAGGCGATGCCTCCGGCGTTTAGTCGGGTCCTCGTTGGGCGTAACCGAGTGACGGATGATTTGTGGGAGCACCGGCTGATTCGCGGTTCCCATGCGGCGCGTGTGGTGGTGTCGGGTCTGGATCTTTCGTCGTGGAAGGTCCTGGTTTTCGTGTCTGTGTCCGGCTTGGGGTCCAAGGTCGATTGTCAGTGGTGGGTGCGAAGGTAGGAGCCTCAAGTCGGAAAGAGGGGGAGCAGTCATGTCCGGAAGTCAGAACTACATCAACCACGTTGCTCTTGTGCTGGATGCCAGTTCGTCCATGTCACACCTGAGCAGCAAGGTCGTCGACGTCGCTGACCAGCAGATTGCCTATCTGGCGCGCCGGTCGAAGGAACTGGACCAGGAGACCCGGGTGACGGTGTACGTCTTCGCCGACAAGGTGGAGTGCGTCATCTACGACAAGGACGTGCTGCGGATGCCGTCCCTGAAGCAGTTGTACCGGGTCGGTGGAATGACGGCTTTGCTGGCGGCCACGCTGAAGTCGCAGCGGGAGCTGGCGCAGACGGCTCAACTTTACGGTGACCACAGCTTCCTGACGTTCGTGCTGACCGACGGGCAGGAGAACGCAAGTCATCGCTGTGTGGATGCGCCTGCCAGGGATCCGCGTGAACTGGTGCGGGGCGTGGCCGAGATGATCGCAACGCAGCAGGACAACTGGACGCTGGCTGTGCTCGTGCCGGACCAGATGGGCAAGCGTGAGGCCATGCAGTGCGGTTTCCCGAAGGACAACATCGCCATCTGGGACGCCACGAGCACGCAGGGTCTGGAGGAGGCCGGGCAGGTCATCCAACAGGCCACCGAGAACTTCATGGTGGGCCGTGCCCGGGGTATCCGGGGATCGCGGGCGGTGTTCTCCACGGGCGCCGAAGCCGTCAACAAGGAGACCATAAAGGCGGCCGGTCTCACCCCGGTGGATCCTTCCGCGTACCAGCTGATTCCGGTGGCTCGCGGAGCGGCGATCCGGGAGTGGGTCATCGAATGCGGGCACACGTACCGTACCGGTTGTGCGTTCTACCAGCTGAGTAAGTCGGAGAAGGTCCAGGCGCAGAAGCAGATTGCGGTGCTGGAGAAGAAGACGGACCGGGTGTACACGGGGCCGGAGGCCCGAGCGCTGCTCGGTCTGCCGGACATGGAGGTTCGCGTCAAGCCGGACCACAACGACGACTTCACGATCTTTGTGCAGAGCACCAGCGTGAACCGGAAGCTGGTACCGCACACCCGGCTGCTGCTGATGATCTGACGCCATGGGAGCCCCGCCGCCCGGCGGGGCTCCTTTCGGTCTCTTCCCGCCCAGCGGAGTCGGGCGATGGCGGTGTTCCGCCGGGGCAGTCGGGTGCACGGCCGCTGGAGGTCGGCCCGGTAGTGGTTCAGCCGGCGGGTCCCTGGGGGCCTTCCACTGCCGGATAGGCTGAGTTCGTCAGCGACGATCGCACAAAGGCGGAGCACATGGCAGACATCATGGAGACGGCGGCGCGGAAGGTCTTCGAGCGCTACGACATCGACGGGGACGGCCTGGTCAGCGCCGACGAATACCGCAAGGTCGTCGCGGAGTTGGAAGGTGCGGAGATCACCGAGTCGCAGGCCCAGGAGCTGATCGACTCGCTCGACACCAACGGCGACCGTCAGATGTCGTTCGAGGAGTTCTGGGCGGCCATGAAGGGCTGACACCCCCGAATCCGGCACGTGAACGTGCAGCAGGCGGTGTGACCCGTTCCTGTCAGCGCGTGGATCATGAACGACTCACGGCGAGCAGGAGCCGGCGGCATCGCAACGGCTCCGGTGTCGAATCGGAGCCGTGGGCTGCCCAGTGAGCTGCGGATGTTGGTGAAGCCGGACGAACACACCGGCACGCGGAGACCCCGGCCGGCCTTCATGGCCCCGGGGGTCTCGTGTTTCTGCAGGACAGCAGGCGGAGCCTTGCAAACCGCGTAGGCCGTCACCAACTACCAGCGGCGCGGCGCAGTGGCCCGGACCTCCGCCAGGACGACGCCGGTCACGGCGGTTGGTCAAGCCCGCCCCTACGAACAACAGCGTGGCCCCGAAGCACCCCGGAGCGGGACCGGGCAATAACGCCGGCACGGCCGACGACGGTGACACACCGCAACCAAGCCTGACGGCGCGTCGGCGGCTCACCCAGCAGCACACCCCGGACACACCCCGCGGTAGATCAGTTCCGCCCCCTCCACGGTGAAGCCGAAGCGTTGCGAGGTGGGAAGGCCGGACAGGGGGTCGCCGTTGGGGTGGACGTCGCGGATGGTGCCGCAGCAGGTGCAGATCAGGTGGTGGTGGGGGTGGTGGGCGTTGGGGTCGTACCGCTTGGCGCGGCCGTCGGTGGTCACCTCGGTCACCTCGCCGAGGGAGACCAGTTCGCCGAGGGTGTTGTAGACGGTCGCGCGGGAGATCTCCGGCAGGCGTGCGGTGGCGCGGGCGAGCACTTCGTCCGCGGTGAGGTGGATGTGTTCGCCGTCGAGCACCTCGGCGACCACCCGGCGCTGGGCGGTCATCCGCCAGCCACGTCCGCGAAGCCGGGCCAGCAGGTCACTCATGCCCACCACCTCACCGTGCATCGTCCGTCGAATGAATGAATCCGTACGGGTCTGGCTGTTGTATTGACTTGGACTTCGTCCATCGTAGGATCGGTTCCGGCGGCAGCCAAGGGACAGGTCAACAGCAGGGACAAGCCCGTGACGGTTCAGGAAACGGGTCCGCTCACCACCGCATCCGGTGCCCTGGTCGCGGACGTGCACAACAGCGAGCAGGCGGGTGCCGACGGCCCGGTGCTGCTCCGGGACCGGGTGCTGCTGGAGTCCCTGGTTCGCTCCGGCCGCCTTCACGCCAGCGAGCACCGCGGGCATGGTGTAAGCGGGCATTCCTCCCGGGTGGGGAGGGCTGTCACCGCTGTGGAGAAGGGCACCTCTCAGGCGCGCGGCCGCAGGTGTCCTGGTATTTCTCGTCCATCGGCCTATTCCGTGGCGGCCGCGCGTAGGGTCTTTTATGAGGCCCCGTGTGCAGGGCCTGCCGGACTTGTTTTCCGTGCCGTGCGTGGTCCCGTGCGGAGAGGTTCTGGCGTGGTGTCCGCGCCGGGTGCCGGAGCCTCTGGGGGTTCGCGGCGGCAGGAACGAAGGCGTGCTCCTGGTGGTGGACCGGTCGGCGGGGCGGCCGGTCGGGCCAGGGGTGTGGCCGCGACAGTTATTACCGCCTTTATCACCACCTTCACACCGTGTGCCGGTCGTGCGGTGCCGTCTCCGGCGGCGGTTGCGCGGGCGGTCTGGAGTTCTGTCTGACTCATACCACCACCGCGGCTTCCTGTTCGACGAGGCCGAGGACATCTCTCGGGGCCGTGCCCCGGCTGTTGACCGCCCGCAGTTTCTGAGCACAGTGATCCGCCCAGTCCGGAAGGATTCCCATGTCTGAGAACCACGACGCCCTCGTCACGGACCCCGAGCCCGAGGGGGCAGGTGGCTGCCCGGTCGCGCACGGGCGTGCCCTCCATCCGACCCAGGGCGGCGGCAACCGCCAGTGGTGGCCGGAACAGCTCAACGTCAAGATCCTGGCCAAGAACCCCGCCGTGGCGAATCCGCTGGGCGAGGACTTCGACTATGCCGCGGCGTTCAAGGGCCTGGACCTGCCGACCGTCAAGCAGGACATCGCCGAGGTGCTGACCACCTCGCAGGACTGGTGGCCGGCCGACTTCGGTCACTACGGCCCGTTCATCATCCGGATGGCGTGGCACAGCGCGGGCACCTACCGGATCAGCGACGGCCGCGGCGGCGCCGGCGCCGGGCAGCAGCGTTTCGCCCCGCTGAACAGCTGGCCGGACAACGCCAACCTCGACAAGGCGCGCCGTCTGCTGTGGCCGGTCAAAAAGAAGTACGGCCGGAGCCTGTCGTGGGCCGACCTGATGGTCCTCGCCGGCAATGTGGCGCTGGAGACCATGGGGTTCACCACCTTCGGTTTCGGCGGCGGCCGTGAGGACGTCTGGGAGCCGGAGGAGGACGTCTACTGGGGTCCCGAGACCACCTGGCTGGACGACCAGCGTTACACCGGTGACCGGGAGCTGGAGAACCCGCTCGGCGCGGTCCAGATGGGTCTGATCTACGTCAACCCGGAGGGCCCGAACGGCACCCCCGACCCGCTCGCCGCGGCGCGCGACATCCGGGAGACGTTCCGCCGGATGGCGATGAACGACGAGGAGACGGTCGCGCTGGTCGCCGGTGGCCACACCTTCGGCAAGACCCACGGGGCGGGCCCGGCGGACAACGTCGGCCCCGACCCGGAGGCCGCCTCGCTCGAGGAGCAGGGCCTGGGCTGGAAGAACGCCTACGGCACCGGCAAGGGTGGCGACGCGATCACCAGCGGTCTCGAGGGGATCTGGACCAACACCCCGACGACCTGGGACAACAGCTTCTTCGAGATCCTCTTCGGGTACGAGTGGGAGCTGTTCAAGAGCCCCGCCGGCGCCCATCAGTGGCGGCCGAAGGACGGTGCCGGTGCCGGTACGGTCCCCGACGCCCATGACGCCTCGAAGAGCCACGCCCCGACGATGCTGACGACCGACCTCGCGCTCCGGCTGGACCCGGCGTACGAGCAGATCTCGCGGCGCTTCCGGGACAACCCCGAGGAGTTCGCGGACGCGTTCGCGCGGGCGTGGTTCAAGCTGACCCACCGCGACATGGGCCCGATCGTGCGCTACCTCGGCCCGGAGGTGCCGACCGAGACGCTGCTGTGGCAGGACCCGCTGCCCGAGGTGACGCACGCGCTCGTCGACGACGCGGACGTCGCCGCCCTCAAGGGCCAGATCCTCGCCTCGGAGCTGTCGGTGTCCCAGCTGGTGTCCACCGCGTGGGCGTCGGCCTCGTCGTTCCGGGGCAGCGACAAGCGCGGCGGCGCCAACGGTGCCCGGATCCGTCTGGAGCCGCAGAGCGGGTGGGAGGTCAACGACCCCGACCAGCTGGCGACGGTTCTGCGCACCCTGGAAGGCATCCAGGAGTCCTTCAACGGCGCCCGGACCGGCGGCAAGCGGATCTCGCTCGCCGACCTGATCGTGCTCGCCGGCGGTGCGGCGGTCGAGCGGGCCGCCAGGGATGCCGGTGTCGAGATCACGGTGCCGTTCCGCCCGGGGCGTGCGGATGCGTCGCAGGAGCAGACGGACGTGGAGTCGTTCGCCGCGCTGGAGCCCTCCTCCGACGGTTTCCGGAACTACGTCGGCAAGGCCAACCGGCTGCCGGCCGAGCACCTCCTGCTCGACAAGGCCAATCTGCTGACCCTCAGCGCCCCCGAGATGACTGTCCTGGTCGGCGGTCTGCGGGTGCTGGAGGCCAACCACCAGCAGTCGTCGCTCGGCGTCTTCACCACGGCCCCCGGGACGCTGACCAACGACTTCTTCGTCAACCTGCTCGACCTGGGCACGACGTGGAAGGCGACGTCCGAGGGCGCGACCACCTTCGAGGGGCGCGATGCCGCCACCGGCGAGGTCAAGTGGACCGGCACCCGTGCCGACCTGGTCTTCGGCTCGAACTCGGAGCTGCGCGCGGTCGCCGAGGTCTACGCCTGTGATGACGCCAAGGAGAAGTTCGTGCACGACTTCGTCGCGGCGTGGGACAAGGTGATGAACCTGGACCGGTTCGACCTCGTGTGATCGTGGCGGCGTCCGGGCCGGCGGGTTGCTGCCGGCCCGGACGTACCACCGGCGAGGAGGCTCGGGGCACGGCCCCGGCGTACGCGTACCGGCCCATGCTCCTGAACACTCGCCTGCTCCCAAGCACTCGCCTGTTCCTGAGCGCCCGCCGGGAGGGCCGCGGGCGGGGAAGAGGCCGGTATGCACGTCCGCGGCGCTGGGCAAGTCCGGTGCCGCGTGGCACGATCTCGTACGTGACCAGCAAAGCCGCCGAAGCGCAGTATCTGCGCGACCTCGCGCGGCTGCGCCGCGTCCGCGACCGGATGGACCGGGAGTACGCGCAGCCGCTGGACGTCGAGGCGCTCGCCCGCAGCGTGAACATGTCCGCCGGGCATTTCAGCCGCCAGTTCCGCCGCGCCTACGGTGAGTCCCCCTACGGCTACCTGATGACGCGGCGCATCGAGCGCGCGATGGCGCTGCTGCGCCGTGGCGACCTCAGCGTCACCGATGTCTGCTTCGCGGTCGGCTGCTCATCGCTGGGCACCTTCAGCAGCCGCTTCACCGCGCTCGTCGGTGTGCCGCCCAGCGTCTACCGGCGCCGGGCGACGGGCGCGACGGCGGGGATGCCGTCATGTGTGGCGAAGCAGGTGACCAGACCGGTCAGGAATCGAGAAGCGCGGCCCGCGAGCCGCGCTTAGCGTGTCGGCCATGGACATCACCATTCACGCAAGCTTCCTTCCGCACAACGACCCGGACGCCTCCCTCACGTTCTACCGCGACACTCTCGGCTTCGAGGTCCGCAACGACGTCGGCTACCAGGGGATGCGCTGGCTCACGCTCGGTCCCGTGGGCCAGCCCGGCACGTCCATCGTCCTGGAGCCGCCGGCCGCCGATCCCGGTGTGACCGACGAGGAGCGCCGCACCATCGCCGAGATGATGGCCAAGGGCACCTACGCCCGTGTCCTGCTGGCCACCCCCGATCTCGACGCCACCTTCGAGCGGCTGCAGGCCGGGGACACGGAGGTCGTCCAGGAGCCGACCGAGCAGCCGTACGGCGTGCGCGACTGCGCGGTACGCGATCCCGCGGGCAACCTGATCCGTATCCAGGAGCTGCGCTGAGCGCTCCGGCGCTTGCGGACGGGTGCTGCGCGGGTGGCGCGGCACGGTGAAGAGGCCCGGCGCGGCGGCGGCCCCGGTGGTCGCGGCCCCGGGCTTCTTCAGCAAGCGACCCAGAGGTCAACAAGGGACCCGGACGTCCTGTGCGAGGCTGGTCAGAGCGCGCCGGGCGCCGCCGACGGGGACCGTTTCGGCGGCCCCGCGTAACAGATGGAGACACCATGAGCATGGCCCCGAGGACGGACACTCAGGCGCCTGCGCCGCATGCCGCCGACCGCCACGACCTGATCCGCGTCCACGGTGCGCGGGTGAACAACCTCAAGGATGTGAGCATCGAGATCCCGAAGCGCCGGCTGACGGTGTTCACCGGTGTCTCGGGCTCGGGCAAGAGCTCGCTGGTGTTCAACACGATCGCCGCGGAGTCGCAGCGGCTGATCAATGAGACCTACAGCGCCTTCGTCCAGGGCTTCATGCCGGCGACGGCGCGGCCCGAGGTCGATGTGCTCGAAGGCCTGACGACGGCGATCATCGTCGACCAGCAGCGGATGGGCGCGGACCCGCGCTCCACGGTCGGCACCGCCACCGATGCCAACGCGATGCTGCGCATCCTCTTCAGCCGGCTCGGGCAGCCGCACATCGGCTCGCCCAGCGCGTACGCCTTCAATGTCCCCTCGGTGCGGGCGAGCGGTGCGATCACGGTCGAGCGCGGTGCGAAGAAGACGGTGAAGGCGACGTTCTCCCGTACGGGCGGCATGTGTCCGCGCTGCGAGGGCCGGGGCACGGTGTCCGACATCGATCTCAGTCAGCTCTACGACGACTCCAAGTCGCTCGCCGAGGGCGCGTTCACCATTCCCGGCTGGAAGTCGGACAGCTTCTGGACCGTACGGGTCTACGCCGAGTCGGGCTTGCTGGACCCGGACAAGCCGATCCGCAAGTTCACCAAGAAGGAGATGCAGGACTTCCTTTACCGGGAGCCGACCAAGGTGAAGGTCGAGGGCGTGAACCTCACCTATGAGGGGCTGATCCCCAAGATCCAGAAGTCGTTCCTGTCCAAGGACAAGGAGGCGATGCAGCCGCACATCCGGGCGTTCGTGGAGCGGGCGGTCACCTTCACCGTCTGTCCCGAGTGCGACGGCACCCGGCTCAGTGAGGGCGCCCGGTCCTCACGGATCGACGGGACCAGCATCGCCGACGCCTGTGCGATGCAGATCAGCGACCTGGCCGCCTGGGTCGGCGGTCTCGGCGAGCCGTCGGTGGCACCGCTGCTCACCGCGCTGCAACGGTCTCTCGACTCGTTCGTGGAGATCGGCCTCGGCTACCTCTCGCTCGACCGGTCGGCGGGCACGCTCTCGGGCGGCGAGGCGCAGCGCGTCAAGATGATCCGCCATCTCGGCTCCTCGCTCACCGACACCACCTATGTCTTCGACGAGCCCACCGCGGGCCTGCACCCGCATGACATCCAGCGGATGAACGAGCTGCTGCTGCGACTGCGGGACAAGGGCAACACGGTGCTCGTCGTGGAGCACAAGCCGCAGACGATCGCGATAGCGGACCATGTCGTCGACCTCGGCCCCGGCGCCGGTACGGCGGGCGGTACCGTCTGCTTCGAGGGCACCGTCGAGGGGCTGCGGTCCGGCGGCACCGTCACCGGCCGTCATCTCGACGACCGGGCCGCACTCAAGAAGTCGGTGCGGACGCCCACCGGCACGCTGGAGATTCGCGGTGCGAGCGCGCACAACCTGCGCGAGGTCGATGTCGACATCCCGCTCGGGGTGCTCGCCGTCGTCACCGGTGTCGCCGGTTCCGGCAAGAGTTCGCTGGTGCACGGTTCGGTCCCGGCCGGTGCGGGTGTGGTGTCGGTCGACCAGAGTCCGATCCGCGGCTCGCGACGGAGCAACCCGGCGACGTACACCGGACTGCTCGACCCGATCCGCAAGGCCTTCGCGAAGGTCAATGGCGTCAAGCCGGGGCTGTTCAGCGCGAATTCCGAGGGGGCCTGCCCCACCTGCAACGGCGCCGGCGTCACCTTCACGGACCTGGCGATGATGGCCGGTGTCGCCGTGACCTGCGAGGAGTGTGAGGGGAAGCGGTTCCAGGCGGCGGTGCTCGACCATCATCTCGGTGGCCGCGACATCAGCGAGGTGCTGGCGATGTCGGTCGCCGAGGCCGAGGAGTTCTTCGGTGACGGTGAGGCGCGCACGCCGGCGGCACACCGGGTTCTGCAGCGGCTCGCCGACGTCGGGCTCGGTTATCTCAGTCTCGGTCAGCCGCTCACCACGCTGTCCGGCGGTGAACGGCAGCGGCTCAAGCTGGCCACGCATATGGCGGAGAAGGGCGGCGTGTACGTGCTCGACGAGCCGACCGCCGGCCTCCATCTCGCCGATGTCGAGCAGTTGCTGGGCCTGCTCGACCGGCTGGTCGACTCCGGTAAGTCGGTCATCGTCGTCGAGCACCACCAGGCGGTCATGGCACACGCGGACTGGATCATCGATCTCGGTCCCGGCGCCGGTCACGACGGTGGCCGGATCGTCTTCGAAGGCACACCCTCCGCCCTCGTCGCGGCCCGCTCCACCCTCACCGGTGAGCACCTGGCGGCGTATGTCGGCGCCTGACCGAGGCCTGCGGGAGGGCGTCCGGCGGCGAGTTCAGTGCGCAGGCTTCATGATCATCAGGTGGGCGCCCGGCGTCGGCCGGCCCGCCGGGCGCCCCGGGTGTCATGTGCGGTGCCGGCGGATCGTGACCGGCTGGGAGGTCAGGGCCGGTAGGCCTGTCGCAGGGCGCAGGTCCAGATGACGGCGCGGGAGGTCGAGGTGGCATCGGCCGCGGTGCCGCCGACGCGCTGGTCGTCGCTGACGGCGTACGCCTCGGAGGCGCCGTCCGGGGAGAGCCGGGGCAACGCCAGCAGGGGCCCGGCGCCCGGCCATATCTGGGCCTGGACCGGCGGCGCCGTCTCCGGCGGGAAGGGCCCGTCCATATGGCTGTCCGAAGCGGTGCCCACGCTCACGCCGGTGGTGGGGCTGATGGCCTCGAAGCTGCCGCTGGTGCGCTCCCCGAGCAGCCCCGGTTCCTTCTCGACGGTGTACGGCGGCACCCATTGGGTGGGGGTCCGGATGTCCAGCCGGGTGTAGTCGTGGGTGCCCACGATCCGTCCGGCACGGTCGATGTCCCGTGGGTACCAGAAGTCGTACGGGACTCCCGCGGGCCAGTACCGCTGGAGGGGTACGGCCGCGGCGCCCCTCCGTGCGGGCCAGACGAGGCCCGCCGACCACGATTCGTCGTCCTTGACGGCCTCGCCGGAACCGGCGATCTGTCCGGCGTCGTTGAGCGCGGTCACCGACGTGAGCGAGTATCCGGCCGGTGGCGCGAGCCGGCGGTGAATCCGGGTGCCGTCCCAGACGAGGCCGACGAGGGTGCCGGTCTTGAGCCCGTCGCCGACGATCAGGCCCTGGTCGTTGACGTCCGCCGCGTGCGCGCCTTCCGGCAGCAGGGTCACCGCGCGGGCCCCGGCGCGGAAGCTGAAGGCGGCGGTACGGCCCGCGCCGTGCAGGGACCCGGCCATCAGCCCCTTGGCGTTGACGGCCGCGACCGCACCGCCGGTGAATCCGGCGGGCAGCGGTACGCGGTGGACCCGGGTGCCGGTCCAGAAGACGGGCAGTCCGCGCGAGGCGCCCACCGCCAGTGCCTTCGGCCCAAGTCCCTTGACCTCGCTGCCTCCTGAGCCGGGCAGGGAGGCCAGGACCTGGAGGGCGGGCCGGCAGTCCGCGGGCTCACGGACGCCGTCGGCGGGCCGGGCCGGTGAGGCGGGCGCCGGGCTCGCCGCCAGCAGGGGCGTGAGGAGCGCGGTCGCGACCACCGCCACCGCGGCGCGGATATGTCTTCGCATCATGGTCTCCGTTTCCGAGAAGACTGGTCTTCGTTTCCGAGAACACGGGAAGGGACCGGTCGGCAGGCATGGGGATGGCCCTGTCGGCACGGGAAAGCGCAGGTGGGCGCCTGGGTGGAAAGGGGCGCCGAGGTGGAGCAGTTCCGCGGACCGGCCCTTCCTACCCCGCACCCCTGACCGTTCGGGATGGTTCCGTCAGGCAATGGCCGGAAAGTTGCCCAGGAGTGTCCGGGTCCGTTTCCAGCGGATATTGCCGAGATTGGTGGCGTCATGGGAACGCGGGGGTGCGGAGGGGGACCGACCTGGCCCTGAGGGCCTGGCGGTCCGCCCTCTCGCCTCATCTGAGAGGGTTTGGGGCTGTAGGTACTCAGCTGTCGTACTCAGCTGTACGTACTCAGCTGTACGCAGGCAATAGGCGGGGGACATGACCACTCTGGTGCTGCTCGGCGTTCTGGTGCTCGCCATCGGCGGGTGTGTATGCGTGGTGTGGGCGGAGCGCGGCGGGCCCCGCTGGGTGCGTGTGGTGGCAACGGTGACGCGTATCGCGGGCGAGGTGCTGCGCAGCGCCGGCAAGCACCAGAGCCGGAGCCTGCACCGGAGCAGCAGCGACGGCGATCAGGGAATCGGCTCGGCGGGCGGGGCGCTTCAGGTGGGCGCGGGCGCGGGCGATTCGTAGCCCGTTCTTGTCAGTTCGTGGGCAGTTCGTGGTCAGTGCGCGGTCAGGACTTCGCGGGCCGCGCGTTCGCCGGAGCGCACAGCGCCCTCCATCAGGCCGTGCATCAGGGTCGCCGACTCCGTGCCCGCCCAGTGGATCCGGCCCACGGGCTCGCGCAGGGTGCTGCCGTAGTTGGTGAGCGCGCCGGGCGGGAAGTGGGCGACCATCCCGCCCAGCGACCACGGCTGTTCGGACCAGTCGGTTTCGAGGTGGGCCGTGGGACGGTGTGCCTCCGGGCCGAAGCGTTCGGCGAGCGCGTCGAGCCAGAGTTCCTTCCGCTCCTGGGGGGCCAGGCGGCCCAGCCGTACGGCCCCGGCCCCGAACGCGTAGCTGCTCAGCACCCCCGGCTTCCCCGGGCGCGGTGTCTGGTCGATGGTGATCGGGACGGGCGAGTCGGGCGCCAGGGTCTGGCCCGACAGTCCCTGGCCCCGCCAGAACGGCTCGGCGTACTGCGTGTGCACCCGGATGATCGCGCCGGGCACCACGCGTTGCCGCAGATGGCTGTGGGCGGCGGGCAGCGGCGGGTCGTAGGCGATCCGGCCGGCGAGCACGGGCGGAGTGGCCACGATGACCCGGCGGGCCCGTACGGCGAGCGCATCGGAGATGACCTCCACACCGGTCACGCTCTGGACGATCCGACGGGCCGGGCTGGACAGGTGCACCGCCGTGCCGAGGCGCGCGGCCATCCGCCGCGCCAGTTCGGGGGCCCCGCCGTCCACGAGGTGGGATTCCGTCTTCCGGGTGTCGGTGTAGTAGCCGAATCCGCTGCCTCCGCCGCCGCGTGCGAGCACGAGCGCGCCCAGCACCGACACCTCGGCGGGGTCGGCGCAGAACAGCAGGTTCATCGTCGACTTGAGGAGGGTGTGGGCGGTGGCCGAGGGCACGTGGAGCGGATGGGAGAGCCACTGCCCGAGCGTGCGGGCGTCCCAGGTCCGGGCGCGCGGTGCCTCCCAGGGGGCGTCCGCCGGGAGGCGCCGTGCCATCAGGTTCAGGCGCAGGAAGGCCAGTCCGAGTGCGGCGAGCGCCCTTGGTCCGGCTTTGGGGATGCCGCGGTGACGGTGGTTGCGGCCGTCGAGGCACAGCAGGTGATCGCCCTCGTCGTACTGCGGGTAGACGTCCAGCCCCAGCTCTCGGCAGAGCTTGAACATCCGGTCCTGGCCCTTGCCCAGCCAGGTGCCGCCCGCGGAGACCACGGTGCCGTCGGGCAGCTTCCGGTTCCACACGCGACCGCCCACCCGGTCCCTGGCTTCGAGTACGACGACCTCACGTCCGGCCTCGGCCAGCTGCCGCGCGGCCGCCAGCCCCGCGAAGCCGGCACCCACGACACACACATCCGCTGTCAGCTGCTGCATGACCCACCTCCACAGTGCAGCCTCGCCTGCCGGGGCGCGCGGCGCCCGGTGAGTGATTCGGCCGGGCGGTGCGGGCGTCCGGTCGGGTGAGTCGTGGGCGGGCCGGCCTGGGAGGGGCAGTCGGGCAGGACGGCGCTGTCGGGCCGCTCGGTGACGGGGCCGAGGAGGGCGGCGAGGCGTTCGCCCTGCCCCTGGGTGCCGGCGACGCCGAGGAGGGGCAGGGCTCTGCTCGCAGCCCCTGCGGGGGCCTCTTCGTGGACACCAGCCGCGGCGGGTGACGACCCTGGTGCTCCATGGCAACCTGCGGAAACAAGGTGAAGAAGGTCAACCTCAAGGCGGCACGCGACGGTGCCGGACCAGGCCGCACGGCTGCGCAGTGAGCCCCGTCGGCGTCGGCGCGGCGCGCCCGCACAGCGGAACCATTTCGGGCTTCTTCTCGTCAGTCACCACGTGTTTGGATCTTGGAATGACATCGACGAGTTCACCAGCGACATCGAGAGCGTGATCGGTGGCTACCCGACCGACCCGTGGCCGGCCATCGAACGCTGCATCAGCCGGCTGGAGACCGATTTGGACAGCGATGCCACTGTCTACTGGCTCCTCGGGGTCGCCGCCGTGGGCCCGTGGATGGAGTGGTGCGACGAGCGCCCGGATCTCGTCCGCCGCGCCGGGAACGCTCTGGAGGCGGCGCACGTCGCGTTCCGGCAGCGCGAGGGCGACTGCACGCACGACCGGCACCCGTGGGATGACGGCCCGTTCCAAATCGGGGACGACCTCACCGCCTTCATGTACTCCGTGCAGGAGGCGGACGACTGGGACCCCGCGGAGTACTCGGAAGAGGAGGCCTCGTACGGTCCGGACTTCCGGGAACGCATGCGGTGCCCGCGCAACTTGGCCGCGTTCGCGAAGAACCCTGCCGCCCTGTAGAAGCGGAAGCCGCCCATGGCCGGTTCCACGCGGCGCCCGAGGCCGTGCCGTCCGGTGGTTCCGCCGCGGGCGCCCGCGGTTCAGCGAGGAGCGGTCATCGCCCCGACGCCCCCGGAACCAGGGACGGCTTGTAGTGGTTGATCAGGCCCGCGTGCTGGTCGGGCCGGGCGTCCCGGTGGGAGTTGGGGTGGTCGAGTCGAGGCCGGCGCCCGTGCAGGAAGAACGACGTGGCGCGAGAGGCCAGGCGAGTGAGCGGTGCTTTCATTGGTCCTCCTGGTCGAAGTGCTCCGTACTGCGAGCGTACGGAACGCCGGCCGCGTGCAGGGCGATCTGAGCAAGATATGAGCGTTCGGTGCCGGGGCCGCCGGGCCGGTCATCAAAGGCCTGTGCCCCGTGTGCCGTTGGACACACCCGGCGGGCGCCTCCGAAACAAACGAGTGGTGGGCGGCGGACGGGGCGAGGACCATGGGCGCATGGCCAAGGAGATCCGGCGGCAGCTGCAAGAGGCCGCCGAGAAGCATCAGTTCACGCATATCGAGCGCGGGATTCCGGGCGGCGATGAGATCGAGGGGTTCGTGCTGGGGGTGACGCCCGCATGGACCGTGATCGCGGAGTGCGACCGCCTTGCGCTGGACGGTTTCGTGGCGCTCAGGACCCGCGACATCGTGCAGCTCAGACGCCGGGGATCGGGGGATCTGATGGTGCGCTGGCTGCAGCGGCACGGCCCCTGGCCGCCACCGGAGCCACGGGGTGAACTCTCGCTGACAGACGTCCGGTCCCTGACGGAGTCGGTGGGCAGGCGCTACCGGCTGATAGCGGTCTTCCAGGAGGATCTGGACCCCGGAGTGTGTTACATCGGGGCACCGGTGCACTTCGGAAAGAAGCGGATCGAGCTGCGCGAGGTCAATCCGAGAGCACGCTGGGCCACCACCCCGTCGTCCTTCCGCTACGAGGACATCACCCGCATCGACTTCGACGACCGGTACAACACCATCCTGGATGCGCTGGCCGGTCCCCCGCCGCAGTAGCGACGCGAGCGCCTCACCCGTTCTTGGCCCAGAGCGAGCGGACGTGCCCCAGGTGCTTGGCCATGCACTTCTCGGCGCCCTTCGCATCGCCCGCCAGCATCAGGTCGAGGAGTTCGAAGTGCTCCTCGGCCGACGGGATGAGTTCGCCCCGCTCGTCCAGGGCGGTCAGCCCGTACAGCCGTGAACGCTTGCGCAGTTCGCTGACGGTCTCGACGAGGCGGTCATTGCCGCTGAGGCCGAGGAGTTCGAGGTGGAACTGCCGGTCGGCCTCCAGGTAGCCGATCAGGTCGTGGTCGCGCGCGGCGCGCACGATCTCCCCGGCGACCGGCCGCAGCGCCTCCAGCTCCTCGCGGGAGGCGGAGCGGGTGATCCGGCCGATCATCGGGATCTCGATGAGCGCGCGGATCTCGGTGTACTGGTCGAGGTCGCGTTCGTTGACTTCGGTGACCCGGAAGCCCTTGTTGCGGACGGGCTCGACCAGGCCCTCGCGAGCCAGGTCGAGCATCGCCTCGCGCACGGGCGTGGCCGAGATGCCGAAGTCCTCGGCCAGGACCGGCGCCGAGTACACCTCGCCGGGGCGGAGTTCACCGGAGATCAGGGCGGCGCGCAGGGCGTGGGCGACCTGGTCGCGCAACCGCTCCCGGGTGGCGTTGAGATCGCGGTGCTGCAGGTGCCCCATATCGGTGGTGATCCCTTCATGCCGGAGCGGATCACCAGCATACAATTTCACATTGTTTTCCCGGGCGGGAGGGAGAGGCCAGGGGTGCGGTGGCACGGGCGTCCGGCCCGACCGGCCGTGGTCTCCCCGACCGGCCGTGGTCTCCGTGGTCAGAGGAGGAAGCCTGCCGGGAACGGGTCGTCCGGGTCGAGGAAGTACTGGGCGGTGCCGGTGATCCAGGCACGGCCGGTGACGGTCGGGATCACGGCGGGCAGCCCGCCGACCTCGGTTTCGGCGACCAGCCGGCCGGTGAAGCGGGTACCGATGAAGGATTCGTTGACGAAGTCCTGGTCCAGGGGGAGTTGGCCGCGGGCGTGCAGCTGCGCCATCCGCGCCGAGGTGCCGGTGCCGCAGGGCGAGCGGTCGAACCAGCCCGGGTGGATGGCCATCGCATGCCGCGAACGCCGGGCGTCCGAGCCGGGCGCGGCCAGATAGACATGCTTGACCCCGGCGATCTCCGGCCGTTCGGGGTGGACCGGCCGGTCCGGTGAGGCGTTGATCGCCTCCATCACGGCCAGTCCGGCGGTCAGCAGGTCGTCCTTGCAGGAACGGTCGAACGGCAGCCCCAGGGCGTCGAGTTCGACGAAGGCGTAGAAGTTGCCGCCGAAGGCGAGGTCGTAGGTGACCGTGCCGTACCCCGGGACCTCGGCGGTGCGGTCCAGGCCGGCGCAGAAGGCGGGCACATTGGTGAGGGTGACCGAGGTCGCCGCACCGTCCGTCACATGGACGTCGACGGCGACCAGTCCGGCCGGGGTGTCCAGCCGCACCGGGGTGACCGGCTCGGTCACCGGCACCATGCCCGATTCGACGAGGACGGTGGCGACCCCGATGGTGCCGTGTCCGCACATCGGCAGCAGACCGGAGACCTCGATGTAGAGGACGCCGTAGTCGGCGTCGGTGCGGGTGGGCGGCTGGAGGATGGCGCCGCTCATGGCGGAGTGCCCGCGCGGCTCGTACATGAGCAGCGTCCTGAGATGGTCCAGGTGCTCGATGAAGTGGAGCCTGCGCTCGGCCATGGTGGCGCCGGGTATCACCCCGACGCCACCGGTGATCACGCGCGTGGGCATGCCCTCGGTGTGCGAGTCGACGGCGTGGAAGACATGACGCGTACGCACCATGAGTCCTTTCGGTGTGGCCGGCTGCGGTCAGTGGTGTCCGGCGGCCAGGGCCTTTTCGGTGGCGGCCCGGACCTCGGCCTCGGTTTCCTCCGTGAGCGGGGAGCGCGGCGGGCGTACGGGGCCTCCGCGGCGGCCGGCGAGGTCCATGGACAGCTTGATGCACTGCACGAACTCCGTCTTCGAGTCCCAGCGCAGCAGCGGGTGCAGGGACTTGTAGAGCGGCAGGGCGGTGTGCAGGTCACCGGCGACGGCGGCGTGGTACAGCTCGGCGCAGGTGGTGGGGAAGGCGTTGGGGTATCCGGCGATCCAGCCGACCGCACCGGCCACGGCGAGTTCCAGCAGCACGTCGTCCGCGCCGATCAACAGGTCGAGATCCGGGGCGAGTTCGGCGATCTCGTAGGCGCGGCGTACGTCGCCGGAGAACTCCTTGACCGCGACGATGCTGCCGTCCTGATGCAGCCGGGCCAGCAGCCCGGGGGTCAGGTCGACCTTGGTGTCGAGGGGGTTGTTGTAGGCGACGACCGGCACGCCCGCCTTGGAGACCTCGGCGTAGTGGGCGCGGACGGCCGGTTCGTCGGCGCGGTAGGCGTTCGGGGGCAGCAGCAGGACCGAGCCGCAGCCCGCCTCGCCCGCCTGCTCGGCCCAGCGCCGGGCCTCGGCGCTGCCGTAGGCGGCGACGCCGGGCATCACCCGCGCGGCGTCGCCGGCCGCTTCGACCGCGGTCCGCACCACACGGGCCCGCTCGTCGGCGGTGAGGGTCTGGTACTCGCCGAGCGAGCCGTTCGGGACGACACCGTCGCAGCCCTGCTCGATCAGCCAGGTGACGTGCCGGGCGTAGGCGTCGTGGTCGACGGTCAGGTCGTCGCGCAGGGGCAGCGCCGTGGCGACCATGATGCCGCGCCAGGGGCGGGCGCCGTTCCAGGTGTGGGCGGTCATACCGGTGAACCCTTCTGTGGCGTGTGCTGTTGCGTTGTCCGGGTCGTGGGGAGCGCCGGGGCGGTCGGTCAGTCGTCGGTGGGCGGGGCGGTGTCCGGCCGGTCCGGCGGGGCGTCGGGGGCGGCGAGCGCCGAGAGCGGGACGGGGACCGCGAACGGGCGGCGTTCGGCGGGCGGTTGGCCGGCTCCGCCGCCGGCCGCGAGGCAGGCGGTGGCCGTCCCGCACATCCGTCCCTGGCACCAGCCCATACCGGCCCTGGTGAGGAGTTTGACGGTGCGGACGTCGCGGGCGCCGAGCCCGGTGACGGCCTCGCGGATCCGTCCGGCGGTCGCCTCCTCGCAGCGGCAGACCTCCGTGTCGTCGGTGAGCCAGTCGGTCCAGCCGGCCGCCGGTGCATGGCTGACGGCCATCGCCTCGGCGAAGGCACGCATGCGGTCCCGGCGGCGGCGCAGCTCACGTATGCGCCCTTCGTGGAGGGAGCATCCATGGAGCCGGGCGGCGGCCGCCATTCCAGCCAACTCGCCCTCGGTGCAGGCGAGTTGGGCGCCACCTATGCCCCCGGTCTCCCCCGCCGCCCACAGGCCGCGTACCGAGGTTTCCTGCAGGCCGTCCAGGGCGAGGGCGGTTGTCCCGTCCGCGGTGGGGCGGGTGACACAGCCGAGTGTGGTGGCCAGTTCGATCTGCGGGATGAGGCCGTGGCCCACCGCGAGGGCGTCGCAGGCGATCCGCCGGGCGGTTCCCCGTACGGGCCGCCAGTCACGGTCGAGCCGGGTGACGGTGACGGCGGCGACGCGTTCGGTGCCGTGCACCTCGGTGACCGCGCTGCGGGTGCGCAGCGGTACCCGGTGGCGCAGCAGCGCGGCGCCGTGGACCGCCGCCTCGACGAGTTTGCGCGGATGGGCGGCGAGCGCACCGGGATGCCGCGCGTAGCCCAGGTACCGGGATGCCTCGATGACGGCGGGGACGCGGGCACCGGCGGCGGCCAGTGACGTGGCGACGGCGAGCAGCAGGGGGCCGCTGCCCGCCACGACGATGCGTCTGCCGGGCAGCACCAGACCGGACTTGAGCATGGCCTGGGCTCCCCCGGCGCCCACCACCCCGGGCAGGGTCCAGCCGGGAAAGGGGAGTTGGCGTTCGTACGCGCCGGTCGCGAGGAGGACCGTACGAGCCCGTACCCGCACCGAGCGCTCCTCGGTCCCGTCGGCCCCGGTGACCGCGTGCACCGCCCACCGGGCGTCGTCCTCCTTGGTGACGGCCCAGACATGGTGGCCGGAGAGGTGCGTGAGGTCGCTGCGTTCCAGGCGCCGGCGCAGGGCGGTGAAGGTCCGCCAGTCGTGGTGCAGCGCCTCGGGCCGGGCCGCGCCGAGGGCCCGTGCCGGATGGCGGTAGAACTGGCCGCCGGTCTGCGGTGAGGCGTCCAACAGGGCGACGGTCAGGCCGAGTTCGGCGGCGGTGACGGCGCCGGCGAGACCGGCGGGTCCCGCGCCGATCACCGCCAGGTCGTACGGGTCAGACGCCGAGGCGGGCATGGCCGTGTCCCTCCTGGGTGCGGATCGCGTCGCCGGGGCGGGCGGGCACCAGACAGGCCCGGCGGTTGGGCTCCCCGTTGATGGTGGCGAGGCAGTCGTAGCACTGCCCGATGCCACAGAAGGCGCCCCGCGGGCGGCCGGTGGTGCGTGTGGTGCGCCAGGCGAGGATGCCGGCGGACCACAGTGCCGCGGCGACGGACTGGCCGGGCAGGGCGGGGACCGGACGGCCGTCCATGGTGATCTCGAACGGTGCGGCGGGGTGCACCCCGGCCAGTTCGGCGGGCGTACGGGCCATGCGGGCCTCCTCTCGTGGTGGACGGGTCAGGCAGCGGCTTCGAAACGGTCCGGGGCGAACGGGCCCGCGTCCAGAGGCGGTTCGGCACCGGCCGCGAACCGCGCGATGAGCAGTCCGGTGGCCGGGGCGAGTCCGATCCCCGCACCCTCGTGACCGCAGGCGTGCAGCAGACCGGGCACCCGTGGATCGGGGCCGATGGCCGGCAGATGGTCGGGCAGGTAGGGACGGAACCCCGCGTACGTCCGTATCGCGCGGACCCCGGCCAGGACCGGGAAGAGTGCGGTGGCCTGGGCGGCCAGGCGGCGCAGCGCCTCGGTCGACAGCGTGCGGTCGAAGCCGACGCGTTCCCGGCTGGCGCCGATCAGGACCGGGCCGGCCGCGGTGCCCTCGACGACCGCCGAGGTCTGCAGCGCCGCCGAGCCGCTGGCGACGTCGGCGACATAGTCGGCCGCGTACACCTTGCGCCGCACCACCCGCGGCAGCGGTTCCGTGACGAGCACGAATCCGCGGCGCGGCAGCACCGGGAGCTCGACGCCCGCGAGCCGGGCGAACGCGCCGCCCCAGGTGCCGGCCGCGTTGACCACGGCCGGGGCATGCACCTCGCCGGCCGTCGTGCGCACCCCCCGCACCGCCCCTTCGGCCGTGGTCAGCAGGCCGGTGACCTCTTCGCCGAGTGCCAGGCGCACCTTGTCACCGCCCGCGCGCAGCAGATGGGCGGCGGCCAGCGCCGGCATCACCTGTGCATCCTGCGGGTAGTGAAAGCCGCCGGCCAGGTCGGGGGTCAGATGCGGTTCCAGCTCCGGCAACCGGTCCGCGGGGACCTCCTCCGCCCGCACACCCGCCTTTTCCTGTCCGGCCGCGAAGTCGCGCAGCGCGCGCATCCCGGACGCGTCGGAGGCGACCACGAGGCCGCCCTTGGGCTCGTACTCGATCTGCGGCGGCAGGAGTTCGGCCAGCTCCCGCCACAACTCGGTGGAGAGCAGCGCGAGTGCGAGTTCGGGGCCGGGCTCCTTGTCGGAGACCAGGAGGTTGCCCTCGCCGGCGCCCGTGGTGCCGCCCGCGACGGGGCCGCGGTCGAGCACGGTGACGGAGAGGCCGGTCCGGGCCGCGTAGTAGGCACAGGCCGCGCCGACCACGCCCGCTCCGACGACGATGACATCCGAGGTTCTTCTCGTCAGCACCTCAGTAATATTTCACATTGCACCATGGCTGCCAAGGGTACGGCGGGGTGCGGCCGCAACTCCCCAGGGGGCGGAGCCCGTTGCGCCGGATTCTGCACGACTGTCCGGACGTTGGTAAGTCGCGGATGCGCCAACGGCCGGGCACGGCGGGAGGTCGGCCTCGGATGACCGCCGCGGCCACGGTGTGGCAGATGGGCGTCCCGGGCACCCCGCGCGGCTCCCTGCACATCCTGGCCGCGCTGCTGAATCCGGACGGCGGGGTGAAGCCGGAGATGGATGCCACCGACAACGCCTCGCACTCCGGCATGGCTCAAGCACCGCAACCTGAACCTGGACCTGAACCTGCTCGGCCGCCACAGCTTCACGGCCTCGGCCCCAGCCGCCGGCGCCTTGCGCCCGCTGCGCGACCCGGAGGCGTCGGAGCTGGACGAAGACGACGACGGCGGCAGGGGTGAGGATCAGGAGCCGATCGGATCAATCCGTGACGGGCAGGCACTCGGCGAGCAGAGCGACGACGTCACGCCAGGCTCGCTCTGCGTGCCGCGGGTGGTAGCCGACGCCGGGACGCACGGTGTGGTCGACCGGTGGATGGTGGAAGGCGTGAAGGGCTCCCCCGTAAACCACGAGGCGCCAGTCGACGCCCGCAGCCTCCATCTCTGCGGTGAACGCGTCCCGTTGGGCGGGCGGCATGATCGGGTCCTCCGACCCGACCCCGGCCCAAACCGGGCAGCGAATGCGTGCCGCCTCGCCCGGTCGGCCCGTGGTGAGAGCGTTGACTGTCCCGATCGCGCGCAGGTCGACGCCATCGCGACCGAGTTCCAGTGCGACTGCACCCCCGGTGCCGTAGCCGACGGCGGCGGTCCGGTCGGGGTCGGCCCGTGGTTCGGCACGCAACACGTCGAGCGCGGCGTGACCGATTCCTCGCATCCGGTCGGGGTCGGCGAGCAGCGGCATGCAACGGGCCAGCATTTCCTCTGGGTCTTCCAAATAGCGTCCGCCATGGAGGTCGAAGGCCAGCGCCACGTACCCCAGCTCGGCCAGAGCCTCGGCCCGTCGGCGTTCGACATCGCTGAGCCCTATCCCCTCGGGGCCGACCAGGACCGCGGGTCGGCGCTCGGCACCGGCCGGGAGCGCGAGGTGTCCGATCATCGTCAGGTTGTCGGCCGGGTATTCGACCGTACGGGTTGTGATCGTCGTCATACGACTGGACGGTAATGACTGTTGCGCCCGCCCGGCGTGGTGTTCACCGATGGCAGACAGCAGTCCTGTCCGGACTACAACACCCGGACGCGTCGCCCTCCTGTCGGCAAACGATCGAATGACGACAGGCGCGGTGGCCGTCCCCGGACCCTGTGCGCCGGTCCGGGGCACCGCTCTCCGTCAGTTGATCACTGTCAGTTGGTCACCGTCTGGACGGTGGTTCCGACGGACGGCGCGAAACTGACATCGCCGTTGTAGTTGGCGGTGATGCTGTGCGTGCCCTTCGGCAACGGGTTGAAGGTCGCACTGGCCGTGCCGTTGACGAGAGGCACCGTTTGCGGGGTGCGTCCCGGGATGGCGAAGGTGATGGTTCCGGTGGGTGTGCCGGTTCCGGGGGCGACGGCCACCACGGTCGCGGTGAGCGTGACCGCGTCTCCCGTCGTCGAGGGGTTGGGCGTGGAGACCAAGGTGGTGGTGGTCGCGGCCCGGGTGACGGTCTGGGTGTCGGTGCCGGTGGAGCCCGAGAAGCTGGTGTCGCCGCCGTAGGTGGCGGTGACGGTGAACGGGCTTCCTGTGGTGGTCGTGTAGGTGTGGGTGAGGGTCGCGACACCGCCGGAGAGCGTGGCGGTGCCGGCGGTGGTGCCGTCACCGAAACTGAAGGTCACCGTTCCGGTCGGCGTCCCGGCGCCGGAGGAGACGGTCGCCCGGAGGGTCACCGTCGCACCGGACACCGAGGGGTCGGGGGACGAGGTGACCGTGGTGGTGGTCGCGTTCTTGGTGAGGGTCTGGGTGTCGGTGCCGGTGGAGGCCGAGAAGTTGGCGTCCCCGGCGTAGGTGGCCGTGATGGGGAAGGGGCTGCCGGCCCGGGTGGCATAGGTGTGGCTGACGGTTGCGATACCGCCGGAGAGCGTGGCGGTGCCGGCGCTGGTGCCGTCACCGAAACTGAAGGTGACCGTGCCGGTGGGGGTACCCGCACCCGGCGCCACCGCGGCAACCGTCGCCGTCAGCGTCACCGCCTGCCCCGCCCCCGACGGATCCGGAGACGACACCACCGCCGTCGTCGTCGCCGCCTTACCCACCGTCTGCGTATCACTCCCACTCGACAAGGTGAAGTTGCCGTCGCCGTTGTAGGTCGCCGTGACGGGGTACGGGCTGCCGGAGGTTCCGCTGAACGGATGGGTCACGGTCGCCGTGCCGCCGGAGAGCGTGGCGGTGCCGGCAGTGGTGCCGTCACCGAAACTGAAGGTCACCGTTCCGGTGGGGGTACCCGCACCCGGCGCCACCGCGGCAACCGTCGCCGTCAGCGTCACCGCCTGCCCCGCCCCCGACGGATCCGGAGACGACACCACCGCCGTCGTCGTCGCCGCCTTACCCACCGTCTGCGTATCACTCCCACTCGACGACATGAAGCCGCTCTCCCCGTTGTACGTCGCCGTGACGGGGAAGGGGCTGCCGGACCGGGTGGCGTAGGTGTGACTGACGGCCGCGACGCCGTCGACGAGTGCGGTCGTGGTGGAGCCGGTGCCGTCGCCGAAGCTGAAGGTGACCGTACCGACCGGGGTCGCGACGCCGGGGGCCACGGACGTGACGGAGGCCGTGACGGTGGTGGGCTGTCCGACGACCGTGGGATCGGGCGACGACACCACCGCCGTCGTCGTCGCCGCTTTACCGACGGTCTGGGTGTCGGTCCCACTCGACGACGTGAAGTTGGCGTCCCCGCCATAGGTACCGGTGATGGGGAACGGACTGCCCGACGTGCTCCCGTACGCATGCGTCACACTCGCGAAACCATCACTCACCGGCACCGTCAGCGTCGGACTCCCATCACCGAAATCGAACGTCACCGTCCCCGACGGCGCACCCGCCCCCGGCGCCACCGAAGCCACCGACGCCGTAATCGTCGTCAACTGCCCCACCACCGTGGGATCGGGCGACGACACCACCGCCGTCGTCGTCGCCGCCTTACCGACGGTCTGGGTGTCGGTCCCACTCGACGACGTGAAGTTGGCGTCCCCGCCATAGGTACCGGTGATGGGGAACGGACTGCCCGACGTGCTCCCGTACGCATGCGTCACACTCGCGAAACCATCACTCACCGGCACCGTCAGCGTCGGACTCCCATCACCGAAATCGAACGTCACCGTCCCCGACGGCGCACCCGCCCCCGGCGCCACCGAAGCCACCGACGCCGTAATCGTCGTCAACTGCCCCACCACCGTGGGATCGGGCGACGACACCACCGCCGTCGTCGTCGCCGCCTTACCCACCGTCTGCGTATCACCCCCACTCGACGACGCGTAGCTGGCGTCCCCGCCATACTGCACGGTGACCGGGTAGGGGCCGCCCGCGCCCGTGTAGGTGTGGGTGATCCTGGCGACGCCGCCGGAGAGCGAGGTCACCGCGGTCGGTGTGCCGTCCCCGAAGTCGAAGGTGACCGCGCCGGTCGGCACCCCGGCGCCCGGCGCGACCGGCGTCACGGTCGCGGTGAGGGTCACCGGCTGGCCGACCACGGACGGGTCCGGCGCGGTGGCCACCGTGGTCAGCGTCGACGCCGGGGCGACCGTCTGGGCGTCGGTGCCCGAGGAGGAGCTGAAGTTGGCGTCCCCGCCGTAGTTCGCGGTCACGGTGTACGGGCTGCCGGCCGCGGTGGTGTAGGCGTGGGTCACGGTCGCCACGCCGCCGGAGAGCGGCGCCGTGATGGCCGCCGTTCCGTCGCCGAAGGTGAAGGCGACCGTTCCGGTGGGGACCCCGGCGCCGGGCGGGGTCGGGGCCACGGTCGCGGTGAAGGTGACCGGCTGGCCGGTCACCGAGGGGTCCGGGGAGGAGGTCACGGTCGTCGAGGTGGTGGCGGCGCTGACCGCCACCACGTGGGTCTCGGTAGTGGTGACGGGGGCGAAGTCGGTGTCGCCGCCATAGGTGACGGTGACCGTGTACGGGCTGCCCGCCGTGCTCGCGTAGGCGTGCGTCACGGTCGCCACCTGGGAGGACACCGGTGCGGTGACGGGTGTGGTGCCGTCGCCGAAGTCGAAGGTGACCGTACCGGTCGGGGTGCCCGCGCCCGGCGGGACGGCGGAGACCTGGGCGGTGAAGGTGACCTGCTGTCCGGCCACGGACGGGTCGGGGGACGAGAACAGCGACAGGGCGGAGGAGGCCTGGCCGACGGCCTGACTGTCGGTCCCGGTCGAGGAGTTGAAGTCGGCGTCCCCGCTGTAGTTCGCGGTCACGGTGTACGGGCCGGGCGAGCTGTTGGCCCAGGTGTGCGTCACGGTGGCCAGGCCGGCGTTGACCGTGGCGGTGACGGAGGGGGTGCCGTCGCCGAAGTCGAAGGTGACCGTACCGGTCGGGGTGGCGGCCCCCGGTACGGCTGCGGAGACGGTCGCGGTGATCTCCACCGGCTGGCCCGCCACCGAGAGGTCGGGCGAGGTGGCCACGACGGTGGTGCTCGCGGCCGGGGTGACGGTCTGGGTGCCGGTTCCCGTGGAGGGGGTGAAGGAGTCGTCACCGCTGTAGGTGGCGGTGAGGGCGTACGGGCTGCCGGAGGTGGTCGCCCAGGCATGGCTGAGGGTGGCGGTGCCGTTCGTCACGGGTGCGGTGACGGACGGGGTGCCGTCGCCGAAGTCGAAGGTGACGGTGCCGGTGGGGGTGCCCGCCCCCGGCGCGGCCGCGGAGACCGTCGCCGTGATGTCCACCGGCTGGCCGGTCACCGCGGGGTCCGGCAGGGAGCTGAGCACCGTCGCCGACAACGCCCGTTCCACGACGTGGGTTTCGGCCCCCGCGGAGGCGGCGCACTCGTCGTCGCCGCTGTAAGTGGCATGGACGGTGTAGGGGCTGCCGGAGGCGCTCGTGTAGGCGTGCTCGGCGGTCGCCACACCACCCGCCGCGGTGACGGTGACCGGGGCGGTGCCGTCGCCGAAGTCGAAGGTGACCGTGCCGGTCGGCGCACCGTCCGCCGGGGGGTCGCAGGTCACCCTGGCGAGGAAGGTCACCGGCTGGCCGGTGACCGAGGGCTCCGGCAGTCCGCTGAGGGTGGTGGTGGTCGTGGCCCGGCCCACGGTGTGGGTGCCGGTCCCGGTGGCGGGGCCGAAGTCGGCGTCCCCGCTGTAGGTGACGGTGACGGTGTAGGGGCTGCCGGTGGTGCTCGTCCAGGCGTGGCTGAGGGTGGCGGTGCCGTCCGTCACGGGGGTGGTGAGGGGCGGGGTGCCGTCACCGAAGTCGAAGGTGGCCGTGCCGGTGGGGGTGCCGGCGCCGGGCGCGACGGCGGAGATCCGCGCGGTGAGGTCCACCGGCTGGCCGATGACCGAGGGTTCGGGCAGTGCGCTGACAATGACCGCGGTCGTGGCCGGGGCGATGGTCTGGGTGCCGGTGCTGGTGGAAGCGGTGAAGTTGGCGTCCCCGCTGTAGTCGACCGTGATCGTGTAGGGGCTGCCGGAGGCACCGGTCCAGGTGTGGGTCGCCGTGGCCACTCCTGCCGTGACCGGCGCCGTGGTGGGGCCGGTGCCGTCACCGAAGTCGAAGGTGACCGTGCCGGTCGGGGTGCCGCCCCCCGGCGCGGCGGCCGAGAGGGTCGCGGTGACGGTCACCGGCTGGCCGGTCACCGCCGGTTGGGGCAGGGAGGTGACCACCATCGTGGACGCGGCCTGGCCGACGGACTGGGTGGTGGTGCCGCTGGAGACGGTGAAGTCGATGTCCCCGCCGTAGGTGGCGGTGACGGTGTACGGGCTGCCGGACGGGCTGGTGTAGGCGTGCACGGCCGTCGCCAGCCCGTCGACGACCGGCAGTGCGGCCGGGGCCGTCCCGTCGCCGAAGTCGAAGAAGACCGTTCCGGTCGGAAAGCCGCCGCCCGGTTCCGCCGCGGCGACGGACGCGGTGAAGGTGACCGGCTGGCCGACGACGGACGGGTCCGGCGCGGAGGTCACCGTGGTGGTGGTCGAGTCCTGCAGGACCGAAAGGGGGGTCGTCGCCACCGAGTTGGTGAAGTCGGCGCCGCCGGCGTAGGTGACGGTGATCGTGTACGGGCTGCTGATGCTGCTGGTGTAGATGTGGGTGAGCACCACGGCACCGCCGACCAGCGTGGCCGTGGCGGGGGTGGTGCCGTCGCCGAAGTCGATGGTGACCGTGCCGGTCGGGGTGCCGGCGCCGGGCGGGACCGGTGCGACCGTCGTGCTGATGGTCACCGGCTGGCCCACGACCGCGGGATCGGGACCGGCGGTCACCGTGGTGGTGGTCGCGGCCGCGAACAGGCTCTGGGAGCCGGTGCCCGTGGCGGGACCGAAGTCCGCGTCACCGCTGTACGAGGCCGAGACGGTGTACGGGCTGCCGGCGGTGGTGGTGTACGCATGGGTGACCGTCACCGTGCCGGCCACGGTGGCGGCGGTGACGGTGGGGGTGCCGTCACCGAAGTCGAAGGTGACCGTGCCGGTCGGGGTACCCGCCCCCGGGGCGTCCGCCGTGAGGTTCGCGGTGAGGGTCACCGGCTGGCCGACCGCTGACGGATTCGCCGACGACAGGACCGTGACGGAGACGGTGGCCTGGTTCACGGTCTGGGTGTCGGTGCCCGTGGAGGGCTGGAAGCTCGCCTCACCGTTGTAGACGGCGGTGACCGCGAACGGGCTGCCGGAGGTGTGCGGGTAGGCGTGCATGGCGATCGCGGTGCCGTCGGTGAGGGGCGCCGTGACGGTCGGGGTGCCATCGCCGAAGTCGAAGGTGACCGTACCCGTCGGGGTGCCCGCGCTCGGGGTAGCGGAGGTCACGGTCGCGGTGAAGGTGACGCCCTGGCCGGTCACGGACGGGTCCGGCGCGGAGAGCACCGTCGTCGAGGTGGCTGCCTGCTCGACGGCCTGGGTGCCGAGGCCGGCCGAGCCCGCGAAGTTCCCGTCCCCGCTGTAGACCGCGGTGATGGTGGTCGAATCGTCGGCTGTGGCGAAGGTGTGGGTGGTCGTCGCGGTGCCGCCGGTGAGCGGGACCGTCGTGGTCGCGGTGCCGTCGCCGAAGTCGAAGGTGACCGTGCCGGTCGGGGTGCCGGAGGCGGGCGGAACGGCCACGACGGTCGCGGTGACCGTCACCGCCTCGCCGACGGCGGACGGGTCCGGCGCCGAACTCACCGTCGTGGAGGTGACCGAGACATCGGTGTTCACGCTCTGGGCCAGCGTCCCGGTGGAGACCGCGAAGTCACCGTCACCGCTGTAGGTCGCGGTCACGGTGTAGGGGCTGCCGGCGGTGCTGGTGTAGGCGTGCGACACCGTGGCCACGCCGTGCGAGACCGCCACGGTGGCCGGCGTGGTGCCGTCGCCGAAGTCGAAGGTGACCGTACCGGTCGGGGTACCGGCGCCCGGTGGCACCGGAGCCACCCGTGCGATCAGCATCACGCTCTCGCCCACCGCCGCGGGAGTCTGCGAGGAGGTGACCGTGGTGGTGGTCGCGGCCTGGGCGACGGCGTGGACGATGGTGTCCTCGGACGCGGCGTAGTTGGCGTCACCGAGGTAGACCGCGGTGATCGTGAAGGGGCTGCCGCTCGTGCTGGTGTAGGGGTGGGTGACCGTCACCGTGCCGTTCACCAACTGGGCGGTGAGGAGCGGGGTTCCGTCACCGAAGTCGAAGGTGACCGGCCCGGTGGGGATGCCCGAGGCGGGTGCGGTGGGGGTCACGGTGACGGTGACCGACTCGCCCGTCACGGACGGGTCGGGTGCGGCGGTGACCGTGGTGGTGGTCGCGGCCTGCTCGACGCTGTGGCTGTCGGTGCCGGTGGACTCGGTGAAGTTGGTGTCCCCGCTGTAGGTGACGGTGACCGGGAACGGGGCGAGCGGCGCGGTGGCGTAGGTGTGGGTGAGGACGGCGGTCCCGTTGGTGAGGGGTGTGGTGACGGGTGCGGTGCCGTCGCCGAAGTCGAAGGTGACCGTGCCGGTCGGGGTGCCCGAGGTCGGCGGGGTGGCGGCGACGGTCGCGGTGAAGGTGACCGATTCGCCGGTGACCGAGGGGGATGGGGAGGACGTCACGGTCGTGGTGGGCACGGCCTTGGCGACCGACTGGCTGTCCGCCCCCGCGGACGGGTTGAAGTTGTCGTCGCCGCTGTAGGTCGCGGCGACCGTGTACGGGCTGTCCGCCACATCCGGATTGGCGTGGGTGACCGTCGCCGTGCCGCCCTCGACGGGGGCCGTGACGGGCGGGCTGCCGTCGCCGAACTCGAAGGTCACGGTGCCCGTGGGCGCCCCGGACGCCGGTGCCTCGGGCGTGACCTGCGCGACGAAGGTCGTCAACTGCCCCACGGTGGAGGGGTCGGGTGCGGAGTCCACGGCGGTGGTGGTGTCGGCCGGCTGCACGGTCTGGGTGTCGGTCCCGGAGGAGCCGGTGAAGTCCGCGGCGCCGTTGTAGGTGGCGGTGACCGGGTACGGCGTCTCGGACGCGTCGGTGTAGGAGTGGGTCACGTCGGTGGCGCCGGCGGTGAGCGCCGATGTGACGGTAGGGGTGCCGTCACCGAAGTCGAAGGTGACCGTACCGGTCGGAGTGCCGGCACCGGGCGCGAGCGCGGCGACCGTCGCGCTGAACGTCACCGACTCCCCCACCGCCGAGGGATCCGGCGCGGAAACCACGGCGGTGGTGGTGCCGGCCGGCTGGACGCTCTGGGTGTCCGTCCCGAAGGAGAGGGTGAAGTCCGCGTCACCGTTGTACGTGGCGGTGACCGGGTACGGCGTGGCGGCCGCGGCCGTGTAGACGTGGCCGGTGGCGGCGGTGCCGCCGGTGAGCGGAACGTCGGCGGTCGGGGTGCCGTCACCGAAGTCGAAGGTGACCGTACCCGTCGGGGTACCGGCACCGGGCGCGAGCGCGGCGACCGTCGCGCTGAACGTCACCGACTCCCCCACCGCCGAGGGATCCGGCGCGGAAACCAGCGTCGTCGACGACGCGCTCGGTCCCACCGACTGGCTGCCGGTCCCCGTGGAGGGTTCGAGGTTGCCGTCGCCGTTGTAGGTGGCGGTGACCGTGTACGGGCCGGCCGCCGTGCTCGCGTAGACATGGCTGACGGCGGCGGTGCCGCCGGTCAGCGGAACGTCGGCGGTCGGGGTGCCGTCACCGAAGTCGAAGGTGACGGTGCCGGTCGGGACGGCCGCTCCGGGCGGCACGGCGGCGACCGTCGCGGTCACGGTCACCGGCTCCCCGGCCACCGAGGGGTGCGGCGCGAGGTCCACCGCGGTGGTTGTGGCCACCTGGTCCACGGTCTGGCTGTCGGTCCCGGTGGAGGGCGTGAAGTTGGTGTCGCCGCTGTAGTCGGCGGTGACCGTGTACGGCACTTCGGCGGCGTTCACAAAGGTGTGGGTCACGGTGGCGGCGCCGCCCGTCAGCGGCATGGTGAGCGGTGGGGTGCTGTCGCCGAAGTCGAAGGTCACGGTGCCCGTGGGCACCCCGTCCCCCGGTGGGGTGGGAGCGACCCGTGCGGCGTAGGTGACCGGCTGTCCGGCCTGCGACGGTTCGGGTCCGTGGGTCACCGTGGTGGTGGTCGACGCCGCCTCGACAGTCTGGGTGTCCGTCCCGGTGGTGGCCATGAAGAAGAGGTCGCCGCTGTAGTTGACGGTGACGGCGTAGGGGGTGCCGGACGGGGCGGTGTAGGCGTGGTCGACGGTGGCCGTGCCGTTCGTGAGGGGCGCCGTCACCTGCGCCGTGCCGTCGCCGAAGTCGAAGGTGGCGGTGCCGGTCGGCGTTCCCGTCGTGGGCGGGATCGCGGCCAACGCCGCGGTGAAGCCGACCGGTTGGCCGACGACGGAGGGGTCCGGCGTGGAGGTGACCGCCATCGTCGCGGGCGCTTTGTAGTCGAAGGCGTTGGGGAGCGTGACACTGCCCCCGGGTGTGCTGACGACGAGGTCGGCGGGTCCGGGGAGGCCCGCGGGGGTCACCACGACGAGCAGGGTGTCGGAGTACGCGCGAAAGGACCGCACGGGGACGCCGCCGATGGTGACGCCGGTGACGCCGGCGAGGCCGCTGCCCGTCAGGACGAGGGTGGTGCCGCCCGCGACCGGCCCGGTGTCCGGGCTGATGCCGCTGACGTTCGCCACCACCGCGTAGGTGTAGAGCAGCCGGTTGCTGACTCCGCCGAGGGTGGTGATCTGGACGGAGACGGTGCCGGGCCCCGCGGCGGGCGGCACCGTGACTCCGACCTGCCGGTCGGAGAGCACCGTGGGGAAGGCGACGGCGTCGCCGAAGCGGACCTGCAGCGCGGTGCTCAGGCCGGATCCGGTGAGGATGACGGTGTTGCCGCCGCCGACCGGGCCGCCGGCCGGTGCGATTCCGGAGAGGCTGGGCCAGGGGATGTAGTAGAAGTAGCCGACTCCGGCGGAGCCGCCCGGGGTGGTGACGGTGACCGGGACCGCCCCGTTGCCCGAGGGAGTGACCGCGATGATGGTGTTGGCGTCGAGGACGGTGAAACTCGCCGCCCGCCGCGTACCGAAGGTCACGGCCGTGGCGCGGGTGAAGTTGCGCCCTATGATCGTCACGACGGTTCCGCCGCTGTAGGAGCCCTGGCTGGGGAAGACACCGGAGAACTGGTTGCGCTCCGCGAAGGTGCTGAAGCCGCCGACGGCGGACAGTCCCCAACTCGGCGCGTACGGCGTCCGGTTCCGCATACCGGCGAGGGTGTCCAGCAGCACACCGCCCTCGCTCGGCACCGGCAGCTCGGAGTCGTCGGGCAGGGTGCAGACGACCAGGCCGTCGGGGTTGCTCCGCGCCACCAGGGGTACCGGCGCGCTGAGGGTGGGGACGGCTTCGTCGGAGCGCGGGTCGAGGACGGCGATGCAGTTGCCGTGGCGGTCGGTGAGGATGACGAGCCCGTGGAGGTTCTCCGGATTCAGCATGACGGCTCCAGACCAACTTGTGGACCCGCCGCACCATGAGCGCGCTCGGGTACGCGCGCCGGCATGGCCGGTCCTGCACATCCCCAACGGAGGAGCGCTCGAACGGCCTCGTGCTCACACTGATGCTCCGAAGCAGGCAGGGGCCTTCCGCTCCCCCGGAAAGGATGGGCGGCCCACCGGAATCGGACGGAATCAGTAACCCATCCCGGTGAGGCGCAGGCAACACACCGATAGGGACCTCACCCGTACGGGCGAGCGCGTACCGGTCACCGGCGAACCGCGGTGCCCGCCGTCGGCGCGGTCACCCCGGTGCCGCGATGACCGTGGTGACCGGTACGCCCGTCAGCGCGGCCGCCTCAGCCCGCGAAGGCGCGCACGAACTCGTTCGTCTTCTTGCCGATGCTCGAACAGGTCGCCTGCGCCTTGATGGTGGCGCCTCCCGGGCAGGGCTTGTCGCGGGTCATCGACCACATCGACAGATGGCCGAGCCCCTTCTCCTCGGCGAACTTCTTGAGTTCGGCGGCGTCGTCGGGCCGGAAGACCTCGCCCTTGACGTCGTTCACACCGATCATCGGGGTGACCGAGACGCTCTTCCATGCCGTCGCCTCGTCCCGGATGCCCAGCACCCCCTTGATCTGCTTCTGGGTGGCGGTGGCGGCCTGGATGGCGTAGGTGCCCATGTCGCCGTCGTAGTACGTGCCGTAGTCCATGGCCATGACGTTCACGGTGGATATCCGGGCACCGTTCTTCCTGGCGTCCTGCAGTACCGCGACGGCATGCCGGTTCAGACCGGAGGGGAGCACGGGGAGGGTGAAGGAGACATCCAGTTTGCTGTCCTGCTGAAGCCGGGCGATGGCCTGCGCGCGCAGGCGGTTGGCCTTGGTGTCCGTCAGCGCGGGGCCCTCGATGTCGAAGTCGACTTTCGTCAGGTGATAGGCGTCGACGACCTTGCGGTACGCGTTCACCAGCTTGTCCACCGAGCCACACACCCGGGCCAGTTCGTTGCCGCTCTGACCGCCGAAGGAAACCCGTACGTCGCCGCCCTCCGCGCGCAGTTCGTCCGCCTGCTGTGCCACGGGGTTGGCGGCGAGCGCCTGCCGGCCGCCCCACTTGGGCACACAGCCGCCGCCCGGGGAGACGAACGCCAGGTTGAACTCCTTCACACCGGTCTCCTCGGCCCCCTCGATGAGGTTGAAGGCGGGGCTGAGCGAGGTGTCCACGTAGGGCGAGAAACCGCCGGCCTTCGGCTCGGGTGCCTTGCTGCTCTTCTCCGGTGAAGGCACCACCGGGTCCGGGCGCTTGGGCTTCGCCGTCTCCGGCTCCTCGGACGAGCAGCCGGCGAGCAGCGACATCGCTGTCATGGCCGTCAGCGCCACGAGGGCGATCGGCTTCCGCTGACGGCTGCTCCGGGGAGCGGGCACATCTGCGTGGTTCATCATCGGGCTGCCTCCAACGGTGGGGGGTGGGCCGTGCAGTCCGGACCTCCGGCGAGGGGCGACACCGGCGGAAGCTTCGGTCGCTCGCGGGGGGGCCGGGTCCGGGGTATTCGGGCGGCAGGTGCGGGAGGCGGGAGCCTGGTGCGACAGCCCACACGGCACGCGCGACGTCAGCCTGTCAGCGCGTAAGACCGGCCCGTTCGTCATGGCCGCCATCGTGCCATCCGGGCCGGCCACACCGCAGGCTGGGTTCGCGCACCGGCCGGCAACTCCCCTATGGGACAGCTCACACCAGACGGCCGGGAACTCGCCGGCCGGTCCGTCCGACTCCCTGAGCGGACCCGGCAGCGGGCCGGTCCACCGCACCTACGAGCCGGGAGCCCCGCGTGCCCACTGACCAGCGTCCCGCCCGGAACCACTCACCGGACTCATCGGACTCCCTGAACTCATCGGAGTCATCGGAGTCATCGAATGCACCGGACGTCCCGGACGGCGGCTCCGGCTCCGGCTCCGGCTCCGGCTCCGGCTCCGGCTCCGGCTCCGGCTCCGGCTCCGGCAAGGAACGGGGACGGGCGGTACGGCGTACCGGGTGGGCCGCGCTCCGCCCGCTCGTGCTGCGGCTGCACTTCTACGCCGGGGTGCTGGTCGCGCCCTTCCTGCTCGTCGCCGCGGTCACCGGGCTGCTGTACGCCTGCTCGTTCCAGGCGGAGAAGATCGCCTACGCGCACGAGCTGAGCGTGCCGGTCGGCAGGGCCGAACTGCCGCTGTCGCAGCAGGTCGCCGACGCCCGGAAGGCCCACCCCGAGGGCAAGGTCGCCGCCGTACGCCCGGCGCCCGAGCCCGGGGACACCACCCGGGTGCTGCTCTCCGGCGTACCGGGGGTGTCCGCCGACCACCAGCTCGCCGTCTTCGTCGACCCCTCCACCGGCAACGTCCGCGGGGCGCTGGAGACTTACGGTTCCACGGGCGCGCTGCCGCTGCGCACCTGGCTCGACTCGCTGCACCGGGACCTGCATCTGGGCGAGGCCGGCCGGCTGTACAGCGAACTGGCCGCCGGCTGGCTGTGGGTGATCGCCGGGGGCGGCCTGGCGCTGTGGATTGGCCGCAAGCGCATGAACCGCGCGCCGCGCGCCCTCGCGCTGCCGGACCGCACCGCGACCGGCCGCCGCCGGACCCTGTCCTGGCACGGTGCGGTCGGCCTCTGGGCCGCGGTCGGTCTGGTCTTCCTCTCCGCAACGGGTCTGACCTGGTCCGCCTACGCCGGGGCGAACATCGGCGAACTCCGGGAGGCCCTGGGCCAGGCGACCCCGACCGTCTCGACGGCCGTGGCCGAGCCCCGTGCCGGGCGGAGCGGACACGGCGAACACGGCCGGCCCGGCGACTCACCGGGGATGCCCGGCATGCCCGGTATGCCGGGGAACGGCGGGGCGAAGGGACACCCGTCGGGCGGCTCCGCGCCCTCGGACGTGGGTCTCGACAAGGTGCTCCGCACCGCCCGCGCCGAGGGGCTCTCCGATCCCGTCGAGATCGGTCTGCCGACGGACCGGGGCACCGCTTATGTCGTCAAGCAGGTGCAGCGCAGCTGGCCCGAGAAGCAGGACGCCATCGCCCTGGACCCGGCCACGGGAAAGGTCACCGACGTCTCACGTTTCGCCGACTACCCCGTCCTGGCCAAGCTGACCCGCTACGGCATCGACCTGCACACCGGCACCCTGTTCGGCATCGCCAACCAGATCGCACTGGCGGCACTCGCCCTGGCCCTGATCTTCCTGGTCCTCTGGGGCTACCGGATGTGGTGGCAGCGCCGCCCCACCCGCGACCGTGCGCTGTCCTTCGGCCGGCCGATTCCTCGGGGTGCCTGGCGCCAGGTGCCACTGCCCGTGCTCATTCCGCTCACGCTCACCGTGGCAGCGGTGGGCCGGCTGGTACCCCTGCTCGGCCTCTCACTCATCGTCTTCCTCGCCGTGGATCTCACCCTCGGCGCCCTGGCCCGCCGTCGCCGCGTATCCGACGTCGCCGGGGCCTGAGGTCCCCGGCCGCGGACCGTCGTCGGGAGGAAGCGGGGAACCGAAGGCAGCGAACGGAAAACGGGAAGCGGGGCGGCCGGTGCCGCCCCGCCCGGCCTGATGGCCCGGTCAGTCCCGCATCTCCGCCAGACGGAAGGGCCCCGCCGCACCGGGACCGAACATCACCGGCAGATTGCGTCCCAGAGGTACGACGACGAGCGGCTCGTCACGGTATTCCCGGAGGAATTTCTCCAAGGGCTCCCAGATAAGGCTCCGGTACCCGGACTCGGTCCGCTGATGCTCAAAGGAGAGGGTCAGCGCGGAGTCCATCACGGTGACACTCACCGCGTCGACCTCCAGCCACTCTCCACCGATCCAGGCCTCAAGCCTTACGTAAGACATGCCGCAAGGGTCCCCCACGCCGCACCCGGCCCGCAAACCACACGACGCCTCCGGCGACGAACGCCGCCCGGCCGACGGAACGCCGCGTCAATGCTCGTCTCACCGGGCATCCCCGCAGGTCCGGCCGCGGAGCACGGCCGTCGATGTCCGGCGGCCCGCCACCACTCCGCCGGACGGCCCTACAGTGAGGCCATGCCAAATGATCAGCACAACGTGACCGTGGACGACGACTTAGAGATCCCGGTCCCCCTCGACGGCGAAGTCTGGGTGGTGGGAGCGGTCATACTCAACCGGGACGGCAAGGCCTTCGCCCTGAAGCGCGGCCCCCACCGGCGCCTCTTCCCCGACTGCTGGGACATCGTCGGCGGCCATGTCGAGGCCGGCGAGTCCCTGCTGCAGGCCCTCGCCCGGGAAATCACCGAAGAGACCGGCTGGCAGCTGCGCCGAGTTCGACGGCTGCTCGGTACCTGCTCCTGGACCGGGGACGACGGTGACGGGATGCGGCGGGAGGCCGACTTCCTCGTCGAGGTCGACGGCGACCTGGACCGCCCTGCCGTCGAACGGCCCCAGCACACCGACTACGACTGGTTCGGCCCCGACGACCTCCCCCGCCTCACGGAGAACCGCGCCCCCGCCGATCTCCTCGTCCACGACCTGATCGCCGCCGCACTACGCGATCGCCCGGACGGGCCCTGAGGTCACGGGGGTGCAGATTCGCCGAGTTCCATCGGCGAGGTGCCGCCGGACGACAGGCACCGATCCGGTTGCGTACGCGGGGTCAAAAGTTGCGCCGCGAGGTGCCTGAGCGCGGGGCGCCGCGTACGCCCGGTGCCTGCGCCGCCGCGCTCCAACAGCGGCCGGTCCGGCGAGAAATGCTCTGAGGACGGCCGGTGGCGCGGACCATACTGGTGACGTTTCGCCCGGCCGTCCGACGGCTCTGCGCAGGCCGACCGCCTGCGCCACCCACAAGCCGTGGTTCTCCCTCCCGCACGCGTTCCTTTCGGCCGGTCCACAGCGGCGTGACTGTTCCCACCCTCATCAGGAAAAGGACCTTGCCATGCGTCGTCTTCACTCGCTCGCCATCGCCGCGGCCGCCCTGGCAGCCGCCTTCGGCAGCGCTCCCTTCGCCCACGCGACCCCTGCGGACACCACCGGTCTGGCCGCCTACAACTGCTCCTCCGGGTATTTCTGCATCTACAGCGACTGGAACGGTGGCGGAACCCGCTGCCAGTGGTCGCAGTCGAGCAAGGCGAACACGGCCGACAACTGCTCCTTCATCCAGCGCGGACAGAACGTGCGCTCCGTCTGGAACAACACCGGACACCGTGTGCAGTACTACACCCAGACCAACTACCACTCACGCGTCGGCTCCACTCCCGCCCACGCCGGCGGCAACCTGCAGGGCAGCTACCAAATCCGTTCCTTCAAGCCGCAGTAGCAGGAGCGGTCTCGACGGCAGCCCCCACCGCCCTTTCTCCAGCGCCTTGTTGGAGAACGGTGCAGTGACCGGAGCCGCACGGGAACGCCGGACGGCCCTCCTCCTCGCGCTGGCGCGCAGGAGGAGGGCCCCTCCCGGACCAGGCCACAGGGGCAACGACGCGCTCCGTGCACGGTCCGGGATCCGGCAGCGGCGACGTAACATACGGGAATCATCCGCACGTCCGTTTGGTCGCCCATATGTCCACTGAGGTCGCCGGCCCCACCCCCGCCCCCGCCCCGCTGCCGGACGGGGCGCCGCCCGGTCCGGGGCCGCTGCTCTGGCTGCCCGAGCTTCCCTCGTGGTGGCGGCCGTGGGGGGCGATCACGCTGGACGTGCTGATAGCGATGGGCTGTGCGTGGTTCGACGTGCAGTTCCGCTCCACCTTCCCCGAAGGACATGTGCACAGCCTGGTCCCCCAGGGCTGGGAGACCTGGCTCACGGTCGTGGCCGGTCTCCTGGTGGTGCTGCGGCGCCGCTTCCCCTTGGTGGTCGCCGCGGCCGTCGCCGGCGGGCTCGTCCTGGGCACCGGCTCCGTCCTGGCCACGGTGGTGGCGTTCTACTCGCTGGCCCGGCACACAGCGCGGCTGCGTACGGTGTTCATCGCCGCCCCGATCGGCCTGCTGATCGTGGTGGGCGTCGCCGTCCTGCATCTGCGGCAGTACATTCCGCGCCACGGGGCGAACTTCGCCGAGATGCCGGCGATCACCGTGATGGCCGGTCTGATCGGCGTCGTGGTGCCCGTGCTGGCCGGCCTCTACCCGAGAGCGCCCCGGCAGCCGTGGTGGTGGGACCACCGGAGCGCGATGCTGTTCGATGTCCTGCTCGTCCTGCTCTTCCCGCTCGCGAATCCGATCGCGCTGGTCAGCGGCCTGAACGGCGACACAGATCCGTCGCTGGTGCCGGCTCCGGTGTTCGTCGCGCTGGTGATGGTGCAGGGCGTGGCGCTGCTCTGGCGGCGGCGCCGTCCGGATGCGCTCGCCGCGGTCGCGGTGGTCTTCATCCCGCTGGTCACGCCGTCCTTCAGCATCCTCCCCGTGAGTCTCTACGCGCTGGCGAAGTACGGGGCGTCCCGGCGCAATCTCCTGCTCGGCTCGGGTGCGGCAGCCGTGGTCCTCATCGCGTGGACCGCGGTCATCACGGGCCTTGAGCCCGACGCGTTCGTGCCCTACTCGGTCTTCCTCGTGGTGCCCTCCGTGATGGTGCCGGTGCTGTTCGGCATGTACCGGGGCGCCAAGCGGAGTCTGATGGTGACCCTCCAGGACCGGGCGGACCGGCTGGAACGGGAGCAGCATCTGCTGGCGTCGCAGGCCCGGCTGGAGGAGCGCACCCGCATCGCCCGGGAGATGCACGATGTGGTCTCCCACCGGGTGAGCCTGATGGTGGTCCACGCCGGGGCGCTGGAGGCCGGAGCCGGCGGCACCGGGGTGGCCGTGGACACCGGGCGGCTCATCGGTGACATGGGCCGGCAGGCGCTGAACGAGCTGCGCCAGGTGCTCGGGGTGCTGCGCCTGAACGACGCGGAGCAGCAGGTTCCGCTCTCCCCGCAGCCGACGCCGGAGGACCTCGCGACCCTCGTGGAGGAGTCGCGGGCCGCCGGGATGCAGATCACCTTCGACGTCATCGGCGAACCGCCGGCCGGGGACTCCACGGTCCAGCCGACCCTGTACCGGGTGATCCAGGAAGGGCTGACCAACGCCCACAAGCACGCGGGCAAGGTACCGGCCCGGGTGGAGGTGCGGTACCAGGAGGACGCGGTGCGCGTGATCGTGGAGAACGAGGCCCCGGACGGTCCGGTGACCAGCCTGCTGCCGAGCGGAGGCCACGGTCTGGTGGGGCTGGGTGAGCGGGTGACCGTACTCGGCGGCACCTTCGAGGCCGGCGCACTGGAGAACGGCGGCTTCCGGATCAGCGCCACCGTGCCTCTGCGCTGAGGGGCGCCTCCCGCACTGGACGGGCGCCTCCCGCGCCGGGGGCGCCCCTTCCCCCATGCCGCCCTGTTACCCGTACCGCCCCCTGACACGCGAGCGGCGCCTCCGCAGAGCGACGCGGCCCGGCGCGCCCGCTTGGCCGAAGCCCGGCCGCCCTCCGCTGATGAATTCGGTCGATATCGGGCAAACTTCCGGTATGAGCACTCACCATTCCGAACCGGATCCCCGCGATGCGCCAGGCCTCGGGCCCGGCGGCGGGGTGCCGCCCGAGGAGACACCCGCGGGCGAGGGCAGCACAGGAGCCGAAACCGGGCCCCGCGACCGGCAGACGCGCGGCTGGTCCAAAGGCCCGGTCATCGTTCTGGGCATCATCGTCGTGCTCTGCGCGGCATTCTTCATCGCCTACGCGGTGAGCGTGGCGCTGTAACTCTCGGCGAGCCGAAGCTCCGGCGGGTGACCGGCAGGGGCGGCACGTCTCCCGGGCACGGCGGCCGCCATCCGCCCGAGCGGCGACCGCGGCGCCTACAGCAGACCGGCGATGCTCGGCGGGGCGAACACATGACGGGCACGGTGCTCCAGGACGAGTACCGGAGGAATCTCCCGCTGCTCGTCCCAGGTGCACCTGTCACACGACGGGTCGAGGGCCGGAACGTCCGCGGCATGCCGGGTGGCGATGTGCCGGGCGAGCCGGATCTGGGTGGACACCACCGTGTCGAGGGGGTCGTAATCCACCCCGGGCTCCCCCGCCTTCCGCGCGGCATCCACCACCTCGGGAGCTCGCTTCATCGCCTTGTACAGCTCGGTGCACTTCTGACAGCTCCACATCCATGAAGGAGGCAGCGGCCACTCATCGGCGCCGGACGCGTCGCGGGAATCCATGCCCGTCACCGTAGCGACCCGCCGCGGCCGCGGGTGGCAGATCGACCGAATCCCCCTACTGGGCGGCAGTCTTCGCCGAACGCCCATTTCACACGAACAACACACCTATGTGTCCGCCCGCGTCCGCCGGCTCAACCGCCAGTACTGGCGCCGCTTCTCGTCCCGTACGACCACACCCAGCCCGGCCAGCTCATCGCGCAGCTCCCGGAGATCCTCGGTGGAACCCTTCTTCTCAAGGCGCTGCGCACGGGCCTTGAGCAGTGCATCGGCTCCGGGCGGCAGCCCCGGCGTGTCCGGCACCCAGCGCCGGAAGTCGTCCTTGTGCGGATCCTCGTCCGCCCAGGCGTAGCCGTGCATCCGGAAGGTGCCGGCGAGTCGCCGGGCGTCCACATCGCAGGACTCACGGGCGAGTTCACCCCCGTCACCGTCGAGCAGGACGAGCTGCCTGCCGTCCAGGAAGGCCCGGTCGACGCGGTCATGCGCGAACTCCTGACTGCTGCCCTTCCGGGTAAGGGTCATCCGCTCGTCGGCCACGGTGACGGACAGCTCCTCGTACCGGGCGATGAGGGCCACGATCAGCCCCAGCACCGCTCCGGCGGAGAGCAGACCGACCGTGAGCCAGGGCTCCGGCACCGAGGTCAACAGCTTGGCCGGCCCCTGCATCGGCGCCCAGGGCAGCGTCACCAGCCACTCCGCCAGGAGCTTGACCATCAGGCCGAGTCCGGCCCCTGACAGCACCAGGACGAGGTGAAGAAGCACTGCGGTCCAGGCCGGTTGGGCCAGGACAGTGGCCCCCTTGCCCGTCTGGTGAGGGTGTGCGAGCCGGTCATCCATGGGTGCGGTGTCGCCCTTCAGGAGGCCTGCGTCGCGGCGGTCGGAAGGACCGGCGCGGTGGGACGCAGGAGCGGACGGCAATCATAAACCGAGTGCGCGGTCTAATATTGGCTCACGGCGAAGGAGCCGTCGGTCGGGGTCGAGCGCGACCGGTCATAAGGTGATGCCATGAGGACGATCGATCCGGCGAAACATGCAGCGCGGCGTCAGCACATCGTGGACGCCGCGTGTGAGCTGTTCGCCACGCAGGGATTCGAGCGCACCACGACGGCGCAGATCTGCAAGGCCGCCGGGATGAGTTCGGGGAATGTGTTCCACTACTTCCCCAACAAGCGCGCGATCTTCATCGCCCTCCTCCAGGGCGACAAGGAGGAGAAGAGCGAGCGGCTGGCCCGAGCGACGGCCGGTGCCGACCCGTGGACCGCTCTTCTGGACGTCGTGCAGTTCCTGGCCGCGCCCGCTGCGGAACCCCTGACCCCTCCCCTGGTGATGGAGGCCATGCTCCAGGCACACCGCGATCCCGAACTCGCGGAGCTCCTGGGCCAGGACAGCACCGACGAGCACACCGTGATCACGGAACTGCTCACCAAGGCCGCCGCGGCCGGGCAGATCGACCCCGGACTCGACCCGGGCCACACCGCCTCGTGGATCATGGCGCTGATCGCCTCGATGTACACCAGCGCCGCCACCGAGCCGTCCTTCGACCCGGCCGGGCAACTGCCCACCCTGCTCCTCATCGTGCGACGGTTCCTGCGCGGCGGGCCGGAGGAGCAGCACCGGAAGCCCGCCCCCGACACGTCGACGGCAGCGAGGTGAGCTGACGTCCCGTACGCCGGCCGCGGCAGCCACCCGCAAGCCCCCACCACCAACTACCGCCCCATACCCCACACTTGGACCGCCCCGCCGGTCCACCCCTCCCCACCGCGAAGGACGACCTCACCCGTGAAGAAGAGCGCGATAGCCGGCGGCTGCATCCTCAGCTTCGTCGTGATGGCCTGCGCCTACGAAGGCAGCGCCGCCTCCAACGACCCGCTGACCCTCGCCGAATTCCGGAAGCTCAAGGCCGGCAGCCCCGAGAAGGCCCTGTTCTCCTACACCAACACCTGCCGCCGGAACAGCGAGTCCGAGCGCGCCGATGACTACCCGACGACCTGGACCTGCTACGGCGCCGACGGCAGCAGCAACGCGGTGTTCTTCTATTCCAAGGGCGTGCTGTTCAGCAAGTCGCAGACCGGGCTGGTGTGATGGACCGCGGGCGGGACAGTCACGGACCGCACGTCCGGCCGCCCGCCCTCCCGCCGGGCACAACGCCCCTTTCACACTGCGGAGTTGTGGCCCAAGTGTCACTGACAGAGCGTCATGAGGCGGCACCATAAGGGTCCCTTTAGGGAACACAAAGACCCGTTATGAGGGTAAATCGCGTCGCAAATCGGGCGACAGGCGATGTCGTACGACGGGTCGGGACACCTCGCGACGGTTCTCTGCGAGATTACTACGCATGGTGGCGGCGCCGGAACGCCAGGTAGTCGCGCAGGGATTCGAGACTGCACATTCAGTGCAGCGAGCATTTCCGGCCGTGCGCCCGGGGGTATCTGCTTGCGGGCGGCGGGCCGCGACCAGACGATCAGACTTCCCGCGTTCCGGTCGGCCGAGTGCCGGCCCACCGGTACGCCCGTAGGCGAGGAGGTCCTGTGAACGACCAGACTAGTCTCAGCCCGGATGCGGCACGGCAGCTCGCGACCACGACCAAGACCAGCCCGCAGATGCGCGGCATCACCCCGCGCTACCTCCTGCGGGCCCTGCCCTGGGTGGATGTGGAAGCCGGTGTCTTCCGCGTCAACCGCCGCCGCACCTATGTCCTCGGTGACGATCGCATCAGTGTGCACACCGACGGCGGCTCGCCCCGCGTCATCCCCGGGGACCTGCGGGAGTTGCCGTACCTCCGGGACGCCGACGACGCGCTGCTCTCCGAACTGGCGGACTCCTTCACCGAAGTCCGCTTCGAGGCAGGGCAGATGCTGGCCCAGGACGGCGATGCGCACGACACCCTGTGGGTGATCGCCCAGGGCCGCGCCGAGAAGCGGGTGAGCGGCCGCTACGGCGAGGACGCCGTGCTCGAAGTGATCGGCGACGGCCAGTTCTTCGACCTCGACGCCTGGACCCGCTCCGAACCCCTCCCCTATCGCGTCCGGGCGCTCACCCCCGGCGTGGCGCTGTGTGTCGAGCGCAGTGTGCTGGCGGGGTTGTGTGAACGGGACACGGCGGTGCGGGGCGCGATGGACGCGTACCTCTCGGCGGACGGTGTCCTGCCGGGCGCGGAGGTGCCGGTCGATCTCAGTTCCGGGCATGTCGGTGAGCCCGATCTTCCCGCGACCTTCGTCGACTACGAGGACACTCCCCGCGAGTACCACATGAGCCTCGCCCAGACCGTGTTGCGCGTGCACACCAGGGTTTCCGACCTCTACAACGGGCCCGTCGACCAGATCCGGGCGCAGTCGAACCTCACCGCGCACGCACTGCGCGAGCGGCAGGAGGCCGCGCTGCTCAACCACCCGGAGTTCGGCCTCTTCCACAATGTGGCCCCGGGGCAGCGGGTCCAGGCGCGCACCGGCTCCCCGACCCCTGACGACCTCGACGAGCTGCTGACCCGGGTCTGGAAGCAGCCCGGCTTCTTCCTCGCGCACCCCAGGACGATCGCCGCGTTCGGCCGGGAATGTACGCGTCGGGGTGTGCCCCCGGTCATCGACACCCGGTTCGGCAGTCCGCTGCTGAGCTGGCGCGGGGTACCGCTGCTCCCGTCCGACAAGGTGCGCTTCTCCGGCGGTGCGGGTGTCGGCACCACCGAGATCCTGCTGATGCGGGTGGGCGAGGCCGAGCAGGGCGTGGTGGGGCTGCGTCCCGCGAAGGTGGAGGACGAGGTGGAGCCGGGTCTGTCGATGCGGAACATGGGCGTCGACCAGAAGGGCATCACGTCGTACCTGATGACGGCGTACTTCAATACGGCGGTGCTGGTGGAGGACGCGCTCGCCGTGCTCCAGAACGTCGAGGTCTCCAACTACCATGACTACTCCTGACGTTGTCCGGAGTCTGTGGCCCGGGGCACCGACTCCGCACCTCTTCGGCGACGGCCTGCTGTCGCCCGATCCGGGCACGGTCCCGGCCTCGGTTCCGGGAGCGGCTCCGGCGGAACCGGTCCCGGAACCGGCCGCCCCGGACGTCCATCCCGCACAATTCACCGGGCTACCCGGCCAAACAGCCGCCTTCTCACCGGAGTTGGCCCGCCGCGATATCCCGATCCTGCACCGGACCGTGAACGGGCATCCGCTCGTCTGGCTGGACAACGGGGCCACCACGCAGAAGCCGCGCCAGGTGATCGAGGCGCTGGCCGGCTTCTACGGGTCCGCCAATTCCAATATCCACCGTGGTGCGCACACCATGGCCCGGGAGGCCACCGAGGCGTACGAGGCGGGCCGGGCGGCGGTCGCCCGGTTCCTGGGGGCGCCGTCTCCGGACGACATCGTCTTCGTACGCGGTACCACCGAGGCCATCAACCTCGTCGCCCAGAGCTGGGGCCGGGCCCATCTCGGTCCCGGGGACGACATCCTGGTGCCGGTGCTGGAGCACCATTCCAACATCGTCCCCTGGCAGTTGCTCGCCCAGCAGACCCGGGCCCGGGTGGTGCCCGTACCGCTGGGGCCGGACGGGCAGATCGACCTCACCGCGTACGACGACCTGCTGTCCATGCGCACCCAGCTCGTGGCGCTCAGCCAGGCGTCGAATGTGCTGGGCACCGTCCCGCCGGTGCGCGAGATGACCGCGCTCGCCCACCGCTACGGGGCCAAGGTGCTGGTGGACGGGGCGCAGGCGGTGGCGCACTTCCCCGTCGATGTGCAGGACCTGGACGCCGACTTCTATGTGTTCTCCGGTCATAAGCTGTTCGCTCCCACGGGCATCGGCGCGCTGTACGCCAAGCCGGACATCCTGCGGGAGATGGCGCCGTGGCAGGGCGGCGGCAACATGATCGAGTCGGTCGACTTCACCCGTACCACCTATGCCCCCGTCCCTCACCTCCTGGAGGCCGGTACCGGACACATCTCCGGCGTGGTCGGTCTGCTGGCCGCGCTGAACTGGCTGACCTCCTTCGACCGCGACGCCATCGCGGCGTACGAGACCTCGCTGATGGCGTACGCCCAGCAGGCCCTGGCCACGGTGCCGGGACTCGATCTGCTGGGCTCCGCGCCCGACCGGATCGCCGTACTGACCTTCACCCTCGCCGGGCACGACCCGTCGGAGATCGCCGCCTGGCTGGACCGGGACGGCATCGCGATCCGGGCCGGGCATCACTGTGCGCAGCCGGCGCTGGCCCACTACGGCCTGGCGAGCGCGGCCCGAGCCTCACTCGCCCTCTACAACACATCCGAGGAGGTGGACAAGCTGGTGGCGTCGCTGCAGCAGCTGCAGCAGCAGGCCGCCTGACGTTCCGTCCGCACGGCGTCGCCGGCCTCCTGTCGGCCGGTGACGCCGGCGCGGGCGTTTTCCGTTACCGGCGGCTCGTGGAGCCGCCCCCGGTGTCCCCGTGCACGGTTCATACTGGGGGCCGGACCGCACATGAGGGGGAATCGAAGCCATGACGTGGTCGCCGGGCGAGGTACCGCCGCCGCAGCGGGTCGAAGATGTCGCGTCGGCCCGCTGGATCGAGGAGGGCGTCGGCGGGTTCGACAGTGGGGTCCATGCCCTGCTGCCGGCCGGGTTCGAGGCCTACGTACGGCTGCTGCATCCCAGCGAGCCGTCGGACGGCCGGTTCGAGCGGTGGGCAGAGATCGCACAGCGGTCGGGGCGCGCGCTGCATCCGCTGGCGCGCTTCGAGGAGGTGGCCGGCCCGGGTTCGGAGCCGCCGTGGGAGGGGTCGCTGCCCGAGCATGTGCTGGCGGCCCTGTGCACGGTGCTGGCGGCGGGCACCGGCACTCCCGGGCAGTGCTTCTTCGGCCTCTGGGAGGGCTGGGGCTGGTGCGATGACAGCGGGCCGCTGGTGCAGCTGAGCGGGCGCGCCTACGTCCTCTACGAGGGGCCGGTCGAGGCCGCGTTGGCCACGGGGGACCGGAGCGCGGGGGTCTTCTTTCCGCAGTCGCCGAATCTGTGGTGGCCGCGGGACCGCGCTTGGTGTGTCGCCACCGACGTGGATCTCAACTCCACCTACATCGGTTGCTCCGCCGGTCTGGCGGAGCGGCTGGCGGGCGCGGCGGACCTCGAGGTTCTTCCGGCGGCGCTCGACGACCGGCTCGGCTGAACCGGTCGT
>NZ_JBHYPE010000038.1:0-69357 GCF_042746015.1 Streptomyces sp. NPDC058773
GGTGTGGGACTGCTTCGCTTTACGTCCCACACCCCTGCCCCTCCGGCCCGTCCCCTCCCGTGGGGGATGGTGAGGAGGCCGGTGGGGGTTCCCCTGAGTGGTCCAGGTCGGCGTCTGCGAAGTCGTACACGGCCCAGTCGGCGATCAGCCGGTACCCGAGGCGCTGGTAGAGGGCGTTGCTCGTGGCATTGGCCGCGTTCGTGAACAGCACGACCTCCTTGGCGCCCGCGGCCAGTGCGGCGCGGGTCACCTCGACCGTCACGGCGGCCGCGTAACCGCGACCGCGCAGGTGGGCGGGCGTGTAGACGGGGTCCACCTGGATCATGTCGGCGACCATCGGGTTCACACCCGCCATGGAGACGGGCACACCGTCCGGGGCCTCCCAGAACGTATAGCGCTTCTCGGCGAAGCGTGTGCCGCCCCAGGAGCCGGCGTCGATGGACACGGCTTCCCCGACATCGGCCGCGAACTCACGGCACCAGCCCATGAGTTGCTCACGATCTCGCTCGCCGACGACCCGCCCCCGGCCCGCGGGGAACGGTTCCGGTGGGGTGAGCGTGCCGAGGCGGTACAGGCAGAGCCGCGTATCGCGCAGCTTCGGCGTCGCGCCGGCGTGCCGCTGCCAGGCCTCGGCGAAAGCAGTGGCCGTGCTCTGGTCCGCACTGACGTAGGGAAGGCGGTGGCCGAGGCCGGCCAGGTGCCCGGCGAGCGCGTCGGCCTCCTCGGGAGCGAGGGGAGTGAGCCCCAGACCGAGACACGGAAGGCGGTGAAAGGTGGCCTGAACCCTGCCCTCCCGCGCCAGCCAACCGAAGAGCGGAGCCTGGGCACCGTATGCCTCCGCCCCACGCCTTCGCAGCCTCGCCACCCCCGTCAACGGCATGACGTGCAGGGCGGGACGCGAACGCAAGAATCCCCCGGCTCCGGCAAGAAAGTCATCGACGTCTTCGGTGAGAAGCCAGCCATCCGCACACATGAATTCATGATCCCCGCCGAACTCACCCGCAGAGAAGGCGAATACCAGGCACCAAAACACCTGCGCACGACGGCCGCGCCCACCCACCTGGACAACTCCCCCTACGGGTCCGGACACCCTGCCCCGGAGGTCCGTCACCGCACCCACAAACCACCCGCCCGCCGCAGGCGCAACGACGAGTCAGGCGAAAACACAGGGAGCCACAACGCCGCGCAGCGGAGCCCCGCCCGCCGCAGGCGACACGGCGAGGGCACCGCGAAGCGGGCCACAGACGGCGAGCAACCACCACGGCGGGAAAGCCGAAAACGTGGGCAGCTACCTAAGACGCCCCGCCGCCCCCGCTGCCGAGAGCGCGACAAGAGCCATCGTCGCGAAAACGGCGACAAACGCCGCGGGATGACTGGCCGCGCCCGACGCGGCGGGAACCGCGGAGGCGTGGGCCGCGATCGAGCCACCGCCGAACGCGACGAACAGCACACCACCGAGGCCCACAAACGTCACATTGCCGAGCGCATCGGACATCTGCAGGGACGCGGAGTTGCTGCCGGCCTCCTCGGGCCGGGACAGCTTCAGCAGCAGGACGCCGCAGCTGGAGATGTTCAGGCCCATGCCGAAGCCGACGAACGTCCAGGCCACCGCGACGATCCCGGCCGGGACGCCGTCGAGCAGGGCCAGCGGGACCAGTGCGATGGCCGCCGCCACGAGCACCAGGCCGAGGGCCATCAGCCGCTCGCGGTACGGCTCCAGGCGCGGGCGGCTCTGTACGTACGAACCGAACGCCCAGGTCAGGCCGCCGCCGGTGAGGGAGAGGCCGGCGAGGGTGGCGGAGAGTCCGCGCTGGGTGACCAGCATCAGCGGGATGAAGCTCTCGGCCGCGACCATCGAGCCGGCGGCGAGTCCGCGCAGCAGCACCACGGACGGCAGACCGCGCGCGGCGCGGAACGTACCGCGGGGCAGCAGCCGCACGAGGGCGGGCGCGAGGAGGGCCAGGCCGACGGCGGCGGGCAACAGCGCGGGCCAGGACGGGTGCTGGCCCGCGTACTGGAGCAGGCAGGCGCCGAGCGCGACGGCCAGCGCGAGCAGACAGCGGCGGCTGCCCAGCACCTGCCGCAGGCCGCCCCGGGGACCCGGCCCCTCCTGGGGCAGGGTGCGCAGCGCGGGCAGCATCACCAGGAGCGGCAGCAGTATCAGGACGGGGATGGCGAGGAAGACCCACCGCCAGCCGAGGTGTTCGGTGACGGTTCCGGCGACCAGCGGGCCGACGATCACCGGGAGGACCCAGGCCGCCGAGAACGACGCCATGACCGACGCGCGCAGCCGCTCGGGGTAGGCGCGCCCGACGACCACGTAGAGCGCGACGATCACCAGGCCGCCGCCGATGCCCTGCACACCGCGGCCCGCGATGAACATCCCCATGCTCCGGGCGGCGCCCGCGACCACCAGCCCGGCACCGAACGCCGCGATCCCGGTGAACAGCGGCCCGAGCGGCCCGCGCCGGTCGCTCCACTCCCCCGCGAGCGCCATCGCGAACAGACTCGCCGTGAAGAACGCGGAGAAGCCGAAGGCGTACAGCCCGATGCCGTCCAGGGCGCGGGCGGCGGCCGGCATCGCGGTGTTCACGGCGCTCGCCTCGAAGGCGATGAGGGAGACGACGGAGATGATGCCGAGGGTGAGCGCACGGTGGGACCGGCCGAGGATGCCGCCGTCCCGGCCGCCGCCATCGGCGAACCCGGCGGACCCGGTGGCGTCACCGGGGGTGGCGGTGGTCCCCGTACCGGCCACACTGGCTACACCGGCCGCATCTGCCGGGTCGTCGGTGCCGATGCCGGGATCATGGGGGCGGTCAGCGGTCATCGGGCCAGGGTAAGGGCCGTACCGCGGCGGTGCCCCTGGCGGAGGGCTGGATCCGGACGGCCGTGGTCCGGCGCCGTCATCTGCCGCCGCACGTCGGGCAAGCTGTGCGTATGCCGCACTTCCGTACGTACGACGATGCCGAGCTCCACTACCGCGTGCTCGGGCCGGCCGACTCCCCGCTGCCGCCGCTGGTGTGCCTGGCCGGCGGCCCCGGGCGGGACGCCGCGTACCTGGGCGACCTCGGCGGACTGGCCGCGGACCGGCAGCTGATCCTGCCCGACAGCCGCGGCACCGGCGGCTCGCCGGCCGCCGCCGACCCGTCCCGCTACGCCTTCCCGCAGCTCGCCGAGGACCTGGAGGCGCTGCGCGGGCATCTGGGCCTGGAGCGATTCGCACTGCTCGCGCACGACGCGGGCGCCGCGGTCGCGCAGGCGTACGCGGCCGGGTACCCGCAGCGGCTGACCCGGCTGGTGCTGGTCTGCCCCGGCTCCCGGCTGCAGGGCGAACTCCCCGACGACGCACAGGAGATCTTCGAGTCCCGCCGCCACGAGGAGTGGTGGCCGGCGGCCTCGGCGGCGCTGCGGCGGCTGACCGAGGCGACCGACCTGAGCGAGGTGCGGGAGCTGCTGTTCACCGCGGCGCCGCTCGCCTACGGGCGGTGGGACGAGCCGCAGCGGGCCCATGCGGCCACGGAGGGCGCGCAGTTGGGCCCGGTACCGCGGGCCGGCTTCTGGCAGGGCGTGGACGACCAGCTGCGGCTGGCGCTGCTGGCCGGCCTGCGCGAGGCGGCCTGCCAGGTCCTGGTGGTGACCGGCGACCGCGACGGGGTGACCGGAATGCGTGCGGGCGAGCTGGTGGCCACCTCTTTCCCGCATGCCCGGGTCCACCCGCTCCCCGGCGTCGGCCACTACCCGTGGGTGGACGCACCGGAGGTGTTCGCCGGGCTGGTGGAGGATTTCCTGCACGGGGTGTGAGGCCCCGCCACGTCCGCTGCCACGCGCTCTGCATGAACCCCGTATTGCCCCGCGTTTCCCGGTGTTTCCCCGCATTGCGGCCCCATGGCAGCCCGCCGCACACCCTTGCCGGGCACCCCGCCCCGCGGCCTAAAGTCGGGACAGCACCACCCCCCGGCCGTGTGCCCGAGTGGCTCAGGGGCTCGCCTGCAAAGCGAGTTACGCGGGTTCGAATCCCGCCACGGCCTCCCTGCACCGCATGGTCCCGTCCCCCCACACGAGGACCGCGCGCGTTGTCCGGAGGCGGCCCCCACCCTGTGGGGACCGCCTCCGGACATGCCGGCACCGACGGCCCCCGCTCGGCACGGCGGTCGGCTCGTTCCCCGTTCCAGGTGGCCTGCCCTGCCCCCTCCCGCTTCCACGCCTTCCGGCGTCCGCGCCGCCTGAGCCGCCACACGTCACCCCTGCCGGCCGGCGGACAGGGCGGCCACGAAGCGGTATATGTCCCCTGCTTCGCCGGTGTCCGTCGGGCGCCGCAGTTCCACCAGTGCCAGCGGGCGCTCCACCGGCTCGCCGGTGTCCGGGTCGAAGGCTATGTGGCCGCTGATGCCACGGACCCGGGATCTGCCGTTGGTCTGCTCCAGCATGGCCAGGACCATGCGGGCGGTGACCTGGCGGGTGCCGTAGACGCCGACGGCGTTCCGGGCCGCCTTGCCGACGGTGTACGTGGCGTCATGGCCGAGCATCGCCTGGCCGCTGGCGAGGTCGGTGGTGGGTCCGCCGACCTCTTCGCGGTAGGCCCGCTCGAAGGCGGCGAACGGGCCTTTCCCGTCGCCGCCGTAGACCTCCCTGGATATCGCGGGGTGGGTGAAGGCGGTGTAGTAGACGGTCAGTTGGCTGTCCTTCCAGCGCTCGGCGAGGGTGGCGAGCTCGGCGCGGTGCCGGTCGCCTCCGGTGTCGAAGTAGACGCCCAGCGCACTGGAGCCGGAGAGCACCGTCGTGCGGCAGTGCCGGCCGCCCTCGCCGGCCGCCTCGATGAAGCGTCGCAGTTCCCGTCCCCGGCCCGCGAAATACACCAGGTCCGGCGGCTTCGGGTCGCCGCAGACCTTGTCGGCGACCAGGGACAGCGCATTGCCGGCCGTCGCCTGCTCGTCCTCCCCGGAGCGGAACGGGATGACCTCGTCGTCCACGTCGAGGCCCGCGCGCCTCGCCGCCGTCGAGAAGTCCTCGTAGAGCGAGGTGTTGTAGTCGTCCTTCTCGTTGCCGTCCCGGATCACCTGGACGCGGTAGCCGGGGTGCTTGCGCTGCTGCTCCTTGAGGTAGCCGGCCGCGGCCGCGGTCTGGTCGCGGTTGGGGAAGGAGACCCGGTAGAACCCGGCCACCGGGGAACTCAGCCCGTCCGCCGCCACGGTCGCACCGACCATCGGCAGCCCGGCCGCACGCAGCCGCTTCACGGCGCGCATCGTCCGGTCGTTGCTCTGGCCGAAGCCCGCCACCGCGACCAGGTGTTCCTTGTCCTTCATCGCGATGAGCTGGTCGACGACCTGGCGCCAATGGCGGTCGCCGCGGCCGGTGTTGGCGAGCAGCAGCCGGATCTTGGGGAGGGTCGAGCGCTCGGCGTTCAGCGCGCGCTGGGCGAGGTAGGCGCCGCTGACGGCCTGCCGGGTGGCCTCCGGCCCGCGGTCCGCGGAACCGCCCGCCATGGCCTCGAGATAGGCGATGGCGACCGACCGCTCCCCGGACTTGGCGACCTCGGCGTTCTCGTCACGGATCTTCGCGCTCAGCGCCTTCATGTTCCCGAAGGCGTACGAGCCGTCCGTGACGCCGACGCACTCGCCGTCGGCCACCTCGCGGACGCCCTCCCCGCACCGTCCGTTCGTCTCGACGATCTGCACCACGGCGGCGACCACGACCGCCGCCGCCACCAGCACCGAGAGGAGCCACAACCCCCAGCGCCGCGGGGGCCGGGGCGGTTCGAAGACACGGGTGCTCACAGCCACGGCTCCTTTCCGTACTGCTTCGCCTTCCGCAGCAGCGCCGAGGTCCAGGGCACGCTGTCGGCATGCACCGCGAGGGTGTGGAAGCGGGCCTGGATCTCGCCGTACAGCTCGGCCCCGGGGTCACCGAGCGGATCGCGATACGGATCGCCGACCCGGTCCGTACGGGGGTCGTCCGGCGGCTCGGGGCCGATCCAGACCGCCGCGAGCAGCCGGGTGATGGTCCGCAGCCGCTGTTCCACGGCGCCCTCGCCGAGGTGCTCCACCAGCCGCTCGTAGCGCTCCCACAGTGGCTGGTCGAGGGCCGGGCCGGACTCGGTGAGCGGGGCGCGCCGGAGCCGGCACAGCTCCGCGCACCACTCCTCCGGGGCGACCCGGTCGAACGCGGCGTCCAGATAGGCGGCCGCCGCGGCGAGATCGCCGCCCGCCAGCGCGTGATAGGCGGCGGTGGCCTCCTCCCCCGCGGCGAACGCCCGGTCCCGCAGCACGGCATGCACCGCCCGCCGCCCCCGGGCACCGGCCGTCCCCTCGATCTCCCCGGCCGCTCCGCCTGCCCCGTCGGGCTCGGGGACCGCGGCGAGCCGGCGCAGCAACAGCAGACGCAGCAACGGGTGGGGGGTCTCCGCCCGGCCGTCGGACTCCTCGTCGCCGCTGTCGAGATGCATGGTGCGCAGCACGTCCGTACAGAAGTCGTTGAACTCCTCCTGGACACGGGCGCTCGACTCGTCCCACAGCACCCGGCCCGCCTGCGCCTGGGCCAGGTCGACGGCGGCCGCACCACGGGCCAGCGCCTGCATCAGCTCGCCACTGGCGTCGAGGGGCAACAGCCGCTCCAGCAGGGCGTCCACAAGCTCCCCGGAGGGCCGCAGGACCTGCCGCAGCCGCGCGTCCCACCCCTCGTCCGCCGGACGCTCCAGCAGAGCCGCCAGCAGTTGTGCGGTGCCCGCCGGGTGACCACGGGTGAGCTCATGCACCACCCAGCCCAGCCACTGCACACCGTTGTCGGCCGCCGGCACCGGCACCCGGCGGCCGGCCGACCGCAGCGCCTCCTTGGCCTGTTGCTCGACCTCGTGCCGGACCAGATCGCGTAACCGGCCCACCACCAGCCCCTTCACCACCTGCTCCGGAACGAACCTCTCCTCCTGCGCGGGCCACCGGCCGGGCAGCACACCGGGCCGCCGCGGCCCGCCGAACGCAAAGCCCTCCAGCGCCGCCGGATAGCTCCCCGCGGTGGTGAGCACCAGCAGCGGATCGGCCGCCCCGGCCTTGCGCCGGGCATCCAGCAGCGCCTTGAGGAAGTCGTTGCCCAGCGGACTGTCGACGTTGTCCAGCAGCACCAGACACTGCGTCGTACGCCGCTTGTCGCCGCCACGCGAGCCGTACGCCCGCCGCAGATCGTCCAGGAAGGCGTCGAAGAGCACCGCCTCGGCCCGCTGCCGCTCGGCCGCCTCGCGGTCGCCGTAGCGCTGGTTGAGATCGACCAGAAAGCCGTCGACGGAACCGCCGCCACGGCTGCGGCGCTGGATACGCGCCAGCTGCCAGCGCACCCGCAGGCGCACCCAGTGGCGCCGCCACTCCGGCAGCAGCGGCAGCGCGGCAGTCACCGCGGTCGGGGCGCCGAGGACCGTCGCGGCGTAGGTGGCGAGCTGATTGATCACCTCCGAGCGGCTGCCCGGCGGTCCGACCAGCGCCTCTTCCATCTGCCGTACGGCGGCGTCCCGGTCGGCCGCGTCCATCCGCGCCGCGACCGCGATCGTCAGCAGCCCGAACGCCGGGAAGCGCAGCCGGGCGAAGTCCCGCTTCTTCTCGTTGAGCTGGAAGACCAACGCGGCCAGCACATCGATCGGTTTACGGCCCTCCTGGCCCAGCGCCGCCAGATCGAGACGGGCCACCGGCGCCCGCCGGGCCCAGTCCGCCAGATGGCGCAGCACCGTCGTCTTACCGCTGCCACGCGGCCCCAGCAGCAATGTGGCCGGTAACTCGGCCCGACTGCCCGGCCTGCGCACCAGCAACTCCTGGACGTACCGCTCCACGGCCCGGTCCCGCCCGGACTCCCCCGCCCATTCCTGCGGCATCCCGCTCCCCCTCGACCTCGCGAACCCCTGCGATCCCCGCGATCCCCACAGCAGGCCGGCTCTCACTCCGGCCGCCCCAGGATCCTCCAATTCCCACCCCCCGCAAGCACTTTGACCCCACCGGGTCGCTTTCCTCCCCTCGCGCGATGCCATCCCACCCACCGGAAATCACTCTAAGTGACCCCACTGACAATCGCCGTGACGCAGCGTGAAAGTCCAGGTCACCGCCCCACCACAGGAAGAACACGCACGAGGCGCACCCCCAGCGCCCCCGACCCGGCCCGGCCCGGCCCGCAGCCACTCTCACACGCACATCGGCCCGGCCCGCAGCCACTCCCACACGCACATCGGCTCAGCCCCCGCCCGCGCGCGCCACCTGAAACCGACCCACATACACCCGCCCACCCCCCGAAGGGGGGTGGGCGGCGGGGAAAAAACCAAACAGCGGAACAGCAGGCAGACCGCAGGGCAACCAACCAGCAGGCACACGGCCTGCCTACTGCTGCACCACCTGCGCCACCGCCGCCTGCGGGCGGATCGGGAGGCGGCCGATGGGGCGGCCGGTGGCGGCGCGGACCGCGGAGGCGACGGCGGCCGGTGAAGTGACGACCGGGACCGCGCTGGCGGGCTTGGCGCCGAAGGGGGCGACCACGTCGCGCTCCTCGACCAGCTTGACGATGCGGATCTCCGGCGCGTCCAGGGCGGTCGGCAGCGCGTAGCCGGTCAGATCGGGGTGGCGGACCTGGCCGCGGGTGGTGCGCAGGTTCTCCATCAGGGCGGCGCCCATGCCCTGGGTGACGCCGGCCTCGATACGGGCCCGCAGCTGGCGGGGGTTGAGCACCCGGCCCACGTCCTGGGCGACGGTCATCTCCACCACCCGGATGGTGCCGAGTTCGATGTCGACGTCGGCGACACAGCGGATCGCGCAGAAGGCGAGGCCGACGAACGCGTCGCCCTGGCCGCTCTCGTCCAGCGGCTCGGTCGGATGCGGCCGGCACTGGGCGGTGGCCCACAGCTCCTTGCCGTCCAGCGCCTCGGCGACGGTGGTGCTGAGCACCCCGTCGTACGAGGTGATCTTGCCGTCGTTGATCTGGAGGAGTTCGGTGGACATGCCGAACTTGTGGGCCAGCGGCTGGAGAAGCTGGGTCCGGACCATCTTGGCGGCGCGTTCTACGGCGCCGCCGGAGACCCAGGTGTGCCGCCCGTGGCAGGCCGCGCCGGCCGGCGGCTGGTCGGTGTCCACGCCCGCGACGTGCACCTCCTCGACGCCCAGGGTCTCCTGAACGATCTGCCGCGCCAGGGTGGAGAAGCCCGAACCGGTCTCGACGGCGGCGCAGATGACGGTGGCGACCGAGCCGCTGACCTTGACGGTCGCGGTGGAGACCTCGTCGGTCCCCTCCGCGCCGAGCATGTGCACCATGCCCAGCCCGTAGCCGACACCGCGGCGCACCGCGCCCGGCTCGCCGGCCCCCTCGGGACCGCCCGGCAGCAGCCATTCCGTTTCGGGTGCGTCCTTGGGCAGCTCCGGAAGCGGCGCCTCCTTGACGGCGTGCAGCAGTTCGGCGACCGGGGCGGGGCAGGTCACGGTCTGCCCCGTGGGGAGCAGATCGCCGGTGGCCATGACGTTGCGCAGCCGGATCTCGTCGGGCTCCAGGCCCAGCCGGGCCGCCAGCTTGTCCATCTGGCCCTCGTAGGCGGCGCAGACCTGCATCGCGCCCTCGCCGCGCACATGGCCGGACGGCGGGTTGTTGGTGCGGACCGCCCAGCCGTCGACGACGGCGTGCGGGACGACGTACGGGCCGCAGGAGAACGAGACGGCGGCGGCCAGCGCATCGGCCGAGGTGTCGGCGTAGGCCCCGGCGTCCATCAGGATCTGCGCCTCCACCTTGACCAACTTGCCGTCGGCGTCCGCGTGATGGCGGTAGCGCAGCAGCGTGGGGTGGCGGTGGGCGTGCGAGAGGAAGGACTCCTCGCGGGTGGCGGCGAGCTTGACGGGGCAGCCCGTACGCAGCGCCAGCAGGCCCAGCGGGAGCTGGATGCCGGGGTCCTCGCGGTCGGCGGTGGCGCCGGGGATGCCGGTCACCACGACCTTGACCTGCTCCGGCGCCAGCCCGAAGGAGGCGGCGGCCAGATCGCGGTCGGTGTGCGGGTCCGTTGAGGCGGTGTAGATCTCCACGCCGCCATCGGGGCGCGGCACCGCGAGCCCGGCCTCGGCCCCGATGGGCGCCGGGTCCTGCCGGCCGATCCGGTAGAGCCCCTCGACCATCACCTCACCGACGGCCTCGGCGTCGCCGAAGCGGAGCGGGATGTGCCGGATGAGGTTGCCGTCCGGGTGCAGCGGTTCGGCCTCGAAGGCCAGTTGGGGGTCGGTGACCGCGTCGAGGACCTCGTATTCCACGGCGATGGCGGCCGCGGCCAGCCGGGCCGTGTCGGGGTGCTCGGCGGCCACCGCGGCGATCGGCTCACCGTGGTGGCGGACCTCGTCCTTGGCGAACACCGGGCGGTCGGCGGTGCCCCGGCCGTGCCCCGCGTCACCGGGCACGTCCGCGTGCGTGACGACGACACGGACGCCCGGCATCTCCGCCGCGGGGGTGGTGTCGATGGACAGGATGCGCGCGCGGGGGTGCGGCGAACGCAGCACCGCGGCCCACAACAGCCCCTCGGCCCACAGGTCGGCGGCGTACGGGAAGGTGCCCTCCGTCTTCGCCGGTGCGTCGGCGGGCGGCAGCGAGACGCCCAGGCCGTGCGGCGGCTCGGCGGGGATCGGGACGCCCGCCGCGGGGGTCGCGGTGGCGGCGCCTGCGCCCTCGGACGTGCCGGTCATGCGGAGCCTCCCGGGTGCCGGTCCTGGTCGTGCGGGGCGTGGCCCGTTTCGTCGGCGGGGCCCGCCTGGTGGGGAATACGGGCGGTGTCCGAAGACGCCGTCCCGTCGGGTTCGTCCGCGGGCCCGTAGGCCGCCTCGGCGGCGTCCGCGCGGGCCTTGACGACCTGGTCGACGGCGTCCAGCACGCCCCGGTAGCCGGAGCAGCGGCACAGGTTGCCGCACAGCGCCTTGCGGGTCTCCAGCTCGCTGGGGGCGTGGTTGCCCTCCAGGAGGTCATGGACGGTCATCGCCATTCCCGGTACGCAGAAGCCGCACTGCACCGCGCCGGACGCGGCGAGCGCGCGCTGTACGTCGGAGGGCACACCGTTCTCCGCGAGCCCCTCGACGGTACGGACCTCACTGCCCGCGGTGGTGGCCGCGGGCACCAGGCAGGACGCCACCAGCCGGCCGTCCACCTGGACCGAGCAGGCCCCGCACTCACCCTGCGAGCAGCCGTCCTTGGCGCCGGCCAGGCCGAGCCGTTCGCGCAGCACGTAAAGAAGCGACTCCCCGATCCAGGCGTCGGTGACCGGCCGGTCGATGCCGTTGACGCGCAGGACGTAGGAGGAGGCGGGGTGTTCGTCGTGGTCGCCGGCGCCGGGGTCGGCCCCGAGGTCGGACGAACGCGCGGCGGCGGCGAGCCCGTCAACGAGGTTGCTGTGGTCGGCGGGGTCGGCGTGACCGGTGTGGCCCTCGGCGCCTGCCGTGGAGCCGATGCCGGAACCGGTGCCGGTGTCGGTGCCGGTGTCGGTGCCGGTGTCGGTGCCTGCCGCGGCGCCCGTCTCGAAGTCCGCTTCGGCGCCCGCGAGTTCCCCGGTGGCGGCCGGGTCCCCGGCGGGGGCGTGCCCCGCGTCGCCGGGTGCGCCGGCGCCGTCGGCGGCGGTGTCGTGCGGCTCGGGGACCTCGTGCCCGGCCGGGGCGGTGGCCTCAGCCGGCTCGCCGGAACCGGCGTGCACGGAACCGGCGTGCACGGACTCGCCGGGCGCGGTGTGCGGGCCGGGCTCCGCCGTCTCCGTCCCGGGCGCGTCCACCGGCCCGTCGGCCTCCGGGGCGGCAGGTGCGGCGTGCTCGGCAGGTGCGGCGGGCGCGACGGGCTCGGCGGGCGCGGCCGACGCCGGGTGCCCGGCCACGTCGCCGAGCGCGAACTCGCCCGAGTGCTCGGGCCGTTCCCCCTCGGCCACCGGAACGGTCCAGCCGCCCGCGTCCGCCGCCCCGTCGGGCCGGCCGTCCGTCTCGGGCCGGTGCTCCGCATGGCGCTCCGGGTGGTGCTCCTGGTGATGCTCCGTCCGGTGCTCCGCGTGGTGCTCCGGCTGACGCGCCGCGTGGTGTTCCGGCTGGTGCGGTGCCGCGTCGTGCGGCGGCTGCGCCGGCTCAGCGGGCGGAGGCCACTGGGCGAGCGCGTCGGCGGGCAGCGACCAGTGGCCGGTCGCGTCGCCGGCCGCGGCGTGGTGGCCACCCGCGCCCGTGGCGTACGGGTCGCCGGCCGACGGGCCGCCGTCTCCGGGCAGTTCGCCGCCCGGCTCGGTGCCGTGGCCGGGCAGACCGCCCTCGTGCGCGTACGGGGCGCCTGCGGGGCCGCCGAAGCGGTCGTGGCCCGGTCCGCCGTGCGTGGGCTGCTGCGGCTGCGCGGAGTGCGTCTCCGGGGCGCTGGCGGCGTTCATCCCGGCGGTGAAGTTCCAGTGGCCGGTCTGGGCCGCCTCCCCGGTGTCCGCGGCGTTCCCGGCGTCGCCGTACGCGCCGGAGCCCGGGTATCCGCCGTGATGGTCGGCACCGTGCCCGGTAAGGCCCGGATGGCCCGGATGCCCCGGATGGCCGGGCAGGCCCGGATGGGTGCCCGAAAGTCCCGTATGACCCGTCAGACCGTCCTCGCCGACCAGGTACTCGCCGGATTCCTCCAGGCCGTCGTCCGCCGCCGCGGGGACCGACCAGGCTCCGGCGCCCGCCTCCGGGCTGCCCGCCACGGGCCAGGCCACCGAGGCGCCGCCCCATGGCTGGGCCGACTCGGGCGCACCGCCCTGGTAGGCCACGGACGGGTCGTGGTGGGCGGCGTGCTCGGTCCGCGCCGGGTATCCGGCGGTCGGGTCCGCGTAACCGGCCGACGGGTCCGCGAAGGGCATCGTCCACTGGCCGGTGGACGACGGGTCGCCGCCCTGGTCCGTGGCCGGCTGCCCGGCCGGGTGCGAACTGAAGGAGGACGGCGGGGTGTAACCGTGGCCGGGTGCGGCGAGCGGCTCGGGGCCCGGGGTGTTGTACCGGGGCGACCCACCACCGTAGACCCCGGTGGTGAAGCCCTCCGGGAGCTGGACGAAGGCCGTCGCCTCCGACTCGTACTCGCCTCCCTGCGGCAGCGGCTGCCAGCCGTGCTCGGGGTGCGGCTGGTACGGATGGCGGTTGTCTGCGTCGCTCATGCCGAGCCCTCGCTTCGCTCGGCCCCGCTCGTGCGAGGCGCGCACCGTTCGATGATGGTCCCCCGGCCGGAAGCCGGGCGGACGCGCACGCTGCGCTCGCTCATGAGAGCGCCCTCCCCAGTGCGCGGCGGGCCAGGGCTGCCACCGTACGGCGCAGATGCAGGGCGGCCGGCGGCAGGGCGGCCGGTTCCGAACCGTCCTCCGGCGGCTCCGGGTCCGGGATGCAGGCGGCCGCGACGTAGTCGCCGAAGGCCGTCAGCGCCTCGGGCACCAGGCCGCGTTCGCCGTCCCAGTCGATGAGCGAGGCCACCCACTGCTCCGCCTCCAGAGGGCGCAGCGGCATGGCGGCGACCGCGCCCACGGCGCAGCGCACCCCGCGCCGGGCCGGGTCCAGGACCAGCGCCACCGAGGCGGTGGCGCGGCCGGGGCCGGTGCGGCCGGTCGCCTTGAGGAAGGCCTGCGGGGCGTGCAGCAGCGGCACCCGTACGAAGCCGACGAGTTCGCCGGGGCTCAGCATCTCCCGGCCGGCCAGCAGATGGCTGACCGGGATCTCACGGCGGCCGCCCCCGGGACCGGCGATGATCACCGTGGCCTCCAGGGCGGCGAGCACCGGGAGGGTGTCGCCCGTGGGTGCGGAGGTCACGATGTTGCCGCCGAGGGTGCCGGCGTTGCGGACCTGCGGCGGACCGGCCGCGCGCGCGGCGGCGGCCAGTCCGGGGATCAGGGCGGCGAAGTCGGGACGCCCCATACGGGCGAGGGTGAGTCCGGCGCCGAGCAGCGCATGGCCGTCCAGGTACTGCCAGCCGCGGATCTCGCTGATCCTGCCGAGGCCCACCAGTGCCGCGGGTCTGAGGAGTCCGGCGTTGACCGCCGCCATGAGATCGGTGCCGCCCGCGACGGGCACGGCGGCGGGCATGGCCGTCAGCGCCGCCACCGCCTCGTCGAGCGAGGCCGGCAACGTCACCGTGTGCGACGCGTGCGGTGCGTGCGTGGTCAAGCCAGCTGCCCCTTCCCCGGTGTCCCGGCAGTTCCGCTCCGCCGTACGGTACGTGCTCACAGCCCGGACGTGGCAACTCTGGCACATCTTCCCGGGCCCCCGGCGCGAGGGTCCACGAAGCGGCGATCCGTCCCCGAACAGGCTGCTGGTCCGGTTTCGTCCGCCGGCGGCGGTGCGGAACCGCGGTGCGGCGCGGCGGCGGAGGCGTTCCGGCGGGGTCTCCGGCGGGGCGCACACCGTGTTCGCGGCGGCGGGCGGTACGACGGTGCGGGGCAACCGCCGTACCTCACCACGGTCCCAGGGTCCGGGCGTACGGGCGCCTTCCTTGCACCCGGGCTCACACGTTTGGGGGCGCCCCGTCGATCGGGCGTCCGAGCACCCCGGGGCGTTTCTGCCAGGGGAGCGGGCCGCCGGGCGGGCGGTAGCCGACGCCGAGGGCGTCGAGCCGGGTGTAGTGGACCGCCATCCGCCGGGTGAAGTCCCGGTAGTCGCGCCCCTCCGGGGCGGGCAGCCGCGACCAGGCGACCTCGGCGAACGCCGCCAGCCGCGGAAAGACCTGGTAGTCGAGGCGCTGCTGACTGTCCATGACCTCGGTCCAGACGTTGGCCTGGGTGCCCAGCACGTGCGCGGTCTGGTCCGCCGTGAGCTCCGGTGGTACCGGCTCGAAGCGGTAGACGTCCTCCAGGGTCCGCACGAAGCCGATCGGCACCGGTTCGTCCGGGGAGGCGTGCTGACGGTGGTCCAGGTACACCTGCTGTTCGGGGCACATGACGACGTCATGGCCGGATTTCGCGGCTGCGATACCGCCCGCGTAGCCGCGCCAGGAGGAGACGGCGAACGGGGCCGCGGCGGCCGGGGCCGGAGGGGAGCCCCCGGCCGGGCCGCCGTCCAGGATCTCGTCCCAGCCGATCAGCCGCCGGCCGCGCCCGGTCAGCCAGCGGTCGAAGTGCCGGATGAACCAGCTCTGCAGCTCCTCCTCGCCGGCCAGCCCCAGTTCGGCGATCCGCGCCTGGGCGGTGGCGGACGCCCGCCACTGGTCCTTGGGGCACTCGTCGCCGCCGATGTGCACGAACGGCGAGGGGAAGAGGCCGAGAACCTCGTCGAGGACGTGCTCGTAGAACCGCAGGGTGGTGTCGGTGGGCGCCAGTACGTTGGGGTTGACGCCCCAGGTGTCCCAGACCTTCAGGGAGGTGGTGTCGATGACGTCGGCGTTGCCGAGTTCGGGGTACGCGGCGATGGCGGCCTGCGAGTGTCCGGGGATGTCGATCTCGGGGACGACGGTGACGTGCCGCCGGGCGGCGTAGGCGACGATCTCGCGGATGTCGTCCTGGGTGTAGTAGCCGCCGTGCGGGCGCTCGTCCCACAACGGTGAGGCCCGGTGGCCGAGTTTGGTGCGCTCCCGCCAGGCGCCGATTTCGGTCAGTTTCGGGTAGCGCCTGATCTCGATCCGCCAGCCCTGGTCGTCAGTGAGGTGCAGGTGCAGGACGTTGAGCTTGTGGGCGGCGAGCAGGTCGATCCAGCGGAGCACGCCGTCCTTGGGCAGGAAGTGCCGGGCGACATCGAGCAGCATGCCGCGCCAGCCGAAGCGCGGGCCGTCCTCGATGGTCCTCGGCGCCAGGACGGCCGCGCGCCCCGGCGCGAGCGGCGCCCGGCGGAAGGCCTGCGGGCCGAGGAGCTGCCGCAGCGTCTGCGCGCCCCAGAAGGCGCCGGCCGGGCCGCCGCCGGTGATCCGTACGCCCCGGCCGATATCGGCCTCCAGCCGGTAGCCCTCCGGGGGCAGCGCCGGGTCCAGGGCGAGGGCGAGGGTGTCCGCCGCCTGGTCCGAGCCGGGCGCCAGCGGCAGGCCGAAGGCCGCGCCGAGGGTCTCCCGCAGCCAGCGCGCGGTGTCCTCGGTGCCGGGCGCGGCCGCCAACGCGGTGTCCTCGCCCAGGCGGACGAGGCCGCGGCCGGGCCCGTCGATGCTCAGCGGCGCCGGAATCAGGCCACCGCCCGGCGCCGTGGTGGTGAGGTCCGTGTCCGGCATACCGTCCGCCCTTCACCGAGCCGCATGCCCGGCCGGACCGGGAGCGCTCCGGCCGGTGCGTACGCAGCGGAAGCGACCGGCGGGGGCCGGCCGTCACGGGCGATGCTGCCACGCGGCACGGCGCAGGACGCGCAATTCCGGGTCGGTCACGGGCGGTTGCGCACCCGGGCACGCGAACGGGCCCGGTCCACGCGGGACCCGGGCCCGTACCCGAGGCGGGGCGCCGTCACCGCAGGACGACGCGCGGTGTCCTGCGGCTTCGACGGCGGTGTGGAGCGGCCGTGCGCAGATGCGGACGGACGGAGTGGGCCGGCCCGGCGGGGGACGGCCCGTGGCGGCTACTTCTTGCCGCCGTCCTTGCCGCCCTTGTCCTTGTCGCCACCGGCGCCCATGGACTCAAAGATCTCCTTGCACATCGGGCAGACCGGGTACTTCTTCGGGTCACGCCCCGGTACCCAGACCTTGCCGCAGAGCGCCACGACGGGGGTGCCGTCGAGCGCGCTCGCCATGATCTTGTCTTTCTGGACATAGTGGGCGAAGCGCTCGTGGTCGCCGTCGCCGTGCGACACCTGCGGCGTCGGCTCCACGAGGGTCCCCGTACCTGCCCCGCGCTCGGGCTCAACAGTGCTCATAACAGCCAAGGGTACTCACGCGCGCGACAACCCGGGAGCGTCGGCCCACCACCAGGTGAAGCCCCCGCGAACGCTAGGACGCCACCGCCACCCCGTCCCGCTCCCCCGCCTCCCGGTTCCCCGCGGTCAGTCCCAGCTCCGTGGCGAAGGCCAGCGCGGCGTCCGGGCGGACCTCGTACCACGCGTCCGGGCCGCAGACGGTGTCGAGCAGGGTGGCGACGTCCTGGGCGCCGACCGTGCGGGCCTCGGCGGCGGCCAGGAAGGCGCGTACCGCCGCCCTCGCGTCGACCTCGGTCTCCGTACGGGCCACGAGGTCCTCGGCGATCTCCCGGATCGCGTCGTCACCGGGCGCGACCCAGCTCATGGCCATTTCCAGGCCGTCGTCCGGCATCTTCTCGGGATAGGGCGCACGCCCCCAGGCGCCGTCCTGCCACCAGTAGACGAAGCCGAAGAGATTGCCCTCGGCGTCCTCCCGCAGCTCCTCATGGGGCAGCCACGCGGGGCCGCCGGCCAGGAAGTCGATCTGCCGGCCTGCGCTGTGCGTGTGACTGCCGTCGGAGTCCTGCCCGCACAGCAGGGCCCGGCCGCCCTCGAACATCTTCAGCCGCCACCAGTAGCTGCCGCCGACGTTCCAGCACTGCAAACCCCGGTCGCCCCAGGAGAATTCGTCCCCGTCGTCCACGGCGGCCGCCACCACCGCCAGCGTCGCGGCGCGCGCCCACAGGCGCTCCGGATGGTCCAGATCCTCGGGCACGCTCGGCCTGTGCATGGCCTCTCCCCGTGTGTCCAGCGCGGCCCCGCCGACGCGGCCGCGCACCGTCCCCTGTCATGCCGCACCTTAGCGACGGGGACCGACAATTCCCCATGACGGAGCCGTCACAATAATCAAGTCGTCAACAAAATTTGGGCCGCCGTGCACCCAAGCCGCCCTCCGCTCCTGGAGGGACCGCTTTCCGTCACGCGCCAGGGACGGGCGTCAGTTCAGCGACGGGTCATCCGGATACGTGGCCACCATCGCCAGCTCGTTGCGCTGCCGTCGCAGCACCGCGCGCCACAGCTGTTCCGGATCGGGCGAGGAGACGTCCCCGGGCTCGGACTCGACGACGTACCAGGCGCCCTCGACCAGCTCGTCCTCCAGCTGGCCCGGCCCCCAGCCCGCGTACCCGGCGAAGATCCGCAGGCTCCCGAGCGCCGCCGCGAGCAATTCCGGAGGGGCCTCCAGATCGACCAGACCGATCGCTCCGTGCACCCTGCGCCAGCCCAGCGGCTCGTCACCCGACTGCACGCCCGCCCGGTCCGCGGCCGGCGCCCCGGCCGTCTCCGCACCGTCGCCCTGGGGGCGGGCGCCGCTGTCCACCGACGGGATACCGCCCTCCCCGGACAGCCCGCCCGGCACCACGGCCACCCCGAGCGCCGAGTCCAGCGACACCGGCCCGCCCTGGAAGACCACGCCCGGCTCACCGGCCAGTGCGGCCCAGGGGGCGAGGATGTCCGCGACGCCGACCGGGGTGGGACGGTTCAGGACCACGCCGAGGGAGCCCTCCTCGTCGTGGTCGAGGAGCAGCACCACCGCGCGGTCGAAATTCGGATCGGCGAGCGCGGGTGTCGCGACTAGAAGCCGCCCTGTGAGCGAGGACACCTCGGTCATGGCCACATGATCCCGCACTTCTGCCCGGAGCGGGGAGTCAACGCCGGGACCCGTACGAGAGCAGGGCGGGCGTACGGCGGCAGCACCGGCGCACACCCCCGGCGCCGGATCGCTCATTGCCGACAATCCGCAGCAATTCCCCCAAAGGGCGATTACGAATCAAAGGCGGATCGTAGCGGAGCGTGTTGTGACAAAGCCATTACACGAGCAAAGCCCGCACGGGCCTTCGGCCACACCCTCCGCCGCCCTTACCATTTCAGCTTGGCCCTGCCCGTCTCCAGGAACGCGAGATCCATGACCGTCTCTACTGACGACGTACTGCTTGTCCACGGCGGCACCCCGCTCGAGGGCGAGATCCGGGTTCGCGGCGCGAAGAACCTTGTGCCCAAGGCCATGGTCGCCGCCCTCCTCGGGAGCGGCCCCAGCCGACTGCGCAACGTGCCCGACATCCGCGACGTACGCGTGGTGCGCGGGCTGCTCCAGCTGCACGGCGTCACCGTGCGCCCCGGCGACGAACCCGGCGAGCTGATCCTCGACCCGTCGCGCGTGGAAAGCGCCAACGTCGCCGACATCGATGCCCACGCGGGCTCGTCCCGTATTCCGATCCTGTTCTGCGGCCCGCTGCTGCACCGCCTCGGCCACGCCTTCATCCCGGGCCTGGGCGGCTGCGACATCGGCGGCCGGCCCGTGGACTTCCACTTCGACGTGCTGCGCCAGTTCGGCGCGACGATCGAGAAGCGCGCCGACGGGCAGTACCTGGAGGCCCCGCAGCGGCTGCGCGGCACCAAGATCCGGCTGCCGTACCCGTCGGTCGGCTCGACCGAGCAGGTGCTGCTGACGGCCGTCCTGGCCGAGGGCGTCACCGAGCTGTCGAACGCCGCCGTGGAACCGGAGATCGAGGACCTCATCTGCGTACTGCAGAAGATGGGCGCGATCATCTCCATGGACACCGACCGGACGATCCGGATCACCGGTGTCGACAAGCTCGACGGCTACACCCACCGCGCCCTCCCGGACCGCCTGGAGGCGGCCTCCTGGGCGTCCGCGGCGCTGGCCACCGAGGGCAACATCTACGTCCGCGGCGCCCAGCAGCGGTCGATGATGACCTTCCTCAACACCTTCCGCAAGGTCGGCGGTGCCTTCGAGATCGAGGACGAGGGCATCCGTTTCTGGCACCCGGGCGGCCTGCTCAACGCCATCGCCCTGGAGACCGACGTCCACCCCGGCTTCCAGACCGACTGGCAGCAGCCGCTGGTCGTCGCGCTGACCCAGGCGTCCGGCCTGTCGATCGTGCACGAGACGGTCTACGAGTCCCGGCTCGGCTTCACCTCCGCGCTCAACCAGATGGGTGCGCACATCCAGCTCTACCGCGAGTGCCTGGGCGGCTCCGCCTGCCGCTTCGGCCAGCGCAACTTCCTGCACTCCGCGGTCGTCTCCGGCCCCACCAAGCTGCAGGGCTCCGACCTGGTCATCCCCGACCTGCGCGGCGGCTTCTCGTATCTGATCGCGGCACTGGCGGCGCAGGGCACCTCCCGGGTGCACGGCATCGACCTGATCAACCGCGGCTACGAGAACTTCATGGAGAAGCTCGTGGAGCTCGGCGCCGACGTCGAGCTGCCGAACGGCGCGCTGCCCAACTGAGCCCGGGCGGGGCCGTTTTCCCGGCCCCGGCCGGCGCCCGGCGCCCCGATTGACCGAGGAAGGCCTCGTCCTCCGTACGGTCGCGGACCTCCCCTCCGCGCCCGCGTCCGCACGGAGGACGAGGCCTTCCGTGCGTAACGGCGCGGCCGGCAACTCGGCCGGTCCGGTGCGCCGTTCGGGCCGCCACCCTGCCGCAGGGCGGCGTGGCCCGCCAGGGGCCGTGCCGGTTCCTGATCGAGCGTGACAAAGACTGCGGTGCCGCCGAGTTCACGCCGCTCGCGGCGGCCCCCGCCCCTGTCTCCCGCATTCCGCCCCCGTACGGCCGTGACGGCCCCTCTGGAGGGCGGGCACCGGGCGGGCTTGCCCGTTTACCCGGACCGGCCGCTTCCGGGCGGTACGGGCCGTCTGGAGGGCAGCGAAAAGGCGGCCACCCCTGGAAGGGATGGCCGCCCTGTCATGCCGTGCTGAGGGTCTTACTTACCCTTGGCGGCTTCCTTGAGCTTGGAGCCCGCGGAGACCTTCACGCTGTAGCCGGCCGGGATCTGGATCGGGTCGCCGGTCTGCGGGTTGCGCGCGGTGCGAGCGGCACGGTGGGTGCGCTCGAAGGTGAGGAAGCCGGGGATGGTGACCTTCTCGTCGCCCTTGGCGACGATCTCGCCGGTCACCTCGGCGAGGGCGGCCAGAACGGCGTCGGCGTCCTTGCGGGTCACCTCGGCGCGATCGGCCAGAGCGGCCACCAGCTCACTGCGGTTCATGTTTGTACTCCCGTGTTCTTCTTGCCAATGAGGCGTGAGATCGAAGCCGATGCTGCCAGGGTCCTCGGACAGTCCCCGGACCCGGGTCTGCTGCCAGACCCTCGCGCCCGATTACGCATCCTGCCCCCACCTGCGGCGGTAAAGCCAATCCGGCACCCAGGAGGGTCACACGAAAAGCGCCACTGCCTCGTCCGTGGTGACGCTCCGTATCAATCCCGCTCCGGGCCGGCCCCACAGGGCGGCGGTCGCTTGCTGCCCGCCTACCCTATGGGGGCCCCAACGACGGCGTGTCCAGCGACGCGCCGTATCAGACCGCCGTGGCGGCCGTCACAGCGGCGTCGCCGCTCTTCGCGGCCTCCCGGACGGCACCCGCCACCGCGCCCGCGACCTTCTCGTTGAAGACGCTGGGGATGATGTAGTTCGGGTTGACCTCGTCCTCCAGGACGACGTCCGCCAGCGCGCCGGCCGCGGCCAGCATCATCTCGGTGTTCACCGTGCGGGAGTGGGCGTCCAGGAGTCCGCGGAAGACGCCGGGGAAGACCAGGACGTTGTTGATCTGGTTGGGGAAGTCGGAGCGGCCGGTGGCCACCACGGCGGCGGTCTGCCGGGCGATCGCCGGGTCGACCTCGGGGTCGGGGTTGGCGAGCGCGAACACGATCGCGCCCTCGGCCATCCTGGCGACGTCCTCGCCGTCCAGGACGTTGGGCGCGGAGACACCGATGAAGACGTCCGCGCCGACCACGGCCTCCTTGAGGGTGCCGGTGACGCCCTCCGGGTTGGTGTTGTCGGCGATCCAGCGCAGCGGGGAGTCCGGGTCGGCGTCGACCAGGTCCGTACGGCCGGCGTGCACCACACCGTGGATGTCGGCGACGACGGCGTGCCGGACACCGGCCGCGATCAGCAGCTTGAGGATGGCGGTACCGGCCGCGCCTGCGCCGGACATCACGACCCGGACGTCCTCGGTCTTCTTGCCGACGACGCGCAGCGCGTTGGTGAGCGCGGCGAGCACCACGATGGCGGTGCCGTGCTGGTCGTCGTGGAAGACCGGGATGTCGAGGGCCTCGCGCAGCCGGGCCTCGATCTCGAAGCAGCGGGGGGCGGAGATGTCCTCCAGGTTGATGCCCGCGAAGCCGGGGGCGATGGCCTTGACGATCTCCACGATGGCGTCGGTGTCCTGGGTGTCCAGGCAGAGCGGCCAGGCGTCGATGCCGGCGAAGCGCTTGAAGAGGGCCGCCTTGCCCTCCATGACGGGCAGGGCGGCCTTGGGGCCGATGTTGCCGAGGCCGAGGACGGCGGAGCCGTCGGTGACCACGGCGACGCTGTTGCGCTTGATGGTCAGGCGGCGGGCGTCCTCGGGGTTGTCGGCGATGGCCTGGCAGACGCGGGCGACACCGGGGGTGTAGATCATCGAGAGGTCGTCGCGGTTGCGGATGGGGTGTTTCGACGACATCTCGATCTTGCCGCCGAGGTGCATCAGGAACGTACGGTCGGAGACCTTGCCCAGCGAGACGCCCTCGATGGTGCGCAGCTGCTGGACGATCTCGTCGGCGTGGGCCGTGGAGGTCGCCGCGATCGTGACGTCGATGCGGAGCTTCTCGTGTCCGGACGCGGTGACGTCGAGGCCGGTCACCGAGCCTCCGTGGGACTCGACGGCCGTGGTGAGCTGGGAGACCGCGGTTCCGCTCGCGGGCACCTCCAGCCGGACCGTCATCGAGTAGGAGACGCTGGGCGCCGTTGCCATGGCCGACTTCCTCTGCTTTCACCGTGTCGCTGAATTTCCGTCCGATCGTCGCACCTACCGCGGAGTACGCGGTAGCCGCCCGGGATTGCGAACTTTTTGTTCGCGGGCGGCGGGCAACACCGGAAAGTGACTTCCACCATACAGAATCGGCCGACACAGAAAAGAGGTCCACGCCACCGGGGTGGCGTGGACCTCTGTCACGTTTGGCGGCACCGACCCGCCATGCTCGCCTCGCGGCAAGTGGTCGCTCGTAGCGACGATGGTTGGGCCCGGGGGCTTGGATCGAGCCGGTGCCGTCACCCAGGCTAACAAACCATCCCCGGAAGCGAATCCCGTCCCGCGGGCCCGATTTCAAGACCCCTCGGACGGCGGCGCGCACGCCCGGCGCGGGCCGCCGTCCGGGGGCCGGCCGGGCGGTTCAGTCCCGCAACAGGTCGGGGACCCCGGCCGTGTCCGGCTCGTCCCGTGCGCCCGACAGCACGGTCAGCTGCCGGGTGGCCCGGGTCAGCGCCACGTACAGCACCCGCAGTCCGGCCGGGGACTCGTCGGCGATCTCGGCCGGGGACACCACCAGCGTCGCGTCGTACTCCAGCCCCTTGGCCTCCAGGGAGCCCAGCGCCACCACCCGGTCGCCGAGCGGGGCCAGCCAACGGCGGGCCTGCGCACGGCGGTTCATGGCCACCACGACGCCGACCGTGCCGTCCACCTCGCCCAGCAGCCGCCCGGCCTCGGCGACCGTGGCCCGCTCCAGGACGGTGTCGTCGGCGGACGCCGTTCCGCCGTCCCCGGCCCCGTCCGCGGCGAGCGCGAAGCGGGGCTCCAGGCCCGTGGAACGGACCGCCTTCGGGGACTCCATACCGGGCATCGCCAGCGCCAGGACCCGGGCGGCCAGTTCGGCGATCTCCGCGGGGTTGCGGTAGTTCACGGTGAGCGTGAAGCGGCGGCGCGGGCGGGTGCCGAGCGCCTCGTCGCGGGCGACGGCGGCCTCGTCGGGGTCGGACCAGGAGGACTGCGCGGGGTCGCCGACCACGGTCCAGGTCGCGTGCCGGCCGCGGCGGCCGACCATCCGCCACTGCATCGGCGTCAGGTCCTGCGCCTCGTCGACGATGACGTGGGCGTAGTCGGTGCGCTCCTCGTCGAGCCGTTCGCGCCGGCTGCGGCCGCCGCCGTTGCGGTCGGTGTAGGTCGTCAGCTCTTCCAGGCCGGTCAGGTGGTCCAGCGGGTCGGCCTCGCGCGGACGGGCCGGGCGCAGCGGGGCGCCGAGGACCGTCTGCAGCTCGTCCAGCAGCGCCACGTCGTGCACCGACAGCGGGCCGTGGCCGGTGTGGTCCAACCGCTGGAGGGAGCGGGCCAGTTGGCGGACCTCGCGGGGGTTGAGGAGCCGGCGCGCCCAGCGGCCGAGCAGGCGCTCGTCGGCCATCGCGGCCAGCACCCCGCGCGGGGTCAGCTCGGGCCACCAGGCGTCCAGGAACTCCTGGAAGTCGGTCTCGGTGGTGAGGTCCTCGTCGAAGCCCTCACGGGCCTCGGCGGCGAGTTCCGGATCCGGGTAGCGGCGGGCGGCGCCCGACTTGGCCCACAGGGCGTCCAGGATCAGCCGGCGGGCCCGCGGGCGCAGCAGGTTGACCGGCGCGGTGCCGCCGAGCGCGGACTGCCGGATGGCACGCAGCTCGTCGGCGTCCAGCTCGATCCGGCCGCCGAACGCGACGACCTTCAGGCGGGTGGGCGGACCGGCGGCGGAACCGGCCGCGGGGGACGGGGCCCGGGGGGTGCGTCTGCGGCGGCGGCCGGTGGTGGACGCGTCCCGGTCGGCGCCGTTCCCGGCAGAGTTCCCGTTCCCGGCGGCGTTCCCGTTGGCGCCCCCGGCGCCGACGAGGTCGTCCAGGGACAGCTGGGCGTCGCCGCCCCCGCCCCCGGCCCCGTTCGCCGTGGCCGCGGGCGGGGCCGTGGCGGCGGCGCCGGTGCGCTCCGCGCCCGGCGCCGCCCGGTCCAGCGCCCCGCGGGCCGCCTTGCGCAGCAGCTTCTGCATCCGCGACGAGCCCTTGATCCGGGCCACCGCGGGCGCGTCGTACGCGGTCGTCTCGGCGCCGTCCACGAGCGAGCCGAGCGCCCGGATGGCGACCTGGCCCTCCTCGCCCAGCGACGGCAGCACGCCCTCGGTGTACGCGACCAGCAGCGGCGTCGGGGAGACGATCAGGATGCCGCCCGCGTAGCGGCGGCGGTCCTGGTAGAGGAGGTAGGCGGCGCGGTGCAGGGCGACCGCGGTCTTGCCCGTACCGGGCCCGCCCTCGACCTCGGTGACGGAGGCGGCGGGCGCCCGGATCACCTTGTCCTGCTCGGCCTGGATGGAGGCGACGATGTCCCGCATGGTGTGGCTGCGGGCCCGGCCCAGCGCCGCCATCAGCGCGCCGTCACCGATCGCCGGCAGCTCGGCGCCGTCCAGGGTCGCGGTGACCTCCGGGCGCATCAGATCGTCCTCGACGCCGAGGACCTTGCGGCCCTTGGAGCGGATCACCCGGCGGCGGACGACCCGGCCGGGGGCGACCGGGGTGGCCCGGTAGAAGGGGGCGGCGGCCGGTGCCCGCCAGTCGATGACCAGCGGGGAGTAGTCCGCGTCGAGGACCCCGAGACGGCCGATGTGCAGCGTCTCGGCGATCGCGGCGCGGTTGTTCTCGATGGCGCCGTCGGCGGGTTCGACGGAGGTGTAGGCGCCGTCCGGGCCCTTCTTGCCGTCCTTGCCGAGGAGCAGGTCGATCCGGCCGAAGAGGAAGTCCTCGTACTCGGAATTCAGGCGGTGGAGATGGACCCCGGCCTGGAAGACCTGGGCGTCGCGCTCGGCGAGCGCGCCGGGCGTGCCGACCTGGCCGCGCCTGGCGGCGTCGTCCATCAGGAACTCCGCCTCGTGGATCTTCTCCTCGAGGCGCCGGTAGACACGGTCCAGATGTGTCTGCTCGGCTTCGATCTCACGGTCGCGAACGGAATCCGGGGCGTGATCCGGTGCGTGCGTGGCGTTGTGCGCGGCCACCCAGGCCCCCTTCTGCTGTGCGTAGGGCAGCCGTCAACCGTACGCGAACCGGGCACCGTGCGCACCTGGTGAAAGGGACAAAGAAGGGCGAGTTTGGTCGGATGTTGACTCGGGCGGCTACGTCGGGTGAGGCCGGCCGGTGCCGGGGCGCCGGGACCGGCGCCCCGGATGCTCAGGCCTTGACCGTGGCCAGCCGCTTGCCGTCCAGCGTGTTGATCTCGAAGTGGTCGATGTCGCCGCGGTTGAGGGCCGCGCCGCCCGCCGCGTAGAGGGGCTCGCGGTTCCACTTCGCGGCGCTGCCCGGGATGCCGTAGCCGCCCTTGGGAACCGCCCAGGTGGTGATGGTCTGCCGCTTGCCGTCCTTGCCCACGGCGACCAGGTCGCAGCTCTGCGGCCCCTTGACGTTGGCGAGTTGCAGCACGACCTGGGTGCCCCAGGGCCGGGCGGCCATCGAGACGCCCGCCGAGACCTTGGTGTCCGGGTCGGTGGAGGTCACCTTCTCGCCCGCGGCGTACTGGGCCCGGACGGCGTTCGCCAGCGGCGGCGCCGGCGCCTTGTCCCCCTCCCCCTTGAAGGAGAAGACGGCCAGCGGCCCGCCGACGATCAGCACGACCGCCGCGGCCACCAGGAACAGCCGCCGCCGGTTGCGGCCCCGGCGGGTGGCGTGGACCTCGTCGAGCAGCCCGTCCAGCATCCGGGGGCCGGGGACGGCCGTGATCGTCTGCGGGGTGGGGGCGGACTGCTTGAACTCGGCGAGCGCCGGCGTCATCGCCATCAGCTCCTCGAGTTCGGCAGCGCACCGGTCACAGCCGACGAGATGCCGCTCGAACCGGTCCGCGTCGGCGGCGTCCAGGACGCCCAGCACATAGGCGCCGACGTCGCTGTGCCGGTCCGGCTGCGTGGGCGGGATCACTCCGTCACTCCTCGTTCCTCGAGCGAGAGCTTCAGGGAGCGCAGCGCGTAGAACACCCGGGACCGCACGGTCCCGGCCGGCACGCGCAGCACCTCCGCTGCCTCGTTGACCGTACGCTCCTTGAAGTACGTCTCGACGAGGGCCTCTCGGTGGGCCTGGCTCAGGTCGCTCAGCGCCTCCGAGATCGTCATCAGGCGCAGCGCCCGGTCGATCACATCGGCGGCGGGCATGGTCTCCAGCGGGGTCGCGTCGACCTCTTGGGGCCGGGCCTTGCGGCTGCGGTGTCCGTCGATCACGATCCGCCGGGCGACGGTCACCAGCCAGGGGCGGATCGAGCCGGTCGCCCGCTGGAGCTGGTCGGCGTTGCGCCAGGCGCGCACCAGCGTCTCCTGCACCACGTCCTCGGCGCGATGCCGGTCGCCCGCCACCAGCCGCAGGACGAAGGCGAGAAGCGGGCCCGCATGATCGTCATAGAGGGCTCGCATGAGCTCCTCTTCAGGTGTCGTCCTGTCTGCCACGACGGCATCCTTACGCACTCCAACTCCCGGGTCGATAGCCCGGATCGCCCAAGATCGACCGGGGACCCTGCCATGAATCGGACTTGCGGTGAGGAGTACGGACGGGCCGGGCGGGGCGTTCAGCGTCCGGCGGAAAATTTTTCCGCGGGTGTGACGGGGCCCGCGGCGGCGCCCCCGGACTGCTCCCGGCGCACCATCGTCCGCCGCCGGTGCCGCGCCACCCGCTCCCGGTTGCCGCACACTTCGCTGGAGCACCAACGGCGGCGCCGGCCCCGCGAGGTGTCCAGATAGACCAGGGTGCAGCTCTCGCCCTCGCACTGCCGCAGCCGCCCGCGCGCCACCGCGTCCGTGAGCAGCCCGATCGCGTCCCGGGCCACCGCGGCCAGCAGTCCGGCGCACTCGGGCGGGCCGGGGAGGGCGCGGGCCAGGGTGCCGTCGGCGGCGCGTACCACGCAGGGGGCGGGCGGCTGCCCGGCGGCGGCCGCGGAGTTGAGCAGCTCAAGATCGGCGTCGGCGGCCCGGCCCCGCAGTTCGTCGTGCACCACCCGGACCAGCACGTCCCGCAGCGCGCGGAAGCGGCCGAGCCAGCGGGCGTCGACGCCGTCCAGCGGGGTGCCGTGCGGGACCAGGCCGGTGCCGGTCAGCCAGGCGCGCAACTGGTCGGGACCGGTGAGGCGTTCGGCGACGGCGCCGTCGGCGGTGAGCCCGTCGGCGGTGGCCGCCAGGTCCAGGCAGATCCGGCCGCAGTCGAACCGCAGGTCGCAAGGCGCCGCCATGTGCCTGTCACTCCTTAGGGACCGGACGTGTGTGCTCCCAGAGTGCCCGGCCCGCGGTCCGGCCGGAACCCTCCGGAGGCGCCCGCTCCGCGCACTCACGCCACGTATGCACTACGACTAGACGCCGAGTGTATACACATGACGTATAGTTGGCGGCGGCACGGCGCTCGGCGGGACCCGCCCACAGGGGACGCAGGCCCGTACGCCACGGTCGCCAGGCCGTACGCCGCGGTCGCCAGGCCGTACGCCACGGTCGCCAGGCCGTACGCCGCGGTCCGCCGCATGCTGGGGGCAGGCCCTGGGCCCGACGGCCCGGCTCCGGCCCCTCAGCCCCTCAGCCCATCAGGACGGAGGTCTTCATGTCGCGCACGTCCCTGCACACCAACCGCGCCCGCCTCGCCCACAAGATCGGTTACGCGCTCCGCCACCCGGACCGGATCGCCCCGTACGTCCGGCGCGGCGCCCGCGACACCTGGCTGCGCCTCAAACACCCCGGCCATGTCGCCTACTACCGGGCGGTGATGGCCTCCGACACCGGGCGCGACCCGGAGGCCGCGGTCGGCAGCCGCAGCCATGAACGCTGGCTGGCGCTGGGCGAGATGCAGTTCGAGTACCTGACCGGGCACGGGCTGCGGCCCGGCCACCGGATGCTGGACATCGGCTGCGGCAATCTGCGCGCCGGCCGCCGCTTCATCGCCTACCTGGACACCGGCCACTACTACGGCATCGACATCTCGCCGGACATCCTGATCTCCGCGAAGCAGACCCTGACCACCTACGAACTCCAGGACAAGCTGCCCCACTTGACCCTCACGCAGGACCTGAAGCTGGACTTCCTGCCGCCCGCGCACTTCGACGTCGTCCACGCGCACAGCGTCTTCTCGCACTCACCGCTCGACGTGATCGACGAATGCCTCGCCCATGTCGGCCGGATCCTGGCCCCCGGCGGCTTCTTCGACTTCACCTTCGACCGCACCGAGGGCGCCGAACACCAGGTACTGCGCGAGGACTTCTACTACCGGACCGAGACGCTGCTGCGGCTGGCCCGTACGCACGGCCTGGAGGCGCGCTTCATGGACGACTGGGAGAAGCGCCCGCACGGGCAGTCGAAGATCCGGGTCAACAGCCGGGGGTAGGACGGGAGTTCATGGCACGGGCGGCGTGCCGCGGGCCGCGGGCTGCGGAGCGCCGGTCCGCCCCGGCTCGCGGGCCACGGCCCCCTCCGGTCCGGCCCGTCCCCGCCCGGAGCCCCTACTCCCCGCCGTACTTGTCCGTCTCCGCATGCGGGTCCAACGACAGCCGGTAGCCGCGCTTGACGACCGTCTGGATCAGCTTGGGGGCACCCAGTGCCACCCGGAGCCGGGCCATCGCGGTCTCCACCGCGTGCTCGTCCCGGCCCGCGCCGGGCAGCGCGCGCAGCAGGTCCGCGCGGGAGACCACCCAGCCGGGGCGGCGGGCCAGCGCGCGCAGCAGCGCCATCCCGGCCGGCGGCACCGGCCGCAGCACCCCGTCCAGCACGACCGCGTGCCCACGGATCTCCAGCCGCCGCCCGGCCACCGGCAACGCCCGCACCCGGCCCGGGAGTTCCCGGCACAGCAGCTGCACCAGCGGTCCGAGCCGGAAGCGCTCCGGCTGGAACGTGGGCACGTCCTCCGCCTCCAGGGGCAGCGCGGTCACCGGCCCCACGCACACCGGCAGCACGTCCTGCCGCAGGGCCGTCAGCACCTCGCCGCGCATCCCGCGCTCCTCGGCCCGCCGCAGCAGCGACGCGGCGGCGGGCGCGCTGGTGAAGGTCACCGCGTCCAGCCCGCGCCCGGTCACCGCGTCCAGCAGCCGGTCGACCGGCCCGATGTCCTCCGGCGGCATCCAGCGGTACACCGGGACGCCGACGACCTCCGCGCCGTCCGCCCGCAGCGCCTCGACGAACCCCGGCAGCGGCTCCCCGTGCAGCTGGAGGGCCACCCGGCGCCCGGCGACACCCTCCGCCAGCAGCCGGTCCAGCACCTCGGCCATCGACTCGGAGGCCGGTGACCACTTCTCGGTCAGCCCCGCGGCCCGGATCGCGCCCCGTACCTTGGGCCCGCGCGCCAGCAGCTCCACCCCGGTCAGCCGGTCCAGCAGCGCCTCGCCCAGACCCCAGCCCTCGGCGGCCTCGATCCAGCCGCGGAAGCCGATCGCGGTGGTGGCGACGACGATGTCCGGTGCGTGCTCGATCAGATCCCGGGTCACCGCCAGCAGCTCGGTGTCATCGGGCAGCGGGACGATCCGCAGGGCGGGCGCGTGCAGCACCTGGGCGCCGCGGCGTTCCAGCAGTGCGCCCAGCTCCTCCGCCCGCCGGGCCGCGGTCACCCCGACGGTGAACCCCTCCAGCGGCCGGACGGCCGGTCCGGTACCCGATCCCGGCGTCGTCCGCGCCGGCTCACTGTGCTCCTGCTGCTGCTCGTACATGGTCGTCCCGCTCCGCCCAGAGAGGTGTGGTGCCTCGTGCTTCCCGTCCCGCCGCGGCTCGGGCGGCACGGAGTGCCAAGACGCCAGCGTGCCAACAGCACGTGACAGCCCCGGTCCTCCCATATTTCCCCGGGGTTACGACGCTCCGCACGCCCGGCCCGTAAGACCGGGCGGATACGGGGGCGAATACGGGACGGGCGCGGGGCGGGCGCGACGCCCCCCGGAGCCCGCCTCGCCCGCCCCTCCCCCGCCGGCTCACACCTCCGCGTACACCGCGGGCCGCCCCTCGTCCGCCGGTGCCGCCTCCGCCGCGCCCGCCGCCCGCGCCGTACGCCGCGCACGGGCCGCAGGGCGCAGGTATACGGTCCAGGTCACCGCGCCGCACACCACATAGCAGCCGAGGAACGACACGAACGCCGGGGTGCCCGACCCCGCCACCAGGAACGACTGGCGAAAGGCGAGGTTGATGGCCAGCCCGCCGAGCGCGCCCACCGCCCCGATCAGCCCCATCGCCGCCCCCGACAGCCGCCGCCCGTACGCCGCGGCCTCCTCCCCCACCAGCCCGCGCCGCAGCGCCTGGGCCTGGAAGATCCCCGGGATCATCTTGTACGTGGAGCCGTTGCCGAGCCCCGTCAGCACGAACAGCGCGATGAACCCGACGAGGAACACCGGCAGCGACCGCACCGACGACGCATAGATGACGACGCCGGTGGCCAGCCCCATCGCCGCGAAGTTGCCCAGCGTGATCCGGGCGCCGCCGAACCGGTCCGCCAGCCGCCCGCCGACCGGCCGGATCAGCGACCCCAGCAGCGGCCCGATGAAGGTCAGCGACGCCGCCTGGAGGGGCGTACGCGCGAACTGGTTCTGCAGCACCAGGCCGAAGGCGAAGCTGTAGCCGATGAACGATCCGAAGGTGCCGAGGTACAGCAGCGACATCACCCAGGTGTGCGGCTCCCGGGCGGCGTCGAGGGCCGCCCCGGTGTCGTTTGTGACCGGCGCCAGGTTGTCCATGAACAGTGCCGCGCACACGGCCGCGACCACGATCAGCGGCACATAAACGGCCAGCACGATCCGCGGATGGGCGGCCCCCGCGGTGCCGATCACCAGCAGCCCCAGCAGCTGGATCACCGGCACCCCGATGTTCCCGCCCCCGGCGTTCATCCCCAGCGCCCACCCCTTCTTCCGCAGCGGATAGAAGGAGTTGATGTTGGTCATCGACGAGGCGAAGTTCCCGCCGCCGACCCCCGCCAGCGCCGCGACCAGCAGGAACGTCGTGTACGACGTGCCCGGCTCCAACACGAACGCCGCCGCCGAGGTCGGCACCAGCAGCAGCACGGCGCTGATCACCGTCCAGTTGCGCCCGCCGAACCGTGCCACCGCGAAGGTGTACGGCACCCGCAGCACCCCGCCCACCACCGTCGGCATCGCCACCAGGAAGAACTTCTCAGCCGGCGCGATCCCGTACTCGGGCCCCATGAACAGCACCATCACCGACCACAGGCTCCAGATCGAGAACCCGATGTGCTCGGACAGCACGGAGAACACCAGATTCCGCCGCGCGATCCGCTCCCCCGTCTCCCGCCAGAAGCCCTCGTCCTCCGGGTCCCAGCGCTCGATCCACCGGCCACCCCGCCTCTGCCGAACCGCGCCACCACCGCCGTCAGGGCTCTCGTTACGGGTCTCTGCTGCCGCGGCCGTCATCGCGCCTCCCAGGGGTCGGGTCCTGCAACCGACGCTAGGGAGGCCGGGTTTCCGTGCCGTGCCGCCCGGTGACACGTACGAAACCTTGCGCTCACCGGGTGTGGCGGGGGCGGGTGAGGCCGCGCGGCCGCTCGTGCGGGGGCGATCCGCGCATTCCCCCGGCGGCAGTCGCGCTGCGTAACTATGCTGCCGCGCCATGTGGACCCGTACTCCTGGTGAGTACGGGCGCACACACGGTCACCGGGGCCCGACCAGGGGGAGTGGAAGGCCATGCAGACGCGAAAGAAGCCGAAGAACCGGCACTCCGCAGCCATGGAAGTCATCGGCGCGCAACTGGCGATGTTCCGCGTCAAGGCCGGACTCACCCAGCGCGCCCTCGGCGAACGGACCTCCGTCGCCGAGGAAACCATCGCCTCCATCGAACAGGGCAGGCGGGCCCTGATGCCTCACCTGGCGCGGGAGCTCGATCAACTCCTGGGAACGGGAGGGGCGTTGGCCACGGGGGTGGAGAACCTTCCGCCGAAGGAGAAGTATCCGATCTGGGCGGAGGAGTTCATCGCGTATGAGAAGCAGGCCATCGCGCTCAATGGCTACGAACACGGGGTCCTGCCCGGCCTGCTCCAGACCGAGGGCTACGCCCGTGCCACCTTCCGCAGCAACATCCCGTACCTCGACGAGGAGACGGTCGAACGGCGGGTCGCAGCACGACTGGAACGCCACCAGATCCTGCACAAGGCCAATCCTGTCATCGCCAGCTTCGTCTTCTCCGAGGCTCTCGTGACGAGCAATCTCGGCGGGCGGTCGGTCATGCGGCACCAGCTTTCCCACCTGCGCACCTGCGCCGAACTCGACGGCGTCTCGATGCAGATCCTGCCGCAGAGCCGCGAGCATCACGCCGGTCTCAACGGTCCGTTCGTGGTACTGGAAACCCCCGATCATCAACACATGGCCTATACCGAGGCGCAGCGCAGCAGTGTGCTGATTTCCGACGCGGAGGAGGTCAGCATCCTCGCTCAGAAGTATGGAATGCTGCGAATGCAGGCCCTCGACGCCGAAGAGACCATGGGTCTGCTGGACCGGCTGCTAGGAGAGCGATGACCCACCTGACATGGTTCAAATCGAGCTACAGCGGCGATGAGGGCGGCAACTGCCTCGAAGTGGCCTACCAATGGCGCAAGTCCAGCTACAGCAGCGATGAAGGCGGCAACTGCCTGGAAGTCGCTTACGACTGGCACAAGTCCACTCACAGCGGCAGCGAGGGCGGCGCCTGCCTAGAAGTCGCCTACGACTGGCAAAAGTCCACCCACAGCGGCGACGAAGGCGGCGCCTGCCTAGAGGTAGCCGCCCACCCCGCCACCGTCCACGTCCGCGACTCCAAGGACCCCGAGGGCCCGCACCTCGACTTCGCGCCGGGCGTCTGGGCGGCGTTCACCTCCTTCGCGGCACGTACCGCCACTGCCACCGCCGCCGCCCCAACGACCCCGTAAACAGCCCTACTCGGCCGCTTCCCGGGGCGCGCTCATCCAGATCGTGTCGGCGCAGATATTCATCCGCAGCCGCTTGCCCTTCTCGTCGCGGGCCACGACCGCCTGGCCGTCCGCCTTGTCGTACGGCGCGGACACCACGGCGGTGTCATTGGTGACGGCCACGGGCTCGTTCAGCAGCGAGCCCTTGGGGCAGTCCCGGTAGCGCAGACCGGCCGTGACCTTGGCGCCGCGCCGCAGGTCTATCGGCAGGGCCCGGCCGTGCCCGCGCGCGTCGGACTGGGGCCCCTTGCCGAGGTGGACCGCGAAGCCCGGGAAGCCGCGGAACACGCACGGGTCGGTGCCCTTGTTGACGACGGACAGCCGGGCCTCACGCTGCGCGGCGTGCGGCTTCTTCTTGAGGACGGTGACCTTCCAGCCGAGGCCCTTCGTCGTGCAGTTGGCGTGCAGTGCCGCCATCCGCGGGGAGCCGCAGCCGGTCAGGGCCAGGCCCGCCATGACGGTTAAGGTCAGCGCGGCCGCGGCCGCCGCGAGAAGTGAACGCCGTCGCACGGCCGCTCCTCCTGTTCGTTCCACGGACGATTCCCTGCCGTTAAGGAAAGGTTTTCCCGCCCCTGCGGTTGCCTGTGCGTGGCTACTTTCTGCCGTACGTGGCACAGCGCCGGTCGTCACCCGTCTACCCCCATCGCCCGCGCGTCCGCCTCCGGGAGCCACCATGTGGCCCCGGGCGGCGCCAGCCAGGCATGCCGGCCGGCCAGTTCCCGGGCGGCCGTCCGCAGCGCGTCCAGCCCCGGATGCCGCAGCCCGCGCCGCCACACCATCGACACCGGCGAGAGCGGTACGGGGTCGACGAGCGGCCGCAGCACCATCCCCGGCACGTCCATGAACTCCACACTCGCCAGCACGGACCACCCCCGCTTGCGCACCACCCGGACGAACTCCTGCGAGCCCTCGATCTCCGGGAACGGCTCGGCGGTCGCGATCCCGCGCCCCGCGAAGAGCCGCTCGGCCAAGTCAGTCCACTCCACGGTCTGCGGATTTCCGGCGGCCGCGTAGAGCGTCTCGCCGGCCAGTTCCGCGAGCGGGACGGCGGGCCGGGCGGCCAGCGGATGGTCGTCGCGCAGCAGGACCGCCATCGGCTCCAGCCGGACCGGCTGATGATCGAGACCGGCGCGTATGTCGGCGGGCAGCGCCGCGTACCGGCCGAAGGAGACATCGAGCCGCCCGGCCGCCATCTCGGCCGCCGCCCCCGTCAGCCCGCTGTGGAAGCGGGCGACCAGCTCACAGTCGTCCGGCAGCCGGCCCCTGGCCGCCTCCAGCACCGCGTGGGCGGTACCGATCGGCACGCTCACATCGACCAGCAGCGGCCGCTCGGGCGCGGAGCGGAACGCGGCGGCCAGCTCGTCCTGCGCCGTCAACACCCGCCGCGCGTACGGCAGCAGCCGCTCCCCGTCCGCCGTCAGCGCGACCCGGCGGGTGCTCCGTACGAACAGCGTGGCGCCCAACTCCCGCTCCAGGCGCCGGATATCGCGGCTCAGCGCCTGCTGGGCGACGTACAGCCGGGCGGCGGCCCGGGTGAAGTGCAGCTCCTCGGCGACGGCGGTGAACGCGCGCAGCAGTCGCGGATCGATGTCGTACGGCATCGGGCCATCCTGGCAGGATCACTGCCCGGCATCCCCCGGCACCCCATTCACAACCCAGTCGCGTAAATGGGCGCTGACCAGGTGTTGGACGGGCAAGGGCCGCGGCGGCGACCGTAGACGGCATGATCCTCTTCCTCGCCGCCCGGCCCGTGACCGCCCCTCCTGTACGCCCGGCCTCGCCCGTACGCCCCACCTCGCCCGTACGCCCGGCCCCGCGCCGCCGCCGCGCACGCTTCCGCCCGCTCGCCCGCTTCCGCCCGTTCGCGCCCTATCGGCGGATCTTCGCCGTCCCCGGCACCCGCGCCTTCACGGCCGCCAACCTGCTGGCCCGGCTGCCCATGGGGATGCTCAGCATCAGCGCGGTCCTGATGATCGCCGGCTCGCGCGGCTCCTATGCGCTGGCCGGGGCGGTCACCGCGACCGGTCTGGCGGCCACGGCGCTGGCCGGCCCGTGGACCGCCCGGCTGATCGACCGCTACGGCCAGTCCCGTATCGCGGTCCCGGCCACCGCACTCGCCACCCTCGGCTCGCTCTCCCTCCTCCTCTGCGTCCACTACGGCGCGCCCGGCTGGACCCTCTTCGCCTCGTACGCCGCCACCGCGACCACCCCCAACACCGGCGGCATGTCCCGCGCCCGCTGGGCGCACCTCTTCCGCGACGACCCGGCCGCCCGGCACACCGCCAACTCCTTCGAACAGGCCGCGGACGAGCTGTGCTTCCTGCTCGGGCCGGTGCTCGCCACGCTGCTGTGCACCACCCTCTTCCCGGAGGCGGGGACCGCGGTGGGCGCGGCGCTGCTGCTCACCGGGGTGCTGCTCTTCGCGGCCCAGCGCCGCACCGAACCCCCGGTCGCCACCCGCACCGCGGGCCACACCCCCGCCCGCTCCCCGCTGCGCCTGCCCGGCCTCCCGCCCCTCCTGCTCACCTTCCTCTGCACCGGCGCGATCTTCGGCTCCCTGGAGGTGGTCACCCTCGCCTACGCCGACGCCCACGGCATCCGCTCCGCCGGGGGCGCCCTGCTGGCCCTCCAGGCGGCCGGCTCCGGCGCGGCCGGGCTGCTCTACGGGCTGCTGCGACCGGCAGCCCGTCCCGGCCTCCGCTTCCTGGGCTGCACCGCGGCAATGGCGGCCCTGATGCTGCTCCCGCTGCTCGCGGCGGCGACCGGAAGCCCGGCGGCACTGGCCGCCGGGCTCCTCCTGGCCGGTATGGCCACCGCGCCGACCATGGTCACCGGCATGGGCCTGGTCCAGTCGCGGACGCCGCCGGGGCAGCTGAACGAGGGCATGACCCTCGCCGTGACCGCACTGCTCGGCGGTATCGCGGCCGGCTCGGCGGGCGGCGGCTGGGCGGTCGAGCACCTGGGCGGTGCGGGCGCGGCCTACGGGGTGCCCGCCGCGGCGGCCGCCCTCGCGCTGACCATCACCCTGCTCACGGGCCGCCGGCCCCGGCCCCGCCCGTGAAACGACGCAGGCCCCGCTGTCCTCACGGACAGACGGGGCCTGGGCCTACATGGGATGACGGGGTCCGGGGGGCATACCCCCCGGCTCTCCGTGTGGTGGAGATGGCGGGAATCGAACCCGCGTCCAACGGTGCGGAATCAGGGCTTCTCCGAGTGCAGTTCGCTGCGATTTTCTCGGCCCCGGAGATCACGCGAACAAGTCTCCGACGGGCCCAGTCACTGTTTAATTTCCTTCTGCACCCCGTGACCGGGTCCAGAAGTTTAGTTCCCTAGCTGATGCCAGGATCCGGGTCGGGAACATCCCCGGGCTGACACTTCGCAAGTCGCTACTTAGGCAGCGAGGGCGAAGGAATCGCGCTTGGTGTTGGCGATTATTGGTTGCGACATATGGTTAACGAGATCATTGCCGCTTCCTCGACTCGCTTCCCCTGCTTCGACATCCGCTGTCGAAACCGATCATCCCCATGTTGATTTATCAAGGTGGTGCCTGCGCCCCTCGTGGGGTGCGGAGCCATCGTACGGGAACAACGCCCGCGGTTGCCAGCGTATTCCCGGGAGCCCGGCCGGACCGGGCCCCGTCGGGGCAGATCAGGCCCGCTGCCGCCGCCGGGCCGCCGAGATCGCCCGGTCCGTCTCGCGGCGGTCCTGCTGCTCGCGGAGCGTCTGCCGCTTGTCGTACTCCTTCTTGCCCTTGGCCAGCGCGATCTCGACCTTGGCCCGGCCGTCCTTGAAATAGAGGGCGAGCGGCACGATCGTGTGGCCCGACTCCTGGCTCTTGGACGCCAGCTTGTCGATCTCGGCGCGGTGCATCAGCAGCTTCCGCTTGCGCCGCGCACTGTGATTCGTCCAGGTGCCCTGGGCGTATTCCGGGATATGTACGTTGTGCAGCCAGGCCTCGTTGTCGTCGATCTGGACGAAACCGTCCACCAGCGACGCCCGGCCCTGCCGCAGCGACTTCACCTCGGTGCCGGTCAGCACCAGACCACACTCATAGGTGTCCAGAATGTGGTAGTCGTGCCGCGCCTTCTTGTGCTGCGCGACGAGCTTGCGCCCCGGGTCCTTGCCCTTGCCTTTGTCCTTAGCCATAGTGCGGCCATTTTCGCACTAAGACCCGCCCCCGAGGCCACTCAATACCGTGCGGGCCCGCTTCTCGGCGCCGCTGCCCACGACCAGGTCGGGGGCGAGGCCGGAATCGTCGACGGTCCGGCCGGACGGAGTGCGGTAGTGGCCGACGGTCAGCTCCGCGACCGAGCCGTCCGGCAGCTCGCTGGGCATCTGCACCGCGCCCTTGCCGAAGGTCGGGGAGCCCACCACGACCGCCCGGCCGCGGTCCTGGAGCGCGCCGGCCAGCAGCTCGGCGGCGCTCATCGTGCCCCCGTCGACGAGGACCACCAGCGGCACCCGCGTGTTCCCGCCGCGCTCCGCGTACAGGGCACGCTGGCTGCCGTGGACGTCGTACGTCGCGACCAGGCCGCCGTCCAGGAACGCGGAGGCGGCGCTGACGGCCTCGGTGACCAGGCCGCCGGTGTTGCCCCGCAGGTCGAGCAGCATGCCGCGGTCCGGGGAGGCCTCGCGCACCGCACGGCGGACCGCGTCGCCGGTGCCCTTGGTGAACGCGGCGATCCGGACGCGGGCCGGGCCGTGGGCACCGCCCGGCCGGTCGACGACGACATTGCGGGTGCTGAGCCGGGTGCGGTGCAGGGTCTCCTGCCAGCGGCGGTCGCCGCGCCGGAGGTCCAGGGTCACCGGACTGCCGGCCGCGGCGGCGGCACCGCGGGAGCTGCCGGGGACCGCGCCGCGCAGCCGGGCGACGACATCGGTGACCGGCACGTCCCGGGTGGTGTGGCCGTCGATGGCGCGCAGCCGGTCACCCGCCGCGAGGCCGGCCCGTGCGGCGGGCCCGCCGGGCTGCACCCGGGACACCTCGGTCCGGCCGCCGGCCACCTGCCGCACCCAGATCCCGACGCCGACATAGCCGCCGCCCAACTGCTCCTGGAAGTCCTCGTACTGGCCCGGCGTGTAGATCGTGGACCAGCGGTCGCCGCTGCGGCTGACGACGTCGGCAGCGGCCTGCGCACCGGACTTGCCGTCCGCGACGGCTTCGGAAGCGGCCCGCTCGACGGCGGCGCGGTCCGCGAAGGCGGACTTGCGGGCCTGCGTTCCGGAAAGGGAACGGTCCGGGGCGGTGTGCCCCGCGGCACCCTCCGCCTCATCGCTCCAGGTGCCGGTCACCACGCCGGCGGCGAGCACGCTCGCGAGGAACAACGTCAGGGCCGCCCCGCGGCGAATGCGGCGGGGCCGGTCGTACGAACACGGGCCCGACATGCCGGTGAGTCTAGGGGACAAAAGGGCGCCGTACGGCAAGTTGACCGTACGGCGCCCCTTGGCAAAGCTCACACCTTGAGGTACTTGCGCAACGCGAAGAACGCGGCGAGCGCGGGCATCAGCAGCCCGATGAGGAGGACCAGCGGGAGGACCGTCACCACCGAGTCCCAGCCGATGAAGTTGATCACCTGGATCTTCTTCGCCAGCCAGTTGTTGACGAGGATGTACTTGCCGCCGACGATCAGCACACAGGCGAACGCGGCGCCGAGCAGGCCCGCGATGGCGGCCTCCAGGATGAACGGCATCTGGATGTAGAAGCTGGACGCTCCCACCAGCCGCATGATCCCGGTCTCCCGCCGCCTGCTGAACGCCGACACCCGCACGGTGTTGACGATCAGCATCAGCGCAACGACCAGCATCAGCCCCATCACGACCAGCGCGGCGATGTTCATGCCGTTGAGGAGGTTGAACAGCGGCTCAACGGTGTCCCGTTGGTCCTGCACCTCCATCACGCCGGGCCGCTCGGAGAACGCCGACTTGATCACCGTGAACTTCGTCGGGTCCTTGAGCTTGACGCGGTAGGACTCCGGCAGCTGGTCCGGCGTCACCAGCCCGGCGACGGGGGTGTCACCGAACTGCTCCTTGTAGTGCTTGTAGGCCTGGTCGCTGGACTCGTACGTCACCTTCTGCACGATCGGCAGCCGGTCCAGCTCCGCCTTGATGTCGTTCTTCTGCTGCTGGGTGGCCGCGCCCTTGGCGCAGTTGGCGCCGGTCTCGGCGTCGTTCTTGTTGCAGAAGAAGATGGAGACGTTGACCTTGTCGTACCAGTAGCCCTTCATGGTGCTGACCTGGTCGCGCATCAGCAGCGAGGCGCCGAACAGACCGAGCGAGAGGGCCACGGAGACGATGACGGCAAAGGTCATCGTGAGGTTTCTGCGGAGACCGACTCCGATCTCCGACAGGACGAACTGGGCGCGCATGGCGTCCTTTCAGTGCTGGTAGCCGTACACGCCGCGCGACTGGTCGCGTACGAGCCGGCCCTTCTCGAGTTCCATGACCCGCTTGCGCATCTGGTCGACGATCTGCTGGTCGTGGGTGGCCATGACCACCGTCGTACCGGTCCGGTTGATCCGGTCCAGCAGCTTCATGATGCCGACCGAGGTCTGCGGGTCGAGATTGCCGGTGGGTTCGTCCGCGATGAGCAGCATCGGGCGGTTGACGAAGGCCCGCGCGATGGCGACGCGCTGCTGCTCACCACCGGAGAGCTCACCCGGCATCCGGTCCTCCTTGCCGCCGAGGCCGACGAGTTCGAGGACCTCGGGAACCGTCTTGCGGATCTGGCCCCGCGGTTTGCCGATCACCTCCAGGGCGAAGGCGACGTTCTCCCCCACGGTCTTGTTGGGAAGCAGCCGGAAGTCCTGGAAGACCGTCCCCACCTGGCGCCGCATCTGCGGGACCTTCCAGTTGGAGAGCTTGCCGAGGTCCTTGCCCAGAACGTGCACGTGGCCATGGCTCGCCCGCTCCTCGCGCAGCAGCAGCCGCAGGAAGGTGGACTTGCCGGAGCCCGAGGAGCCCACCAGGAAGACGAACTCGCCGCGCTCGATCTCGAGCGAGACATCCCTGAGCGCAGGGCGGTTCTGCTTCGGGTAGGTCTTGGAGACGTTGTCGAATCGGATCACAGATGCACCACGGTCGACCTGGATAGGGGCACGGGTTGCCGAGTTGCGGCGCCCGTCGGTGTGCGTGACCATACGCGAACCTCGCGGGACGGCGCAGTCGCCGTGGGCGGTTGGTGCGTTTATTCACGGCAGCTACGGGACAAAAGGGCGCACAATCCCGCGGGGCGCGCCGTTCCGGCGAGGAGCTGGCACAGTGGAGGAGGGAACCAATGTGCCTTCCGGTGCGTTGGTGCAGTGGAGAAGGAGGTCGCATGACGTACGACCGACTGGTGTGCGCCAACTGCGCGGCCCCTGTGAGCGAGGGCCGCTGCCCCGTGTGCCGGGCCAGCAGAGAACGGCTTCAGCAGCAGGCGGGCGGGATATTCGCCCAGCTCAGCCCGGCCGTGCTGGTGGCACTGATGATCCTGCTGATCGCGGTGGGTGCGCTGCTCCACCAGCTCGTCTGAGACCGGTCAGAGCTTCCCCGGCGGGCCGTGGGAGCGCGGACGCCGAGGGGCCCGGGACGCTTTCGCGCCCCGGGCCCCTCACAGCTGTACCGCCAGGCGTCAGGCCGCCGCGGCGCCGCCGTTCTTGTTGATCAGGCGGGGCAGCATACGGAAGCCCACACCGCCCGCGATCATCGTCGCCGCACCGATGAGCAGGAAGGTGGTACCGGAGGAACCGGTCTCCGCCAGCTCGCCACCCTTGGCCTGCTGCTTGGCCTGGCCGGGGGTGTCAGCGATCTGCTCCTTGCCCTGACCGGGCTGCTCGACCGGCTTGGAGCCCTCGTTGTCGGGGCCGGTGCCGTCGGTGTCACCGATGGAGCTGCCACCGTCGCTGGTGCCACCGTTGCCGGTGCCACCGGAGTTGTGGCCACCGGTGCCGTTGCCACCGGAGGTCTCCTCGCCGCCGGTGGTGCTGCCCGTGCCGCCGGTGGTCTCGTCACCACCGGTCGTGCTGCCGGTACCGCCGGTGGTCTCGTCGCCGCCGGTGGTGCTGCCCGTGCCGCCGGTGGTCTCGTCGCCGCCGGTGGTGCTGCCCGTGCCGCCGGTGGTCTCGTCACCACCGGTCGTGCTGCCGGTACCGCCGGTGGAGTCGTCGCCACCGATGCCGCCGGTGGAGTCGTCACCGCCGATACCGCCGGTGGAGTCGTCACCGCCGATACCGCCGGTGCCGTCGTCACCGCCGATCTCACCGCCGGTGGTGTCACCGCCGACCTGACCGGTGGTCTCGCCGCCGTCGGTGGCACCGGTGGACTCGCCACCCGAGTCGCCGCCGCCGATGATCCCGCCGATAATGCCGCCGATGATGCCGCCGTCCTGGCCCGCGGTCTCACCCGGGCTGGCCGCGGAAGCCGCGCCGGCCGCGGTGAGCGACGCACCGGCCGCAATCACCGCACCGGCCGCAATGCGCGCCACGCGCAGCCGCGTCTTCTTCGTCATGTACTGCTACCCCCAGTAGCCGAACTGTCAATGGAGCACCGTTGCACGGGGCGGCGGGCCGATGGGGGTGCGCGAGCCTCGGCGCCGCACTGCGGGCCGGCCGCTCAATCCCCCGTTGATGCACGCGCCCCAGACATACGCATGCCGCGCTCAGCCTTCCCAGTTCAGCCACCATCGTCAAGGTCGATTAAAGTCCCGATGCCCGAATTACCGAGAGTTGGGCGGTACATGGACATACGACTGTGACCAAACCCCCACAGCAAAAACAACTGCCTCCACGAGGGAGGCAGTTGTTTCCGCTTCGGACGGGCGGGCCCGTTACTTCTCCTGCTGCTTGCGCCAGCGGATTCCGGCCTCCAGGAAGCCGTCGATGTCGCCGTCCAGAACAGCGGTGGGGTTACCGACCTCGAACTCGGTCCGCAGGTCCTTGACCATCTGGTAGGGGTGCAGGACGTACGAACGCATCTGGTTGCCCCAGGAATTGCCGCCGTCGCCCTTGAGCGCGTCCATCTTGGCCTGCTCCTCCTGGCGGCGGCGCTCAAGGAGCTTGGCCTGGAGGACGTTCATCGCGGTCGCCTTGTTCTGGATCTGCGAGCGCTCGTTCTGGCAGGAGACGACGATGCCGGTGGGGAGGTGCGTCAGCCGGACCGCGGAGTCGGTGGTGTTGACGCCCTGGCCGCCGGGGCCGGACGAACGGTAGACGTCCACCCGCAGCTCGGACTCGTCGATGTCGATGTGGTCGGTCTGCTCGACCACGGGCAGCACCTCGACACCGGCGAACGACGTCTGGCGGCGGCCCTGGTTGTCGAACGGCGAGATCCGCACCAGGCGGTGCGTACCCTGCTCGACGGAGAGGGTGCCGTACGCGTACGGGACGTTGACCGCGAACGTGGTCGACTTGATGCCGGCCTCTTCCGCGTACGAGGTCTCGTAGAGCTCGGTCTTGTAGCCGTGCCGCTCGGCCCAGCGCAGATACATCCGCTGGAGCTTCTCGGCGAAGTCGGCGGCGTCGACACCACCGGCCTCGGCGCGGATGTTGACGACCGCCTCACGGGAGTCGTACTCGCCGGACAGGAGGGTGCGGACCTCCAGCTCGTCGACCGCCTTGCGGACGGCGGCCAGCTCCTCCTCGGCCTCCGACCTGGCGTCCTCGTCGCCCTCGGCCTCGGCGAGCTCGAAGAGCACCTCGAGGTCGTCGACCCTGCCCCGCAGGTCCTCGGCCTTGCGCAGCTGGCCCTGGAGGTAGGACAGCCGGCTGGTGATCTTCTGTGCGTTCTCCGGGTCGTCCCACAGGGACGGGGCCGCGGCCTGCTCCTCGAGCACGGCGACATCGGCCCTCATCGTGTCGAGGTCCAGGACGGCCTCGATCGACCCCATGGTCGAGGAGAGGGACTTCAGCTCTTCGGATACATCGACGACTGCCACGCACCCAGCCTAACGGCTGCCACCGTCAGCGTGACCCGGCCCCGGCGGCCCGGACCCGCCGGAAGCCGCCCGCACCGGGTCCGCGGCGGCCCGTACACCGGTCGGCGGGCCGGCGCGGCCCCTGCCCGCCCGGGGATTGTCACGGGGTGTCCGGCTCCGACTGATGGACGCCCGGGGTGCCGTCGCCCGGCTCGTCGTCGCCGGAGGCCAGCCAGCCGCCCAGACCGGCCGCCACGAGCGCCGCGGCGGCGGCCGCGCCCAGCTTGACCCGGCGGCGGCGCACCGTCTCGGCGGACGCGCGGTGCCGGGCCGAGCCCGCCCGGCGCTCACCGGCGGCGCGCGGGGCGCGGGCGGTGCCATGGGCGCCGCCCGCCAGCTCGTCCGGGCCCGGAACGCGCATGCTGGTGTGCGTCTCCCGGTTGGAGTCCGGGACCGCGCCCTGCACCAACGGGACCGCGCCGCGCGGCGGGGTGGCCTCGGCCGGTGCCGCCGACGGGTAATACGGCTCGTCGCGGCCCCCCGCGGCTTCCTGCTCGCCCTCCGGCTCCTCGTCGTCCGGCTCGTCGATGTCCAGCGGCGGCATGCCCGCCAGGCCGGGCAGCAGCTCCCGCAGCCGGGCGGCGAGCTCCGGGGCGCGCAGCCGGGAGGCCGGGGCCTTGGCCAGGCACTGGAGCAGCAGCTGCCACAGCTCGTCGGGGATGCCGGGCAGCGGCGCCACGCTCTCGGTCACATGGCGGCGCAGCACCGCCCCGGGGTGCCCGCCCCCGAAGGGCGTGAACCCGGCGAGCAGCTCGTACAGGACGGTCGCCAGCGCGTAGACGTCCACCGAGGCGCGCGGCGGCAGCCCCTCGATGATCTCCGGGGCGAGGTAGTCGGGGGTCCCGATGACCTTTGCCGAGCGGAGCGGGACGGTGCTGCCCCCGGCCGGCGGCTGGGAGAGGGCGCGGCGCGGGATGTCGACGAGCCGGGCGATGCCGAAGTCGGTGAGCAGCGCGGGGTGCGCGCCACCGGGGCCGAGCGGGCCCTGCATGTCCAGCAGGACGTTCTCGGGCTTGACGTCGCGGTGCACGATCCGGGCGGCGTGCGCGGCGGCGAGCCCGTCGGCCACATCGGCGACGATGGCGACGGCGGCCTCCGGGGCCAGCCGGCGTTCGCGCTCCAGACGGGTACGCAGGTCGGTGCCGCGCACCAGCTCCATGACGAGCGCCAGGTCGTTGCCGTCGACGACGAGGTCGCGGACGCCGACCACATGGGGATGGTCCAGGCCCAGCAGGGCCGCCCGCTCCTGTACGAAGCGGCCGACGAGCTCCTGGTCGGACGCGAGCTCCTCACGCAACAGCTTGATGGCCACGGCCCCTTCGGGACCCTCGCCCAGCCATACCGTGCCGGCACTGCCCCGTCCCAGGATCTGGTGGGCGGTGTACCGGCTGCCGATCTTCCGTGCCAAAACTGCTCCGACGTGTCGGGCCCCCGAGCGTCCTGCAGGGGCTGAGGTTGGCGTCAAAGCTACGCGGGTGCCAGGGGGTTCAATGCCCCGGACGGTGGCAACCTTCACTTCTGTGAGCGAAATTCTCCGCCGGAAGTCGACAAATCCACCGGGTGAGCCGTAGAGCAGGCGCGAGGGGTGACGGCCCGGCAGAAACGGCGGCCGCCCGCGGCCGGGGAGCGCGCGGGCGGCGGGCGTCAGCGGCCGAGACTCCGCACAAAGCTCTCCACGCCGCGGTAGATCTCCCCGAGCTGCGCGAAGAAGCCCCTCGTCGTACCGATCCACTCCTGGAGCGGGGTCAGCTCCCAGATCAGCCAGGCCGCCACGAACAGCAGTATCAGCGTGAACAGACAGCCCTTGAGACAGCCCAGGCCGGGGATCTTCATCGGGTTGGCGCTGCGCTGCCGCGGCTCGCGCCGGGGCCGGGGTTCCGGGGCGGGCGGCCGCTGCGGCTCGTAGCGCTGCGGCGGCGGCTCCCGGCGCCGCTGGGGCGCCTGCGGCTGCTGCTGGGCGTACGGAGCGGGCTGCTGACGGTACTGGGGCTGCTGCGGGCGCTGCGGCGGCTGCTGGGGCGCGGCCTGGCGCTGCGGACGGCGGCGCAGCGGATCCTCGCTGGGGTCCAGGTACTGCACCTGGGTCTGCTCGTTGCGGTCGCGGGCGGCCCGCAGCTGGGACTCCCACGGGTGCGGCCCGTCGGGCCCCTGCGGACCGCCGGCCGGTGTGCCCATCGGCATCGGCGGCATGGCCCGCGTCGGATCTCCCTGCCCACCGGGGGCGCCCGGTCCGGCCGGGCCGCCCGTGGACGGCAGCACGCTGGTCGCCGCCGCCGGGTCGTACGAACCGGCGCCCGAGGGGAGCACCTGGGTGGGGTCGGCGTCGCCTCCGCCGGCCTGGCCGCCGTCGGCACCGGTCCCGGGGACCGTTGCGGGCGCGGGGTCGGAGACGAGCAGCGCGGCGACGCCGAGCGCGGCCTCGGCCTCCTCGGGGCGGGCGTGCACCCCGATACCGGCCGCGACGGTGCGCAGCGCACGGGCGAGGCTCTCGGCGCTGGGCCGCTCCTCGGGCCGCTTGCGCAGACAGCGCTCTATCACCGTCCACAGCGGCTCGGGCAGCGTGGCGGGACGCTGCGGCTCCTCGCTGAGGTGCCGGTGCAGCACCTCCAGCGCGGTCGAGCCGGCGAACGGCGGACGGCCGGTGACCAGCTCGTACAGCAGGATGCCGGCGCCGTAGATGTCCACCGCGGAGGTCTGCGGGCGGCCCTCGGCGGACTCCGGGGCCACGTAGGCGGGGGTACCGACGAACTCATGGGTGCGGGTCAGGCCCGGGGAGTCGGCGAGACGGGCGATGCCGAAGTCGGTCAGCATCGGGTGCATCTCGCTGCTGCCGTCCGAGCCGGCCAGCAGGACGTTGGCGGGCTTCAGGTCGCGGTGGACCACCCCGTCGGCGTGGCTGGCGGCCAGCGCGTCGGCGATCTGGGCGGTCAGCAGCGCGGCGGCCACCGGGCTGAAAGGCCCGTTGTCCCGCAGGTAGCGGTGCAGGTCGGGGCCGTCGACCAGGTCCATGACCAGGGCGAGCAGATCGCCCTCGACGACGAGGTCGCGGGTCCGGACGATGTTCGGGTGGGTGAGCCGCAGCAGGACGGAGCGCTCCCGCAGGAAGCGCATCACCACGTCCGCGTCGTGCGCCAGCTCCTCCTTGAGGACCTTGATCGCGACCGTCTCACCGGGCTCTCCTGCCACGGCGGCCTCGGCGCCCGCCGTCTCCCGCTGGCGGGCACGCCAGACGGTGCCCGTGGCACCGCGTCCCAGCGGCTCCTCGAGCAGGTACTTGCTGCCTACCGGCCGCACGTCATGCGCTCCCTGGTCGTGGTGGTTCCCTTGCCCGGCCCGCCCGGTCAGCTGATCGACTCGGCGCGGCCCGTCCGACCCACTGTAGTGCCGTCGCACAAGCTTTTCGGTCCGGCGGCCCAGGGCGGGCTCGTGGGAAAGACGCGGGTTCGGGACGGATGGTTGCGTGCCCCGGCCGGACGGCGCGGACCGTGCCCCGCGCCGTCCGGCCGGGCGCCGTCCGAGCTGACCACGGCGGTCGAAATCCGGCCGGGCACGGCGCGCAAGCAGGCACTTTTTCGCCCTTAGAAGACCAATCAAGATCACGAAACGGCGGTCGACGGGCGCACTGTCAGTGGCAGGTGCGAGGATGCACCCTGCACGATGTGGTGGGGGCGGCGCGGTCCTTGTCGCGTGGTGCGCCTGGGACTTGTACGTGCCGACGTGCTCGGGTGTGGTGGGGGGACGAGCGGGCCCCCGGCCGGATCCCGGCAGAAGGGACCGTTGACGGCGATGCAGATCCGGCTGACCGTCCTCGGGCCGCGCAGCGGCCACACCACACGGGCCTGCGATGTGCTGGTGACGGCCCCTTCCGGGACCGCGCTGGCGGCGGTGGCCGGCTCGCTCGCCGCCTCCGTGGCGGGCTCGGGTGCGGATGTCGGCGGCACGGGCGGCAGCGGCCCCGTCGTCCTGTATGCCGGGACCGAACGGCTCGACCCCCAGCGCGCCGCGATCGGCGAGCCCCCGCTGATCGACGGCGCGGTGCTCTCCCTCCAGACCCCCGGGCCCGCGCCGGCCCACGGCCTGCCGCACGGCTCCGCCCGGCTCCGCGTCATCTCCGGCCCGGACGCCGGCGGCGTGCATCTGCTGCACGGCGGCCAGATCCGCATCGGCCGCTCCGCCGACGCCGACGTCCCCCTCGACGACCCCGATGTCTCACGGCTGCACTGCGCCGTCACCGTCCAACCGGACGGCTCGGTCTCCGTCGCCGACCTGCGCTCCACGAACGGCACCGTCGTGGACGGCACCGACCTCGGCGAACAGCCCGCGCCGCTACGCCCCGGCACGCTCCTGCGCCTCGGCGAATCCGCCCTGCGCCTCCAGTCCGCGCCCGGCACCCCGGACCCCGCCCTGCCCACCACCCCCGACGGCGAGGGCAATCTGCGGATCACCCCGGGGGCGGCCGGCTCCGCCGCGGCCCCGGCGGGACGGTCGGCGGAGCACGGCGCGGACGGGACGGCGGGCCCGCACGGCGCCACGGCCGCCATGGGTGGCGCCTATACGGGGGCCGGGGCGGATACCGGAGCGGGGGCGTACGACCGGGTGACCGACGGCGCGGGCGCGCCTGCGGCGGCTGCGCCGTCCGCCCGGGAAGCGACCGTGTCCGGGGCCGCGTCGGTGTCCGCCCGGGAAGCGACCGCGCCGGGCCGCCGGGACACGCCGCTGCGCGGCACCCCGGCCGGATACGGGGCGACGGCTCCCGGTCCCGACGGGTCCCCCGGCCCGGCCGGGGCACCGTTCCCCGATACCTCCCCCCGTACGGCCGGCGCCCCCTTCCCCGACACCTCCACCGGCCACGTCTACGACCGCACCACCGACGGCCGCTCCCCGTCAGCCGGCTGGGGACCCGGTGTCCGCGAACCCGCCGACGGCTTCCCGGACACCGCGCAGCACCGGACGCACGGCGGACAGCAGGCACTGGCACCGGCCGACGAGGCCCCCCGTAAGGGCGGGCGGCGGGGCGGCATCGGGGCCTGGGCTCGACGGCTGGCCGGCGGACGGCCCGCCGTGGAACGGCCGGACGAGGGCCCCGCGGCGGAGTACGTGGCCGTCGGCGACCCCGCGACAGCCCGTGCGGACGTCCCGGACGGCGCCCGCGGCGCGGAGCCGCTCGCCGGGCCCGCCGCCGAGGAACGCTGGCCGGACGCCGCCGCGATCCTGCTCACCGCACTCGGCCCCGGACCGCGGCTCTGGGAGCGCGGACCGGACCACCCCGACGCACTGACCGTCCGGCTGGGCACCGCCGCCCGCGGCGGCGGCCGGACCGCACAGCCGGTCACCGTCGAGCTGCGCCGGGCCGGCTCCCTCGGCCTCGCCGGGCCGCGGGCACGGCTGACCGGACTGGCCCGCAGCGCCCTCGCCCAGCTCGCCGCCCTGCACTCCCCCGCCACCCTCGACATCGTGCTGATCAGCGCGGACCGGGCCCGCCCGGCCGAGGAGCGGGTGGCGGACTGGTCCTGGCTCGGCTGGCTGCCGCAGGTCCGCCCGGAGCGCGGCCAGGACTGCCGGCTGCTGCTCGCCTACGACCAGGACCAGGCCGAGGCCCGTACGTCCGAGCTGGTGCGGCGGCTCGACGACAGCCCGCTCGGCCCCGGCTGGGCGGACGCCGAGCGCGCCGAGATCGCCGCCGCCGCGGCCCGCCACCGGGGCCCGTACACCGTCGTGATCGTGGACGGCGACCCCGGCGGCTCCGCGCTGCGCGAGACCACCGCCAGGCTGGCCACGGCCGGTGCGGCGGCCGGTATCCATCTGCTGTGCCTGGCCGAGACCCCGGCCGCCTCGCCCACCTTTCCGCTGGCCGCGACGTACGAAGCGGCCCGGGCCGCGTCGCCCGCCTTCGGGGAGTGCGGGGCGGTGGCGGTGCTCAGCGGCGACGTCGCCACGGCGCTGCGCGTCGTCCAGCCGGGCTCGGGGCCCAACGGCACGGTCGCGACGGTGGACGCGGTCTCCGGCGCCTGGGCCGAACGGTTCGCGCGGGCGCTGGCGCCGCTGCGCGAGACCGAGGCGACGGCCGCGGCGGGCGGCGCGGCGCGGGTGGCCGTCCCGCTGCCCGAATCGTCGCGGCTGCTGGACGAGTTGGGGCTGGCCCGCGCCACCCCGGCGTCCCTGATGGCCCGTTGGGCCGCCGCCCTGGACACCGACCGGTCCGGCGCCGCCGCGGTGCTCGGCGCCGGACCGCACGGCCCGCTGTGCGCCGACCTCGCCGCCGACGGCTCGCACCTCCTCCTGGAGGGCGCCGCGGCCACCGGCAAGACCGAGCTGCTGCGTTCACTGGCCGCCTCACTGGCCGCCGCCGACCGCCCGGACCTGCTGTCGCTGGTGCTGGTGGACGGCGGCGGCGGCAGCGAACGCGGCGAGGGGCTGCGGGTGTGCACGGACCTGCCGCACGTCACGACGTATCTCGCCGCCTCGGACCCGGTGCGGATGCGGGAGTTCGCCCAGGCGCTGTCCTCGGAACTGAAGCGCCGCGCGGAGATACTCGCCGGCACCCCCTTCGCCGAATGGCGCAGCAAGCACCTTCCGGCCCCGCGGATCGCCGCCCCACGTCGCTCCACCGAGGGTTACGGAGAGCAGGAACCAATCACTCTCCGTAATCGTTGCCGTAACAAGGAGGAGGACAGCGGCACACCGGCGGACCCCTCAACGACCGGCACCCTCCGCCTCCGCGCCCGCAGCGGAGCCCCCGCCGAGGACACCGCCCAGGAGCCCGCGGCGCCGATGCCCCGCCTGTTCGTCCTGGTCGACGACTTCGACGCACTGGTCGCCCCGGCCCTGGGCAGCACGGGCCGCCCCGCCGCCGGCTCCGTGGTGCGCGCCCTGGAGTCGGTGGCCCGCGACGGGGTGGCGCTCGGCGTGCACCTGATAGCCACGACCGGCCATCCGGACCGTACGGCGGAGACCGCGGCCAGCGAACAGTCCGGTCTGCGCGTCCAGTTGGGCGCCACCGCCGACCCGTCCGAGCCGGTCCCCACGGGCCGCGGCCGGCTGTACCGCGCGGCGGACGGCTCCTCGACACCGTTCCAGGCGAGCCGGGTCACGGGCCGGATACCCCGTACGTCCACCCTCCGGCCCACGGTCGTCCCGCTGGAGTGGCAGCGCATGGGCGACCCTCCGGCCCGCCGTCCGCTCCGCGAACTGGGCAACGGCCCGACGGACCTGGCACTCCTGGCCAGCGCACTGCAGCGGGCCGCCAAGTCGTAGGGGGCGGCGGGGCACCCGGGGCGCCGGAGGTGCCAGGGGTGCCCCGCCGCTGATGAGGCCCGTCCGCCCATAACAGGCCCGTCACGAAAGCCCGGCTGGCGCGGGAGGCGGTATTGCGGACCCCGGGCCCAGGGCGTAGGACTGTCGCACACCGAATGGCCGCACATCTACATGGCGCTGTACGGCGCCGGGCATGACGCCGCACAGGGCATCGCACTAGGCACGGCGCCGCACGCACGCAGTTCACCGGGCACGTCGCAGATCACCGGGCACGTCGCTGTACTCCGGGCACGTCGCTGTACGTCGGTATGCAGCTGTATGCCGCGGCGTACGGAGCGCCGCATCGCCTCGCAGCGCGGCGTGCGAAGCATCGGATCGCATGACGCGCTGCCGCACAGCGCCACGGCGGCGGCACCGCCCGGCGCGCACAAACGGCACGGCACGCATGGCGCGACACCGCACCGCAGGACGACACCGCACACACCGCGTACACCGCACGTACCGCGCCGACCGCACGGCACGGTACGGCGCCGACGGCATAGCGAAGGCGTCGCCGCCCGTCCCGGGTGCCGGGGCAGGGCACGGCCGGTGGGGCTTGCGGTCCGATGTGGCAGGCGTAGGGATTGGGGGCTATGGGGATGGGTGGAGGACGTGAGCGTGGGGTTGGGCGGGCCGGGGCCGCGGTGGTGGCAGCGGCGCTCGCCGTGAGCCTCGCGGCCTGCGGCAGCAGTGGTGGGGCGAAGGGGGGAGGCGGCGGCAGCAAGGGGGGCGGAACGGCTCCTACTGTGCGGCTGCCCTCGCTCAAGGGGGAGAAGCTTCAGGTCACGGCCGTGTGGACGGGGCCGGAGCGGGAGAACTTCAGCAAGGTGCTGGACGAGTTCGAGAAGCGGACCGGTGCCGCGGTCGACTTCGTGCCCAGCGGTGACGACATGGCGGGGTTCGTCGGCTCCAAGATCGCCGGGGGCGGTCCGCCGGATGTCGCGATGCTTCAACAGGTGGGTGTGCTGAACGAGTTCGCGGAGAAGGGGTGGCTCACGCCGCTCGGGGCGGGGGCCAAGGCGCAGCTCGCCAAGAATTACGCGAAGGGGTGGCGGGATCTCGGCGCCCACAAGGGCACCGCGTACGGCGTCTACTTCAAGGCCGGCAACAAGTCGCTGGTCTGGTACAACGCCCAGGCGTTCGACAACGCCGGGGTCAAGGAGCCGAAGAGCTGGCGGGAGTTCGTCACGGTGGCGCAGACGCTCGCCGAGTCGGGTGTGGAGCCGGTGTCGGTGGGCGGTGCGGACGGCTGGACGCTGACCGACTGGTTCGAGAACGTGTACCTGTCGCAGGCGGGCCCGGAGAAGTACGACCAGCTGGCGCAGCACAGGATCAAGTGGACCGACCCGACGGTCAAGCGGGCGCTGACCACGCTCGGGCAGCTCTTCGGACGCAAGGATCTGCTGGCGGGCGGCAACTCCGGTGCGCTGCAGACGGATTTCCCGACGTCGGTGACCCAGACGTTCACCGGCGGTGACACCCCGAAGGCGGCGATGGTCTCGTCGGCCGACTTCGCCGCCGCCAACATCGCCCAGACCAAGGCGAAGGTGGGGACGGATGCCAAGGTCTTCCCGTTCCCGGCGGTGGGTGCCAGGCCGCCGGTGGTGACCGGCGGGGATGTGGCGGTGGCGCTCAAGGACTCCAAGGCCGCGCAGGCGTTGCTGACGTTCCTGGCGTCGACGGACGCCGCGAAGATCTGGGCGCAGGCGGGCGGGTTCATCTCGCCCAACAAGGAGCTCGATCAGGCGGCGTATGCGGACGGGGTGCTGCGGGAGATCGCCAAGGCGCTGGTCGCGGCGGGCGATGACTTCCGTTTCGACATGTCCGATCAGGCGCCCGCCTCGTTCGGCGGCAAGCCGGGCCAGGGCGAGTGGAAGGACCTGCAGGACTTCCTGAAGCAGCCGAAGGATGTGGCGGGTACGCAGGCGCAGTTGGAGAAGGACGCCGCCGCGTCGTTCAAGCACTGACCGTCGCTCAGGCACCGACGGCGCCGACCAGGCACCGACCAGGCACCGACCAGGCACTGACCAGGCACTGACGCCGACCGCCTCGACCGGGACCGGGGGTTCGTCACCATGAGCGAGGTAGGGGGCAGCGGGGCCGGCGGCCGGCGCCGCGGAGGGAGTGGCGGGAGCGGCCACGTACGGGCACCGGCCACCGGCCGCCGGCAGCCACCGGCCGCAAGCCGCCGACAGCCACCACCCACCGGCCGCGGACGTTCATCAGGCCCCGCCCGTCGCCGCGCGCCCGGCGCCCGCCCCTGGTTGGCCGCGGTGTTCCTCCTGCCGGCGTTGCTGCTGCTCGGTGCGCTGGTGGGCTATCCGATCGTGTTCTCCGTGGGCCGCAGTCTGTTCGACGCGTCCGGTGACGGGTTCGTGGGGCTGGACAACTACGGGGCGCTGTTCTCGGACGAGGGCATCCGTACGGCGCTGCGGAACAACGTGGTGTGGGTCGTGGTGGCGCCGACGGTTTCGACGGCGCTGGGGCTGGTCTTCGCGGTGCTGACCGAGCGGGTGCGGTGGGGCACCGCATTCAAGCTGATCGTGTTCATGCCGATGGCGATCTCGATGCTGGCGGCCGGGATCATCTTCCGGCTGGTCTACGACCAGGCGCCGGAGCGCGGGGTGGCGAACGCGGCGTGGGTCGGTGTGCATGACACCTTCGCCGAGCCGGCGCCGTTCCCCGGTGCCAAGCCGCGGCCGCGGGCCGTGCTGCGGCCGTCCGGGGGCGGTGCGTTCACCACCACTTCGGTGGTCCGGGCGGGGTCGCCGGTGCTGCTGCCGCTGGTAGCCGTGCAGCCGGACGACGTGCGCGGGGCGCGGCCGGCCGCCGCCGCCCGGCCGCGGCCGGGTCTGGTCACCGGCACCGTGTGGCTGGACTTCACCCGGGGTGGCGGGGGCCGGCCGGAGGTGATCGACGGCAACGAGAAGGCGCTGGCCGGTCTGCGGGTGGAGGCGGTCCGGGGCGGCCGGGTGGTGGCCTCGGCCACGACGGCGGCGGACGGCGGTTTCGCGCTGCCGGCCGGGGTGGCGGACGGTGCCCGGCTGCGGCTGCCGGCGGCGAACTTCGCCGAGGCCTATCGCGGGGTCGACTGGCTCGGTCCGGCGCTGGTGACCCCGGCGATCATCGGCTGCTACGTGTGGATGTGGGCGGGTTTCGCGATGGTGCTGATCGCGGCGGGGCTGGCGGGGGTGCCGCGGGAGCTGCTGGAGGCCGCGCGGGTGGACGGCGCGGGTGAGTGGCAGGTCTTCCGCCGGATCACGGTGCCGCTGCTGGCGCCGGTGCTGGTCGTGGTGCTGGTCACCCTCATGATCAATGTGCTGAAGATCTTCGACCTGGTGTACATCATCGCGCCGGGCTCCAGCCTCCGGTCGGCGAATGTGCTGGCGTTGCAGCTCTTCCAGTCGTCGTTCGGCACGGATGTCGACGAGGGGCTGGGCAGCGCGATCGCCGTGTTCCTGCTGTTGCTCGTGCTGCCGGTGATGTACGTGAATCTCCGGCGTCTGCGGAAGGAGCGTCGCCGATGACGACCGTGGACGGTGCCGTGGCGGACGGTGGCGGGGCGGCCCGGCGCGGCGCCACCGGTGGTGTACGGGCCCGGCGGCCGCTGCCCGGGCGGATCGTGGCGCGGGCGGGCGGCGGCGCGGTGCGGGTCTTTCTGGTGCTGGTGGCGCTGTTCTGGCTGATGCCGTCGGTGGGGCTGCTGTTGTCGTCGCTGCGCGGTCCGCGGCAGAGCGCGGAGTCCGGCTGGTGGCGGGTGTTCGCCGAGCCGGCGCAGCTGACGTTCGACAACTACAGCCGGCTGCTGGCGAACGGCAAGGTGATGGGGTCGCTGCTGACCACGGCGGAGATCACGGTGCCGGCGACGGTGCTGGTGGTGGTCATCGGGTCGCTGGCCGGTTACGCGTTCGCCTGTATGGACTTTCCCGGCCGGGACGGCTGGTTCCTGGTCGTGGTGGGGCTGCTGGTGGTGCCCGTGCAGGTGGCGCTGATCCCGGTGGCGAAGCTGTTCGGCGCGGTGGGGCTGTTCGAGACGACGGCCGGGGTGGTGCTGTTCCACACGGCGTTCGGGCTGCCGTTCGCGGTCTTCCTGCTGCGGAATTTCTTCGCGGAGATCCCTCGTGAGCTGCTGGAGGCTGGACGGCTGGACGGGGCGGGTGAGCTGCGGCTGTTCGCCCGGGTGGTGCTGCCGCTGGGCGGGCCGGCGATCGCCTCGCTGGCGATCTTCCAGTTCCTGTGGGTGTGGAACGACATGCTGGTCGCGCTGATCTTCGCGGACAGCGGCCATCCGCCGGTGACGGTCGCCCTGCAGCAGGAGGTGCGCCAGTTCGGCAACAACATCGATGTGCTGGCGCCCGGCGCGTTTCTGTCGATGGTGGTGCCGCTGATCGTCTTCTTCGCCTTCCAGCGCCAGTTCGTCTCGGGTGTGATGGCCGGCGCGGTGAAGTGATCCGCCCGGGGGCGGTGCCGCCGGGCGGCACGCCATCTCCCGTTCACTTTGCTGCGCCTACGATGCCGTCGCCGCCGTGCGGTGCATGGTGCGACCGGGCTTCGTCATGCCGACGGCCCGGGCGGCGCCCGTGTGTCCCGTGGGCCGGGGCACGGCGCGCCGGCCCCACAGGGGCGCGCCGCCGCGCGGTGGTCGCGGCGCCGGGCGCGCCCACAACTGCAGAGATGCACCACAGCAGAGATGCACCACAGCAGACACGGAGACGCACCACGGCGGGCGGCGGAGCCGTCCCCGTTTTCCGTACATCCACGGCAACAGCGCCGGCACATACCGCAGCTCCCCCCACGCACGTGTCGTCTTACGCCCCATGCTCCCGACCGTCTGGAGACGGACCGCACATGACTGCCCCCATCGCAGACCAGAGTGCCGAACAACTCCCGCGCCCCACCCGGCTGTCCGAGGTGAAGGGCTGGTTCTTCACCGCGGACCAGCTGCTCTTCGACTGGTTCCTCAGGCACCAGCAGGACCGTGCGGAGCCGGGTGATCTGCTCGAACTGGGCGCGTACATGGGCAAGAGCGCCATCTTCCTCGGTGCGCGGCAGCGGACCGGCGAGCGCTTCACGGTCTGCGATCTCTTCGATTCGCCCGCCGAGGACGCCTCCAACTCGCAGGAGATGAAGAAGTCCTACGCGACGCTGACGCGCCGGGCGTTCGAGGCGAACTACCTGGCGTTCCAAGAGGAGTTGCCGGACATCCTGCAGGGGCTGAGCTCGATCGTCGGTGACCATGTCGAGGAGGGTTCGGTGCGCTTCGCGCACATCGACGCCTCGCATCTGTACGAGCATGTGCACGGCGACATCCGGGCGGTGCGCAAACTGCTGACGGATCACGGCGTCGTGGTGATGGACGACTACCGCGCGGAGCACTGTCCGGGAGTGGCCGCCGCGACCTGGCAGGCCGTCACCAACGAGGGGCTGCGCCCCATCTGCATCACCGGCACCAAGTTCTACGGGACCTGGGGCGATCCCGAGCCGCTCCAGCAGGCGCTGGTGGAGTGGATCGAGGCCCGCGGCGACATCTGGCACGAGGTGCAGTACGTCAATGACGCCCCGCTGGTCCGGCTGAGCGCGAAGGGCGCCAAGGAGCCGGCCCATCCGGTCTCCCGGTACCGGTCCACGGGTGTCCGTTCCCCGCAGCGGCCCGCGGCCCGTGCGCCGCAGGCGTCCCGTCCGGGCCCGCGCCCGGCCCGCGGCACGCTGCGCCGGGTCGCCCTGGACGTGCTGCCGCCGGTCGTCACCCGGGCCGTCCGGAACGCCCGGAAGCGGGCCCGTACGCGCTGACCGCCCGCGCGGGCCGGGAGCTTGGGACCGCCGCGTCCGCCCCGGCCCGCGCACCGGCGGCCCCGCGGACCCGGCCTACCGCGGCACCTGCCCCAGCAGGACGAACACATTGCGGCGCAGCAGCATCCCGGCCGGGCGGGGCAGCGGGTGGGAGTACGTCCGCCGGACCGCGAGTCCAGCGGATTCGGCGAAGGCGCGCAGCAGCGGGAAATCGGTGAAGCGCACCGGGGTGGGGCCGGCCCGGTGTCCGGCTTCCTGGGCGGTGATCAGCAGCACCCCGCCGCCAGGCCGTACGTACGGCACATAGGCCCGCAGCAGCCCTTCGACCTGTTCGTCGTCGAGGTGCTCCAGCACGTGTGCGGTCAGCAGCGCGTCGAAGGCGCCGGGGCGGGCGTGCGGGCTCGCGAGGAAGGCGTCGGCCGTGTAGGCGGTCAGTCCGCGTTCCCGGCAGCGGGCCACGGACCGCGGGTCGTGGTCCACGCCGACGCTGCCGGGCGCGCAGCCGGCGAGGGTGTCGCCGGTTCCGCAGCCGACCTCCAGGACGCGTCCGCGGCCGATCCGCCGGAGCTGGCTGCGGAACGGGGTCCGGGCGGGCAGCAGCCGGGCCGGGCCGCCGCGCGCCGGCTCGGCCGGCAGCCGCGCGGTGGAGGCGGACGGGGCGGTGCCCGCGGAGGGCGCGGGGCGGGCGGCCCGGGGGGCGCTGCCGGGGGGCCCGGCGTCGGGGCTGTCGGTGGCGGCGGAGCTGTCGGTTCGGCCGGGCATCGGGACGCGGTCACCTTCCCTGGGGAGACACGGCGCGGGGCGTCGTGAAGCTGTGCAACGGGTCTACGGCATCGGGCGCGGCCCGGCGCTACGGCGCGCCGACTTCGCACACCGAGCGTAATGACGCGGACACGCACTGTCGACGATGTGTCTCACCCTTTCAGCGCAGATCCGGTGACCGTGCCGCCGTGGGCGAGTTGAACGGACCGGTCTTGTGCATCGCCAGTCCGGAAAGGCTTGGTCCGCGTATGAAGCCACGGCTCACCGTCGTCGTCCCGGTCCATCGCAGCGAGGGGTCCGAGCGGAATGTGGAGGAGTGCCTGGAGTCGGTCGCGGCCCAGACGCTGACCGAGCTGGATGTGGTGCTGGTGGACGGCCCGCCCGCGGCGGGGCGCGGTGACGCCTCCGCCGCGGAGCCGGCCCCCGGTTCGCCCGCCGCGCTCGCCCGGCGCTTCGCGGCACGCGATCCGCGCTTCCGGATCGTGCACCACTCCGGCGGCGCCCCGGAGCCCGGCTGCGGCGCGGTCCGCAACACCGGTGCCCGGCAGGCCTATCCGCACACCGGCTACCTGGCGTTCCTGGACGCCGAGGAGGATGTGCTGCTGCCGCGCGCGTACGAGGATCTGGTCGGCCTGCTGGACCGGTCGGGGTCGGATCTGGCGACCGGGAACGTGTACCGGCTGGGCGCGGCCGGCCGCAGTCAGTCCGCGCAGCATCCGGCGGACCGCGGGACCGCGCTGCGCCTCCGTATCGGCGACGACCTCTCCCTGCTGTCCGACCACGGGGCCCGCAACAAGGTCTTCCGCCGCGCCTTCTGGGACCGGCACGCCCTCGCGTTCCCGGAGGGCGAGTGGTGCCATGACGCGGCGGTGACGCTGCCCGCGTTCTTCCTGGCCGGCGCGGTCGATGTGCTGCACGAGCACGTCTGTTACCGGCGGCTGCCGGAGGGGCCCGCCCGGCACCGGCGGCTGAGTGCCCGTGCCGTACGGGACCGGTTCGCGGCGGTGGCCGGCATCCGGCGCTTCCTGGCCGATCCGGCGCGGGACGGGCTGCGCGGGCACCGGCGGGACTACGACCGTGCACAGCTCACCGAGGGGCTGCTGGACCTGGTCGAGGCGCTGCCGGGGGCGGCCCCGGAGTGCCGGACCGCGTTCCTGGACTGCGCCCGCAACTTCCTGTCCGGGGTGGACCCGACGCTGTTCCGCACGCTCCCGGTGGAGCTGCGGATGCGGTGGTATCTGATCCGGGCCGGGCGGCTGGCGGATCTGCTGGCGCTGCTCACCCACGAGGCCCGTAATCCGGCCGGGTTCACCGTCGCCGGGCCGCCGTTGCGCAAGCGCGCGGTGCTGCCGCTGACGCCGCCGCTGGAGCTGCCGACGGGCGTGACCCGGCTGGACCGCGCCGACTTCCCCGTCGTGGCCCGGGTCAAGGAGGCGGTGTGGCGGGACGGGGTGCTGGTGCTGCGCGGCTACGCCTATCTGCGCAATCTGGACGCCGCGGCCCGGCACCGCTATCTCAGGACGGCGGTGCTGTCGTGCGGGCGGCGCCGGGTGCTGCTGCCGCTGCGCACCGTCGCGATGCCGGCGGCGACCGTCGAGTCCGGGCAGGAGCTGCACTGTTACGACTGGTCGGGCTTCGAGCTGCGGCTCGATCCGGCCCGGCTGCGCCGGGGCGGGCGCTGGGAGGAGGGCGACTGGTCGGTGGGGGTGCTGCTGGTGTCGGCGGGTGTGGTGGGGGCCGGGGCGCTGTCGGCACCGGACGCCGGTTCGGGCGCCGCGCCGCGCTCCCACGAGGTGGCCGGCGCGGACGGCGGGTTGCGGCTCACGCCCTGGTACGCGGGTGGGCGACTGCGGCTGTCGGTGGGGCGCGGTGCCCGGCGGCTGGCCGGGCACGGTGCCGCGGCGGCCGGTGACCTGGCGCTGACGGTCACCGCGCCGGGCCCGCCGCCCACGGCGCTGCGGCTGACCCATCAGGGGACGGGCACGGTGGTGTCGTTCCCGGTGGAGACGGGGCTGCCGGAGGCGGCCGGGCCCGGGGAAACGGCGCCCGGGGCGGCGGCCGCGGACGGTGCGGGCGTCTCCTCCCCGCCCACGCACACCTTCCGGGTCCGGCTCGACGCCCTCGCCGCCGCCCGCCCCGCCCGGGACGGCGCGCCCCGGGCCGTGCCGCCGGCGCACACCGAGAGCTGGGCGGCGGAGCTGGTGCTGCCCGGCGGCGGCACCGACCCGGTCGCCTGCGCCCCGGAGCTGACGCCGGTGCCGTATCCGCTGCCGCACGGCCGGGAGCTGGTGGTGGCCGGCACCCCGGCCGGGCAACTCGCCCTGCACGACCGGGTCCCGCAGCCGTACCTGGACCGGCTGACGTGGCGCGCGGACGGCGCCCTGCTGCTGTCCGGCGGGCTGCCGGCCGCCGCGCCGCACCACACCGAACTGGTCCTCAAACACAGCACGCACGCCACCGAGCTGGCCTTCCCCACCACCCACGACGAAGGCCGGTTCCACGGCACGCTGCCGCTGGGCGCGCTGCCCTCACCGGCCGGGCCCCTGCCGCTGCGCGAGGGCCGCTGGACGCTGCATCTGCGCGAACGGGGCGCGCCCGGCTCGCCGTTGGACGCCCCGGTGCGCTGCGCCCCGTCCGTCCTCGACGGGCTGCCGGCCTCCCGTACGGTCCGCGGCAAGCCGTTCACGCTGGACCGGCACCGGCACGACGAGGCGCTGGTGGTGGCGGGGCCCGCGCTGCCCGCCACGGACCGCGGTCCGTACCGCCGCCGGATGCTGCGCGAGCAGCACTACCCGCTGCACCGCTCCCGTCCGCTGCGCGACACCGTCCTCTACAGCAGCTTCGGCGGCCGGGCGTACGGGGATTCGCCGCGGGCGGTGCACGAGGAGCTGGTCCGCCGGGGCATGGCGGCCGAGCATCTGTGGGCGGTGCGCGACGCGCAGACCGTGGTGCCGGAGACGGCCCGTGCGGTGCTGGTGGGCAGCGCCGAGTGGCACGGGGCGCTGGCGCACAGCCGCTGGGTGGTCACCAACACGCATCTGCCGCGGTGGTTCACCCGCCGGGGCGGCCAGCGGATCATCCAGACGTGGCACGGGACCCCGCTCAAGCGGATCGGCGCCGACCTGGCCGGGACGCTGTGCGCGGGGCTGGCCCATCTGGCGCCGCGGCCGCGGGTGAGCCGGCAGTGGAGCGTGCTGCTGTCGCCCAACGCGCACAGCACTCCGGTGCTGCGCTCCGCACTGGGCTACTCGGGCCGGCTGCTGGAGACCGGACTGCCGCGCACCGACGCGCTGTTCGCGCCGGACCGGGAGCGGACGGCGGCCGCGGTGCGCGAACGGCTGGGCATCGAGCCGGGCCGGAAGGCCGTGCTGTACGCGCCGACGCCGCGGGACGATCTGGCCTACGACGCGGGCCACCACCGGCTGCACCTGCCGCTCGATCTGGAGCTGGCCCGGAAGGAACTGGCCGACGATCATGTCCTGCTGGTCCGCGGCCATCCGCTGGTGGCGGACCGGCTGCCGGCCCACCATGCGCCGTTCGCGCTGGACGTGTCGGCCCATCCGGACGCCACCGAGCTGCTGCTGGCGGCGGATGTGCTGGTCACCGACTACTCGTCGCTGGCCGTCGACTTCGCCAACACCGGCCGTCCGATGCTGTTCCTGACGCCCGATCTGGCGCACTACCGCGACACCCTGCGGGGCTTCACCCTCGACTTCGAGGCGCGGGTGCCGGGGCCGCTGCTCGGTTCGACCGGTGAACTGATCGACGCCCTGGGCGACTTGACGGCGATCACGGCGGCGGGCGCGGAGGCGTACGCGGATTTCCGGGAGGCCTTCTGTCACCGGGACGACGGGGGCGCGGCGGGCCGGGTCGCGGATCTGATGGAGCGGTGACCGGCGCCGGTCCGCCGCAAGATGATGGTGTGCGGATCGGCATCCGGCGGCGTTCGCGTCGTTACAGCATGTGCAGGTGTCCTCACGGGCCCGGCACACCCCGAGCCCGGTTCCCGCCCGGCAAGAAGACGGCAAGAGGGCGGAAAAGCGGAGCGACGGGTGCAACCGCGCGACGGATTTCGCCCTCTGAATCATCGGAAATGGGTTCGGAATTCCCGCTCGCGCCAAGAGATGCTGTCGACACGAAATGTGAATTTCAGTGACTGTGAAAGAAGCCCTTGAGCCACTGCCGGGGCCCACCATCACGCCATCCGCGCAGGTCAGCATCGTCGTCATTGCCTTCAACGACGTCGGCCATGTCGGCGATGCGGTACGTTCCGCACTCGCGCAGGGGACCCCCGGCGAAACGGTCACCGAAGTGATCGCGGTGAACGACGCCTCCACCGACGGCACCGGCGCCGCCCTGGACGCATTGGCCCGTACCGAACCGCGGCTGAGGGTCCTCCACCGTGACGAGAACAGCGGCGGCTGCGGCACGCCCCGCAACGACGGACTGCGCGCCGCCACCGGGCGGTTCGTGATGTTCCTCGACAGCGACGACGTGCTGCCGCCGGGCGCGGCCCGCGCGCTGCTGGCCGCGGCCCTGGAGCACGACGCCCCGGTCGCGGCCGGGGCGTGTGTCCGCCGGGAGCTGCCCGCGCACCGCGACGTCGCCTGGCAGCCGGCCCTCTACCGCGAGCGGGCGGTGCACGAGTCCCCCGAGGCCAGCCCGCAGCTGGTCCGGGACACGCTGTGTGTCAACAAGCTCTATGAGCGGGCATTTCTCGACAAGCACGCCATCGCGTTCCCCGAGGGCCGTTTCACCTATGAGGACTTCGTGTTCACCGCGCGGGTGCTGGCCGCCGCCCCGCGGATCGCGACCATTCCCGACCAGGTGTACGTCTGGCACGTGCGCCGCGCGGCCGCGCGGCAGTCGATCTCGCTGGACCGCACGGATGTCGCCAACTGGCAGGCGCGGATCGCGGCGCACCGCGCGAGTGTGGAGATCTTCCAGGAAGCGGGGCAGCCGGCGCTGGCGCACGCCGCGCGGACCAAGTTCCTCGACCACGATCTGCGGATGTACGTCCGTGAGCTGCACACCCGCGGCGCCGACTACCGCGCGGAGTGGTGGCGGCTGACCCGGGCGTATCTGGCCGGTTTCGAGGAGCCGGATCTGCGGGCGGCGCGGGCCCCGGCGCGCTGGCTGGCGCGGGTGGTGCTGGCCTCGCCGGCGCCGCGGGACCTGGGGCGGCTGACGCAGCTGGCGGCCCGGCCCGGCCGGCTGCTGCCGCCGTACGCGGAGTCCGGCGGGCGCGCGGTGTGGTCCGGGGACCTGCCGGAGGTGGAGCTGGACGCGATCGGCACCAAGCCGATGCACCGGCTGCCGGTGACCATAGACGCGGAGCCGGCGGTCAGCAGCCCCGGGGTGCTGCGGCTGCGGGTGCACGATCTGTACGGGCGGCTGGCCGCGGCCGGGCCGGAGAGCATCGACATCGAGCTGCGGCGGCGCCGGGACGACCGGCGCGGCCCGGTGCACACCGCCGCGCTCACCCCGGCCCCGGCGGCGGGCGGTGCGGAGGCCTGCTGGACCGCCGAGATCGTGCTGGATCTGGGCGCGCTGGTGGAGCGGGACGGCCGGCACCACGCCGACCCCGAGCCCTGGGATCTGATGGCGCAGGTCAGCTGCGCGGACGGGGCGGGCTTCCGGGCGGCGCTGCGGGCCCTCGGGCCGGGGCTGCGGCGCCGGGTGCTGCCCAGCCGCCGCCATGTGCTGCTGCTGGTGCAGCCGTATGCGACGACCGGCGGGGCGCTGTCGCTGCGGGTCGCGTCGGGGCTGCGCAGCGTCTGGCGGATCGCCGCCCGGCGGCTGCACCGCTGACCGCCCCGGACCACTCCCCCGCACTCTTCGTCCCCGAGCCTAGGATTGGCCTATGTCTTACTTGATCACGGGTGGTGCCGGCTACATCGGCGCCCATGTCGTACGGGCCCTGCGCCAGGCGGGCGAGACGGTCGTCGTCCTCGACGACCTGACGACGGGCGTGGCCGCCCGGATCCCCGAGGACGTCCCGCTGGTGGTCGGCTCCACCCTCAACCGTGAGCTGCTGGATGCCACCCTCGCCGGGCACGGCATCACCGATGTCATCCACCTCGCCGCCAAGAAGCAGGTCGGCGAGTCCGTCGAGATGCCGCTGCTCTACTACCGCGAGAACGTGCACGGCCTGCAGACGCTGCTGGAGGCGATGGCCGCGGGCGGCGTCGGCCGGCTGGTCTTCTCCTCCTCGGCCGCCGTCTACGGCATGCCGGACGTCGACCTGGTCACCGAGGACACCCCCTGCACGCCGATCAACCCGTACGGGGAGACCAAGCTCGTCGGCGAGTGGATGGCCCGTGCGGCGGGCCGGGCGCACGGCATCAGCACGGCCTGTCTGCGCTACTTCAACGTCGCGGGGACGGCCACGCCGGAGCTGGCCGACACCGGGGTCTTCAACATCGTCCCGATGGTCTTCGAGCGGCTCACCGAGGGCGCCGCGCCGCGGATCTTCGGTGACGACTACGACACCCCGGACGGCACCTGCATCCGCGACTACATCCATGTCGCCGATCTCGCCGAGGCCCATGTGGCGGCGGCCCGCAAGCTCGCCGAGCCGGGTCCGGTGCGGGATCTGACGCTGAACATCGGGCGCGGTGAGGGCGTTTCGGTGCGGGAGATGGTCGATCTGATCGCCGGGATCACCGGGCACGAGGGCGTGGCCGCCGAGGTCACCCCGCGCCGGCCGGGCGACCCGGCCCGGGTGGTGGCGGCCGCCGACCGGATCGCCGACGAGCTGGGCTGGAAGGCCCGGCACGACGTCCGCGACATGATCACCTCGGCGTGGGCGGGCTGGCTGCACCACCACCCGCAGGACTGACCGCGGAACGGGGTCCGGGGAGGCCGCACCGGCCGGGCCCGGTGGCCGGGCGGCTCAGCTCAGCGGGTGTGACGTCCGGCCGGACGCCTCGTCGATCTCGTCGTGGGCCTTGGTCAGCAGCTTCATCGCGAGTTCGTTGAGCGCCCGTCCGCCCGCGACCTCTTCGCCGACGCGCGGCTGGTTGGCGTCGACGGGGTGGCGGCTGGCGTAGCCGTGGGACCGTACCTCGGTCCCGTCGGGGAGCCGTACCAGGGCGGCGGCGCGAGTGCGGTGGTTGTCCTCCTCGAATTCCAGCTCGACATGCCATCCGACAGCGGTCTGCAACATGACGATTCACCTCCGGGGCCGCTGTTTCCAGGGTGCGCCCGGGGGCCGTCCGCCGCACGGTGTGCGGGGGCCGGGCCTCCGGTGGGAGGCCCGGCCCCGGCGCCCTCACCGGTGCCGGGCGCCTACGGCTGGAGGGTGATCGAGTTGATCGGCGTCATGTCCTTGTCGATGTAGTAGCCGGCTGCCAGGTAGCCCTGGCAGCCGGTGCCGTTGTAGCCGGTGCAGGTCCGCATGGTCGCGCCGCCGGACTGGTTGTTGTAGATGCGGTGCACCCCGTACATGCCGCTGAGGTTGTGGGCCCCGTAGCTGTAGTAGAAGTGCGACGGGTGGCCGCCGTTCCAGCCGGCGTTCTGCGGGTAGATGCAGACCGCGCCGTACGGGCAGCCCTGGGTGGTGGCGGCCCGCGCCGCGGCGGGTCCGGCGGTGCCGACGACCGCCGGGACGGCCAGCGCCGCGACGGCCGCGGCCGCGATACCGGCGCGCTTGAGTACGGACATGTGTGTTCCCCCTGTCATACGGCCCCGGGAGTCCTCTCCCGCGGGTGCACCGGTGGCCGGTGCCGTGGGTCAGCCTGTTGCAGGCCGGTGGGCCGGGCAACGGCATTCGGCTCCTGCCGAAAGGGGCGCGTACCGAGGGGCGCGTACTGGCGGAGGGGCTCGCCGTCCGGTGCGGTGACCGACGGGCGGGCCGGGTTGCGCGGGCGCGTCAGCGGCGCGCCCGGCGCAGCAGGCCCGCCGGGGAGCCGCCGCCCGGAACGGTGAGGGTCAGCGGGGTCCGCCCGCCCTCGCCGGTCCCGGCCGTACGGACCGGCAGCTCGCGGCGGAACGGGCCGGCGGTCACCCGCAGCGCCACCCGCCAGGTGCCCGGGGGTCCGCTGCGCAGCAGGGCGCGCACGGTGTAGCGGTCGCCGGCGGCCCGCTCGACCGTGGTGCGCAGCGCCACCGTGCGGGTCGCGTCGTAGAGGATCAGCCGCAGTTCGGCGTCCGCGGGGCAGCCGGGCAGGGTGAGCCGGGCGGCGAGGGTGGCCCGTCCGGAGCGGGTGCAGTCGGCGGCGCCGCGCAGGTCGTCGCCGAGGGGCCGGCGGGCCCCGTTGCGGTCCAGGTCGAGGTGGAGGTGGCCGTGCGGCCGGGAGCGGAAGAGCGCGGCGACGGCCGGGCCGGCCGCGCCGCGGCCGACGATCCGGGGCGCGCCGCCGGCGGTGTCCTGCGGGTCCTCCGGATCGTGCTCGGGGACCAGCCAGGCCTCGCGGCGGAGAGCGGGCCCGGTGGTGCCGTGCGCGGTGACAGCGATCTTGAAGCCCCGGACGCCGTCGGTGAGCGGGCCGCCGTCCGCCGCGGTCGCCGGGTCGACGGCGGCCCGCCAGGCGCCGTCGGCGTAGTGGGCGGGGATCCGGTGGGTGGTGCCGTCGCGGCGCAGCAGGATCTCCACGGTGTCGCCGCCGATCCAGGGGAGGGTGGCGGTGCCCCGCAGGTGCAGGACGCCGCCGACCCAGTGCTGCCGGATCAGCCGCTGGCGCAGCACCACACGGTCGGTGAGGTCGTAGCAGGCGTCGGGGAGGGCGCGCTGCGGGTCGCGGAAGTACGGGTAGCCGGCGTAGACCCGGCCGTCGTCGGCGAGGTGCGGCGGGTCCGGCTCCGCTTCGGTGTCGGCGCGGACGACGGCGGTGAGCTGGTCGTCGAGTCCTTCGCGCAGGCAGTGGGCGCGCAGCCGGAGCCGGGGCGGCAGGGCGGTCAGCACCCGGTCGGTGAGGTAGCGCTCCACGAGCGGGCGGGCGGCAGCCGCCATCGCGGCGCGGCCGGCCTGGTCGCGGGCGAGGAAGGGGGCCCCGAAGGGCATGAGTATCTCGCCGTGGAAGTGCCGCACCATCAGTTTGTCGCGGTCGGCGCCGGGCGGGACGGCGGCCGCGACCTGGTCGAGGACGGTGCCTATGTAGCCGAGGTATTCGCACCAGTCGGTGTCCTGGCGGGTGGCGTTGCTGTTGTCGTCGCGTCCGTGCAGGTAGTAGCAGGTGCGTTCGGCGAAGACGGAGACGACGTCGGCGCGCAGCAGGGCGTTGATGCCGAACGGCAGGTCCTCGGCGAGCAGCCGGCCCTCGACGAAGCGCAGCCGGTGCTGCTCGACGAAGGCGCGGCGGAAGAGTTTGTAGGCGGCCAGGGACCAGTAGACCGGGGAGTCGAAGACGGAGACCTTGTCGCTGGTGGTGCGCAGGTCGACGGGGGCGGCGCGGCCGTCGGCGCCGGCGATCCTGCCGTAGACGATGTCGGAGCCGCACTTCTGGGCCGTCCGGGTGAGCCAGAAGAGCGCCTCGGGGTCGAGGCGGTCGTCGGAGTCGAGGAAGAAGACGTAGTCGCCGGTGGCGCGGGCGAGTCCGGCGTTGCGCGGTTTGCCGGCGCCGCCGGATGCCTCCTGGTGCAGGACCGTCAGCCGGGGGTGGCGGCGGGCCTGTTCGGCGAGCCACTCGGCGCTGCCGTCGGTCGAGCCGTCATCGACCGCGATCACCTCGATGTGGCGGTGGTCGAGGGTCTGGGCGAAGACCGAGCCGAGGCTGCGGTCGAGGTAGCGGCGGGTGTTGTGCACCGGCACGATCACGGACACGGTCGGCGCCGGGGCGTCCGGTCCGGCGGGGGCCGTGGCCGCGAGGTCGTCAGGGGCGGGCACCGGGCCCTCCGTTCTTTCGGCAATCCCCCGAAAGACCCGGCGTCCCACCGGGGCCAAGGGGACCATCAAGGCATATAACGCGGGGTGAACGTTCGCCGACCGTGGAGGACTGCCGGTGGCTCCGACGCCCGCCACCCCACAAGAGGCGGTCCGGCCCCTGGAGGTTGCCCGGCCCCTGCCCGGGAGCCTCTTGCCTCGCCGGCTCCCCGCAGGGGGCGCCCCCACCCCCTACGGGATCCGTTCACCCCGCCCCTAGGGACCCCCAGGCCCCCAGCCCTTCCCTACCCCGCCCCCAGCGCCGCCACCACCGAGCCGGTCAGTGCGTCCAGGTACCCCTTGGGCAGCTCGTCGCGGGCGACCAGCAGGCGCCAGTACAGGGGGCCGGTCAGCAGGTCCAGCGCGAGGCGGGTGTCCACGTCCGCGGGCAGCTCGCCGCGCTCCACGGCCCGTGCCACGACCGCGGCCGCGACGCCCTCCTGGCTGTCGTGCAGCGCCGCCTTCAGCGCCTGCGCCAGTTCGGGGCTGCGGGCCGCCTCCGCCAGCAGGTCCGGGATGATCTGCGAGGCCATCGGGTGCCGCAGCGCCCGCGCCGCGACCTCCAGCAGCATCCGTACGTCACCGGACAGCGACCCGGTGTCCGGCGCCGGCATCCCCGCCACCGCCACCGCGGAGACCACGTCCAGGACCAGGTGCAGCTTGGAGCGCCAGCGCCGGTAGACGGCGGTCTTGCCGACGCCCGCGCGCCGCGCGATGCCCTCGATCGACATCCGCGCGAAGCCCACCGCGGCCAGCTCCTCGAAGACCGCGACGCGGATCGCCTCGGTCTTGTCCTCCCGCAGTACGGCGGCGCCCGCCGGTGCCCGGCGCGCCGCCGCGGGTGCGCTTCTGCTGCCGTCTTGTGCCATGGCATGACCCTACCGTCACGACGCTACGGTTGCGTTTCGACGCGAGCACCCTTTAGTGTCAGCGTCACGACGATACGGACCCGTCCCGTCGTCGCATCCGTTCCGCCGCCCCCGTACGCAAGCGAAAGCGGCCCCATGTCCCAAACCCTCACGCCCCCGGCGCCGGCACCCGCCCGGCCGTCCGCCCCCGGCACCTCACCCGACCCCGAGCTGCGCGCGCTGGCCGAGCGTCATGGCCTCACGGTGAGCGGCGCCCGGCCCACGCTGCCCGCGTACGTCCGCCGGCTCTGGCAGCGGCGGAGCTTCATCGCGTCCTTCGCGGGCGCCAAGCTCACCGCGCAGTACAGCCAGGCGAAGCTGGGCCAGCTGTGGCAGGTGGTGACCCCGCTGCTCAATGCGCTGGTCTACTACTTGATCTTCGGGCTGCTGATCGGCACCAACCGCCATGTCGAGGACTACATCCCGTTCCTCGTGACGGGTGTCTTCATCTTCACCTTCACCCAGAGTTCGGTGCTGGCCGGTACCCGGGCGATCTCCGGCAACCTCGGCCTGGTGCGCGCACTGCACTTCCCGCGCGCCTGCCTGCCGGTCTCGTTCTGCCTGATGCAGCTCCAGCAGCTGCTGATGTCCATGGGCGTGCTCGTCGCCATCCTGCTGGCGTCCGGGCAGACGCCGGGCTGGTCCTGGCTGCTGGTGCTGCCGGCCCTGACGCTGCAGTTCGTGTTCAACACGGGCCTGGCGATGGTGATGGCGCGGCTGGGCTCCCGGACCCCGGACCTGGCGCAGCTGATGCCGTTCATCCTGCGGACGTGGATGTACGCCTCGGGCGTCATGTACAGCATGAGCGCCGTCACCGCGGGCAAGCACGTACCCGCCGTCGTCCAGTTCCTCCTGGACATCAATCCGGCCGCGCTCTACATCGACCTGATGCGGTTCGCCCTGATCGACAGCTTCGTCTCGAAGCAACTGCCGCCGCATGTCTGGGCGTTCGCCGCGGGCTGGGCGCTGGTGACGGGCGTCGTGGGCTTTGTGTACTTCTGGAAGGCTGAGGAGCGGTACGGACGTGGCTGAGGACAACAACGGCGTGCGGGCCGCCACAACGGCCGGGGCGACCGCGGAGCGGGTTCCGACGGTGATCGCGGACGATCTGCACATCGTCTACCGGGTCTACGGCACGGGCGCGGGCAAGGGCACCGCCACCGCGGCCCTGAACCGCATCGTGCGCCGCAAGCCCTCTTCGGGCGTGCGCGAGGTGCACGCGGTCAAGGGCGTCTCCTTCACCGCCTACCGGGGCGAGTCGATCGGCCTGATCGGCTCCAACGGTTCGGGCAAGTCGACGCTGCTCAAGGCGGTCGCCGGTCTGCTGCC